>PHCU01000011.1 GCA_002842345.1 Betaproteobacteria bacterium HGW-Betaproteobacteria-12 | reverse complement strand
CGTGCATTGCAAGACCTGCGACATCAAGGATCCGACGCAAAATATCAACTGGGTAGTGCCGCAAGGCGGCGAAGGACCGACCTATCCGAACATGTGATGCTTTATAATCCGCCGGCTAAACCCCTTAGGGAGAACAACACATGGGCTTTCTCGCCGACAAGAAGATTCTGATCACCGGATTGCTGTCCAAGCATTCCATTGCCTATGGCATCGCCAAGGCCTGCCATCGTGAAGGCGCCCAACTGGCTTTTTCCTACCAGAACGAGCGCTTCATCGATCGCATCAACAAGTTCGCCACCGAGTTCGACAGCAAACTGGTGTTCCCGCTCGACGTCGGTAGCGACGAGCAGATCACCAACCTGTTTGTCGAACTGGGCAAGCACTGGGACGGTCTCGACGGCCTGGTGCATTCCATCGCCTACGCGCCGACCGAATCGATCGAAGGCGACTTCCTCGAAGGCATGTCGCGCGAATCCTTCCGCATCGCCCACGAGATTTCGTCGTACAGCTACCCGGCGCTGGTCAAGGCCGCCCGGCCGATGATGCAGGGCCGCAAGAGCGCCGCCCTCGCCCTCTCCTACCTGGGCGCCGAGCGCACGATGCCGAACTACAACACCATGGGCCTGGCCAAGGCCAGTCTCGAAGCCGCCACGCGCTACCTGGCCTTCTGCCTCGGCCCAGAAGGCATCCGCGCCAACGCCATTTCTGCCGGTCCGATCAAGACCCTGGCGGCCTCCGGCATCGGCAACTTCGGCAAGCTGCTGTCCTACAACTCGCACCATGCCCCGCTGCGCCGCAACGTGACCATCGAGGAAGTTGGCAATGCCGCCGCCTTCATGCTGTCCGACCTGGCCAGCGGCATCACCGGCGAGATCCTCTACGTCGACGGCGGCATGAACACCACCGCCCTGGGCAACGCCGAGCCGCTGCCGGCCTGATTCAGCGGCGGCTGCGGCCGCCGGCCAAAGCAAAACGCCGAACGGTGCAAACCGTTCGGCGTTTTCTTTTGTCCTTTGACGGGACCGATTCCGGGGCCGCGACAGCCCCGGCCCGATACTTACTTGCTTTCCAGCGCACCCTGGTTGATTTCCACCTTGTAGCGGCTGCGCAGCGCGGCCAGGAACAGGCGGATTTCCTCTTGCGCCGAGAAGTTGTCGAGTTGGCCCTGCAGGGCCTTGCGGCTGGCTTCGTCGAGCGCGACGCCAGTCTCGACGCGATTGAGGCGGAACAGGGCATAGCCGCTGCCCGGCAGATCGACGCCGGCGTAGGCCGGCAACTTGGCGGCATCCATGCGGAAAATGGCGGGCACGGCCTGCGGCGGGATGGCCCGTGCATCCATGCGCGAGACCACCTTGCCGGGGCCCCAGGCCAGGCTGTCTTCGCCCTTCTTCAGGGCCGCCAGGCGGGCTTCGCCGTCCTTGGCGGCCAGGATCTGGGCTTCCTGACGGCGCAACAGGGTTTCGATGCTGGCCTTCAGGCCCTCGAAGGGCTGCAGCGTTGCCGGCTTGTAATCGACCAGGCGGGCGGCGACCAGCGTGTTCGTGGCAATCTCGACCGCTTCGGTGTTGCGCCGGTTCTTGATCGAATCCTCGCCGAACAGTGCGCCCAGTAGCTTCTCGTTGGCCAGCGGACCGTTGGCCGGGTTGGCCTGGCGCTGCAGCCAGCCGGAACGGATGACCTTGAGCTTGAACATCTCGGCCGCCGGCGTCAGGCTGTCGGCTTGTTCATAGACGGTATTGCTGAAGGCTTCCGCGGCTTCGGCAAATTTGCGCGAGGCTGCAGCCTTCTTCAATTCCGCTTCGATCTGGCCACGGACTTCGGCCAGCGGCTTGAGCTTGGCGGCATGGATACCGGTCAGTTTGATGATGTGGAAGCCGAAATCGGATTCGACGACACCGGAAATCTCGCTTTCACCCAGGGAGAAAGCGGTGTCCTCGAACGGCTTGACCATCATGCCGCGGCCGAAGAAGCCGAGGTCGCCGCCCTTGCTGGCCGAGCCCGGATCATCGGAGTTCTTGCCGGCCAGTTCGGCGAAGCTGCCAGGATTCTTGCGGATTTCAGCCAGCAGTTCGTCGGCCTTGGCACGTGCCTTGTCGGCACCGAGCTTTTCCGAAGCGATCAGGATATGGCTGGCACGGCGCTCTTCCGGTTGTTCATATTGCGGGCGATGACCGTCGTACCAGGCCTGGATCTCGGCCTCGGTAACCGCCAGCTGTTCGCCGATGCCCTCCATCGACAACACCACGTACTCGGCGACAGCCTGCTCGGGCACCTGGAACTGCTTGCTGTTCTCGTCGTAATACTTCTTCGCCGCGTCGTCGGCGAGCTTGACCTTGTCCAGATAGGTATCCAGCGCGATCCGGACTTCCGAGACATCACGCTTTTCCGTCTGCAGCGACAGGATCCGGTTAACCACGGTATTGGCGGTAATGCTCGAGCGGGCCACCGCCCCAGCCAGTTGCTGCAGCGTCATGTCCTGGCGCAGCTGGGCTTCGAAGCCGGCCGGCGTCATGCCCTGGGCACGCAGGGCGGCATCGTAACGTTCGTTGGAGAACCGGCCGTCGACATTGAAGGCCTGGATGCCGAGGATGGTCTGGCGGATCGCCTCGTCACTGACGAACATCCGGTGCTTGTTGGCCTCGAGCATCAGCAGACGCTGGTTGATCAGGTCATCGAGGATGGCCTTGCGCGCTTCCGGCGCATCGAGCATCTTCGGATCGAACTTTTCGCCCAGTTGAGCCCGCATGCGGTCCTGCTGGTCGCGCATGGCCTGCTGGAACTGCTGCTGGTTGATCTTCAGATCGCCAATTTTCGCCACGTCGTTGGCCGAGCCCGGATCGCGGACATAGGACTCAAGACCGAAGAAGGCGAAAGTGATGGCAATCAGACCGAGGATCGCCTGGGTGATGATCTTGTTATTGCGGACTGCGTCGAACATGACGAGAAAATCCTTCGAAATCGTTCAGGACGGCAGGGCGCAGCCTGCCAAAAGTCGCCAATGATACCGTAGTTTGCCGCCCCTTCGCCGCCTCAGGCGCCACTGATCACCCTTCCCAGGCGGCGCACCGCGTCCTCGATTTCCGGCGTATGCGGGTTGCCGCAATTGAGGCGCAGGCAATTGCGATACATGCCGCTGGCCGAAAACAACTCGCCCGGCACATAAGCCAGGTTCTCGGCAATGGCGCGCTCGTACAGCTGCGTCGTGTCGAATTCCTCGGGCAGCTCGACCCACAGCACGTAGCCGCCCTGTGGCTGGGAAAGCCGCGTCGCCGCCGGAAAATGCCGGCCGACCGCTGCCTGCATGGCCTCGACCTGCTGCTCGTAGGCCCGGCGCAAGGCGCGCAGATGGCGCTCGAAGGCCGTCGATTCGAGATATTCGGCCAGCACGTTCTGCGTGATCGGATTGGTGCCGCCGCTGGTGATCGTCTTCTGCAAGGCAATGGCCGAGCGGTAGCGGCCGGCGGCGACGAAGCCGATGCGCAGCGCCGGGGTCAGGCTCTTGGAAAAGGACGAGCACAGCATGACGTTGCCGGCCGTGTCGAAAGCCTTGATCGGCCACGGCCGCTGCGACCCGAAATGCAGGTCGCCATAGATGTCGTCCTCAATCAGCGCGATGCCGCGCGCCGCCGTCAGCGCCGCCAGCTGGCGCTTCTTGTCGTCGGGCATGACGCTGCCCAGCGGATTGCTGGCGTTCGGCACCAGCAGGCAGGCGGCGATGCCGCCGTGGCGCCTGGCCAGCTCCAGCGCTTCGACCGACAGGCCGTGGCGCGGGTCGGTCGGAATTTCCAGGGCGCGCAGGCCGAGCGTTTCCAGCAGCTGCAGCATCAGGTAATAGCCGGGCGACTCGACGGCGACGGTATCGCCCGGCTTGGTCACCGCCCGCAGGCACAGGCCGAGCGCTTCGGTGCACGAATTGGTGATGACGATCTCGTCGCTGGCCAGCGGCCCGCCCCAGGCCAGCGAGCGGCGCACCAACTGGCGGACCAGCGCCGGCTCGTTCATGTTGACGTGGCTGCCGCCTTCGAGCAGCTTCGGATGCCGCCGGGCGACGCCGGCATAGAGCCGCTGCAGCGCCGCCACCGGCAGCAGCTGCGCCGCCGGCAGGGCTGCCGCCAGCGGTGCCACCAGCGGCTGACAGCCGGCCTGCAGCACGCGCACCAGACGCTGCGTGACATCGACCGGCACCGCCGTCTCCGGCGTCGAGCGCCGGGTCGGCTCGGCCCGCACCGGCCCCGGGCGGCGCACGAAATAGCCGGATTGCGGCCGGGCCTCGACCAGCCCGCGGCTCTCCAGTTGGCGCAGCGCCTGCACCACCGTCGACACCGACAACCGGCGTTCCTGCGACAGACGCCGCACCGACGGCAGACGGTCGCCATGGCGCAGCGCGCCGTCGGCCATCATGCCTTCCAGTTCGGCGGCCAGCTTTTCGTAACGCAACAATTCGCTCATCGGGATTCACCAATACAGTTGACGCCATTTGCCAGCAGCACAGTTGCCGACAACAGGAACTGTACTGGTCACAATTTCACTTCATTGCCACTGTATCACCGGCCAGGCGGAATCTACACTGCCATCCATAGTCCAGCCGGAGAACGCCATGAAAATCGATCTGGGTTCCGGCGAGCTGTGCCTCGCCGACAACCATCCGCTTTCACTGCGCGAAGCGCGCGGCCTGAGCGTGCGGTGCACCGCCGGCACCATCTGGCTGACGGTCGAGGGCGAAGCCGGCGACGTTTTCCTGCGCGCCGGACAGAGCTACCGCCTCGCCAGCAACGGTCTGGCGTTGCTCGAAAGCATCGGCGGCGGCGGGCGCCTCCGTCTGGAACGGCCGCCGCGCCTCGCCGGCCTGTGGAGGCGCCTGGCCCGGCTGACCGGCACCTGGTGCCCCGTCCGTCTCGGACTCTCCTGAAAGTAATCGCTACGGCGGATTTTCCGGGCGGATAGCGATTTCCCCACTGACCCGCAGCGGCGGTCTGCGGCATAATTCGGGCTTCGGCTGAGGGCGGTGCGTGCTTGCCCCCAGCACTCAACCCGACGGAGACTCCCGCCCATGACGCGTATCGATATCGACGGCGCCATACGTTTGCACAACCACTGGCGCCGCCAGTTCATCAATGCCTTCGCCGGCGGCGATTACGCGGATATGCCGCTCTCCGAGCATCGTGGCTGCACCCTGGAAAGCTGCCTGAGTCCGGAAGTGGCCGCAGGCAACAACAGCATCCTGGCCGCCCTGCTCGCTGCCGACCGTCATTTTCATGCGCTGGCCAACGAAATCATCGACCTTAGCAATAATGGTCTCGGCGATTCGGCCGACCTCCTGCTCCCCGATCTCAACGAAGCGGCACACCGTGTCATCGATCGACTGGGTGATGCGCGCGAGCCGCTCAAGCCCTGATCGCCAACTCGCCGCCCAAATGAAAAAAGCAGCCGAGGCTGCTTTTTTCATTTGTCGGGCCGGTCTTTAGCCGACCCAGCGTCGCGCGTTGCGGAACATCCGCATCCACGGCGAGTCCTCGCCCCAGCTTTCCGGGTGCCAGGACATCTGCACGGTGCGGAAGACGCGTTCCGGGTGCGGCATCATGATGGTGAACCGGCCGTCGGCCGTAGTCACGGCGGTCAGGCCGTTCGGCGAACCGTTCGGGTTGTACGGATAGGCCTCGGTCGGCTCGCCCTTGTTGTCGACGTAGCGCACGGCGGACAGCACCTTGCTCTGGTCGTCGGCATTGTCGAACACCGCCCGACCCTCGCCGTGCGAAACGACGATCGGCACTTGCGAGCCTTCCATGCCGGCGAAGAAGATCGACGGCGAATCGAGGATCTCGGTCATCACGAAACGCGCTTCGAACTGCTCGACCTTGTTGCGGCGGAAGGCCGGCCAATGTTCGGCACCGGGGATGATAGCCTTCAGCGCGCTCATCATCTGGCAGCCGTTGCAGACGCCCAGCGCGAAGGTATCCGGACGATTGAAGAAGGCGGCGAACTCGTCGCGGCAGACTTCGTGCATCAGGATGGTCTTGGCCCAGCCCTGGCCGGCGCCGAGCACGTCGCCGTAGGAGAAGCCGCCACAGGCGACCAGGCCCTTGAAGTCCTTGAGGCTGACGCGGCCGGCGAGGATGTCGCTCATATGCACGTCGACCGACGCGAAGCCGGCGCGGTCGAAGGCGGCGGCCATTTCATAATGGCTGTTGACGCCCTGCTCGCGCAGGATTGCTACGCGCGGACGGCCGCTCAGATCCTGATAGACCTTGGTGAAATCGTCCTGCGGATCGAAAGTGACCTTCGGCGTCAGGCCGGGGTCGCTGGTGTCTAGAATGCGGTCGAATTCCTGCTGGGCGCAGCTCGGGTTGTCGCGCAGCGTCTGCATCTGGTAGCTGGTTTCCGACCAGGCGCGTTGCAGGTCGACGCGCTTTTCGCGCAGCACGCGCTTGGCGTTGCGGGTAACGCGGATCTCGTCCCATTCGTTGATGTGACCGACGAAATGGTAGGGCACGCGCAGGGCGCGCAGCACCGACGTCACCTTTTCGCGGTCGGCGCGGCGGATCTGGATCAGGGCGCCGAGTTCTTCGTTGAACAGGGCGCGAACGATATGCTCGAAATCGCGGCCGGCCAGCAGGTCGGGGCGTTTCTCGGAACCATCGACATCGCCGGCGCCGGCGTCGTAGCAGAGGCCGTCGAGATCGAGCGAGACGCCGCGGCGGCTGGCGAAAGCCATTTCGCAGGCGGCAACGAACAGGCCGCCGTCGGAACGGTCGTGATAGGCCAGCAGCAGGCCATCGTGATTGAGCTTCTGCACCGCGTCGAACAGGCCCTTCAGCTTGGCCGGATCGTCGACGTCCGGCGCCTCGCTGCCGGTGGCGTTGTACACCTGGGCCAGGGCCGAGCCGCCGAGGCGATTCTGGCCGAGGTCGAGCAGCAGCAGTTCGGTTTCGCCCTGATCGACGGCCAGTTGCGGCGTCTTCGTCTTGCGCACGTCGCCCACCGCGGCAAACGAGGTCACCACCAGCGACAGCGGCGACACCACCTGCTTCTTCTCGCCGCCATCTTCCCAGGCGGTGCGCATCGACAGCGAATCCTTGCCGACCGGGATCGACACGCCGATCGCCTTGCACAGCTCGGACACCGCTTCGACGGTGTCGAACAAGCGGGCGTCTTCACCAGCGACGCCGCAGGGCGCCATCCAGTTGGCGGAGAGCTTGACCTTGCCCAGTTCGCCGACGTCGGCGGCAGCCAGGTTGGTCAGCGCCTCGCCGATGGCCATACGGCCGGACGCCGGCGCGTCGAACACCGCCAGCGGGGTGCGCTCGCCCATGGCGAAGGCTTCGCCGAGGTAACCCTGGTAGCCCATGGTCGTCACCGCGACATCGGCCACCGGCACCTGCCACGGGCCGACCATCTGGTCGCGCGCCGTCATACCGCCGACCGAGCGGTCGCCAATGGAGATCAGGAAGGTCTTGTCGGCGATGGTCGGCAGACGCATCAGGCGATAGGCGGCGTCCTTCAGTTCGATGGCGGTGGCGTCGAAGGAGACGAAAGTTTCCGGCTCATGCTTGACGTCGCGGGTCATGCGTGGCGGCTTGCCGAGCAGCGCTTCCATTTCCATGTCGACCGGATTGACGCCGAAGTGGGCGTCGGTCACCGTCAAATGGCCGTCGCCGGTGGCTTCACCGACTACGGCGAACGGGCAGCGCTCGCGCTCGCACATCGCCTGGAATTCACCGATACGGTTCGGCGGAATGGCCAGCACGTAGCGCTCCTGCGATTCGTTGGACCAGATTTCAGCCGGCGACATGCCCGGCTCCAGGATCGGCACCTTGCGCAGGTCGAACTTGGCGCCGACGCCGCCCGAGTGGGCCAGTTCCGGCAGGGCGTTGGAAACGCCGCCGGCACCGACGTCGTGCACCGACAGGATCGGGTTATCGGCGCCCATCTGCCAGCAACGGTCGATCACCTCTTGGGCACGGCGCTGGATTTCCGGGTTGCCGCGCTGGACCGAGGCGAAATCGAGGTCTTCGGCATTGGATCCGGCGGTCATCGACGAGGCAGCGCCGCCGCCCAGGCCGATCAGCATGCCGGGGCCGCCCAATTGCACGAACAGCGTGCCGACTGGGAAGGTTTCATCCTTGAACGACTGCTCGGCCTGGATGCTGCCCAGACCACCGGCGATCATGATCGGCTTGTGGTAACCGCGAACGACGCCAGCGACATCCTGCTCATAGGTACGGAAATAGCCGGTCAGGTTCGGGCGGCCGAATTCGTTGTTGAAGGCGGCGGCGCCGATCGGGCCTTCGAGCATGATGTCCAGTGCCGAGGCGATGCGCGACGGCCGGCCGTAGGCATGCTCCCAGGGCTGCGGCGCATCCGGCAGGTTCAGGTTGGAGACCGAGAAACCGCAGAGGCCGGCCTTCGGCTTGGAACCCTTGCCGGTGGCGCCTTCGTCGCGGATTTCGCCGCCGGAACCGGTGGACGCGCCGGGAAACGGCGAAATCGCCGTCGGGTGATTGTGCGTCTCGACCTTGGTCAGGATATGGGTCAGCTCTTCCTTGTAGGAATAGCCGCGGTCGGCATCCGGGTAGAAACGCTGGATGGTCGCACCTTCGATGATCGAGGCGTTGTCGGCGTAGGCCATCACCGTACCCTGCGGGTTGGCGGCATGGGTTTCGCGGATCATGCCGAACAGCGTCTTGTCCTTGGCCTGGCCGTCGATCACCCAGGAGGCGTTGAAAATCTTGTGCCGGCAGTGCTCGGAATTGGCCTGGGCGAACATCATCAGTTCGACATCGGTCGGGTTGCGGCCGGCCTTCGTGAACACGTCGAGCAGGTAATCGATTTCGTCGTCGGACAGCGCCAGGCCGAGCGCGCCGTTGGCGTCGACCAGCGCGGCCTTGCCGCCGGCCAGCACGTCGACGGTCGCCAGCGGCTTCGGCTCGAAATGGCGGAACAGTTCGCCGGCGGCCGCGAAGCCCGGCAGCACCGATTCGGTCATCCGGTCGTGCAGCAGGCCGGCGACGGTCTTCTGCTCGTCGGCGCTCAGCGCCCGGTTGTTGCGCAGCACGACGTGGAAGGCGACGACGCGTTCGATGCGCTCGATGGCCGGTTCCAGATCGCAGTTGAAGGCAATATCGGTGGCCTTCGACGACCACGGCGAAATGGTGCCGATGCGCGGCGTGACCAGGAACAGTTCGCCCTGATCGGCCCGGGCGGTCCGCTCTTCCAGCAGCGCCGCCAGCTTGGCCCGCTCGTCGGCGGTCAGCGCACGCTTTTGCGCCACCACATGCCAGTAATCGGCGTCTACCCGTTCGATATCCGACACGGCAGCCGTCAGGCGATTGGTCAGGCGTTGCAGGCGAAAGGCGGAAAAGGCGGCGTCGCCCTTGAGGCAAAGAATGTCGGCCATGGGGAGTGATTTCGGGTTAGGCGGGAAGGCCGGCATTATACCTGAGGCGGCTTGGCGAGCCGGGGTTTCGGGCCGGGTTCGGGCGCTCCCCAGCCGCTCCGGCAAGCCGGCCACGCGGACAAAAGCGCGAGCCCGGGATGCTGCCCCGCTTAAAATGGCGCCGATGTCGATCGCTCTCTCGCCGGCGCGGCGCCCCCTGCTCTGGGCGTTTGCGATTTCACTGGCCATTCACCTGCTATTGCTGCTGGCTCCGCAGCATGCCCCAACCGCTCGCCCGGCGGCCGCCGCGCGCCTGGAGGCACGCTTCGTCCCGGCCAGCCAAGCGCCGGTCGAGAGCAGCGAAGCCCCCGCCGCCCAGCATGCGGCTCCCGCCAGCAAGACACCGCGACCGCGCCGACTGACGGCTGAACGGCCGCGGGAAACGGCGCAACCGACCTGGACCGCGGCCGAGAAGGCGGAAATGGATAATTTCCTGGAGGAACTGGCCAGGCAGCCCGGAGCCTCCGCCAAGCCAACGCTGGCCGAACGGTCGCGGGTCATGGCGCGCGAACAAGGTCGGCAGATGGCGGCCCGCGATGAAGCCGGCGAAGCGCTGCTGGAGCTCCGCCCGGGCGGTCCGCCGGCCGACCCGTTCAGCCTGGAGCTGTATCTGGACGGCCTGGTGCGGCGCCTCAACCGTAGCGCCCAGCATGTCGGCAACGATCGGCGTGGCCAGGGCGTGCGCCCCGCCGCCATCCATTTCCGGCTGAACTCCGATGGCTCGCTGAAATCCTTCGTCGTGCTCAATGCCGGCGACCAGGCCGACGAAATTGCCTATATCCGGTCGGTCGTCGAACGTTCGGTCCCGTTTTCGCCTTTTCCACCGGACATCGACAAGGCCGCCCGCTCACTCGGCATCACCATCTGCATCCGCCCGACCAGCGACGACGGCGCCCCCGGCTTCTCCCGGATGAGCGGCGGCCGTTGTCGCTGAACCGGCGGCGACGGCCGCTCGAGCTTGCCGAAACGACCGGCGCTTACCAGGCGCCGAGCAGAAGGCTGAGGACCATCGCCGACACGACCAGCAGGCCGATGCCGGCGGCGATACCACCCAGCGAGACCATGTTGGCGATGTAGTGCGCGGTCTTCTCGTCGTCGATATGCAGCAACGGCCGCACGCCATGCCGGATCAGGGCCAGCGCCGCGATCCAGGCGGCGATGCCGACGCCGATCACGAAGCCCTGGTTGGGCACCAGCAGGGACAGCGACGACAGCCACAGCGGCACCGGTGCGATAGCGGCCAGGGCGTAGGCGCCGTCGTAACCCGGATCATGGTCGCGCCCCTTGGCCATGCGCTGAATCAGCATCGCCATGTAGGGCACCATCAGCAACTGCATCACGTAGAACACGATGCCGGTCACCAGCAACTGCATGGCCGTCAGGGCCGGCATCGACAGCGGAAAGATCACGCCGGGATGGACCAGCTCGGCATAGGCGTACATGGCCGGCGGCAATAGCGACAGCGGCGTGACCAGACTGCGGAAGAACCAGCGCGCCGAATAATTGGACTTGTCGATTTCTTCCCAGCCGGTCTTCTCGGAAACCAGCATGCTCGGAATGTGATTCATGATCATGATCAATCTCCTCGCCCGCGGATGACGCGACGGAGCCGGAACCTGCCCCCGCCGCGGCGGGTCATGGAACCTTAGACCGCGCTTGCCGGGTGGGTTCCAAGCATTGACCGCCGCCGCTTCGCCCGACCATACTCCTTGGGATGTCCGTACCATTTCACCCAGGCGCCGGAACCGTTCGCCGGCTTGGCGACAGGCGCCGCCTGCTGCCGTCGCTGACCGGTTCGCTCCTCATTCATGCGCTGATCCTCTGGCAGGCGCCCGGCTTGTTGTTGTCTGAACCCTCTGCGGCGCGACGCGGCGACTTGCGCGCCCAACTGCACAGCCCAGTCACGGCACCGCCCACTGAACAGCCCCAGCCGCGCCCGGCCGAACCGATCGAAACACCGCCGGCGCGCCAGCCCGAGGAACGCCGTTATGCGCCGGTACCGGCCGAACGGCCGCCGATAGAGACCGCGGCCGAGCCCGCGCCGGCACAGGCGGAACCGGATGCGCAGCCAGTCGAACCGTTGCGCACGGGAATCGACGTCGCCGGCCTGCGCGAGTACCACCTGGCGCTCGGCCGGAAGGCCGGGCAGTTCCGCCGCTACCCGCAGGCTGCCCGCGATGCCGGCTGGCAAGGCCGGGTCGCCATGCGCCTGGCGATCTCGGAAAGCGGTGCGCCGATCAGCATCAAGCTGCTGAGCAGCAGCGAGTACCCGATCATTGACCAGGCGGCGCTCGAGATGATGTTCCTGACCGCCGGCCACACCGCGGTTCCCGAAAGCCTGCGCGGACGCGCCTTCACCATCGACCTGGCGGTCGAATTCAAGCCCGACGATGCCCCGTAAGAGCCGGCCGTGACGCGCGGCAAGTGAAGGTACTGGATGGGAACACCAGCCCGGCCGCTGACCGGTTCGGCTTAGAATCGCCCTCTTTCGTTTTTCCATTCCCATGCGCCTCCTCCACACCTCCGACTGGCACCTCGGCCAGCATTTCATGGGCAAGAGCCGGCAGGCCGAGCATCAGGCGCTGATCGGCTGGCTGCTCGAACAGGTCGAGGCGCAGGCCGTCGATGCCGTGCTGATCGCCGGCGACATTTTCGACACCGGCACGCCGCCATCCTACGCCCGCGAGCTGTACAGCCAGCTGGTCGTCCGCCTGCACGAAGCCGGCGTCGCCCTGCTTCTGCTCGCCGGCAACCACGATTCGCCGGCAACCCTGGGCGAAAGCCGCGAACTGCTGGCCCGGCTGGGCACGACGGTGATCGCCGCCGCCCAGGCTGACGCCGCCAGCCAGGTCGTCGTCCTGCCGCAACGCAACGGCGAACCCGGCTGCCTCGTCTGCGCCGTGCCCTTCGTCCGCCCGCGCGACGTGCTGCAAAGCCAGGCCGGGCAAAGCGCCGAGGACAAGCAGTTGTCGCTGCAGCACGCCATCCAGCAGCACTATGCGGCGGTGCACGCCGCCGCCCTGGCAACGATGAAAACCCTGCCCGGCAAGCTGCCGATCGTCGCCACCGGCCACCTGACCACGGTCGGCGCCAGCGCCAGCGAATCGGTCCGTGAAATCTACGTCGGCGCGCTCGAAGCCTTCCCGACCAGCGCCTTCCCGCCGGCCGACTACATCGCGCTCGGCCACATCCACCGGCCGCAGAAAGTCGGCGGGCACGAACACATCCGCTATTGCGGCGCGCCACTGCCGCTCAGTTTTGATGAAGCCAAACAGCAGCAGGAAATGCTGCTGGTCGATCTCGACAGCGACGGTTTAAAAACCATCACACCGCTGCCAGTACCGCGCTTCCAGGGCCTGGTCGCGGTCAGCGGCAACCTCGACACGCTGGCCGGCGCCATCGGTGCCGCGGCCGCCGCCGGCACCCGCGAACGCCCGACCTGGCTCGAAGTCACTGTCGCCGAAGACGATTACCTGGCCGACCTGCCGGCGCGCATCGAAGCGCTGACCGACGGCTGGCCGGTCGAAGTACTGCGCATCCGCCGCCAGCGCGGCACCGCCACCGCCCGCCTGGACGCCGCCGCCAGCGAAACGCTGGACGAACTCGACCCGCACGACGTCTTCGCCCGCCGCCTGCAGCAGGAAGAACTGAGCGAAGAACTGCAACAGGCGCTCAGCGACCGCTACCGCGCCATCGTCGCCGGCCTGCAAGGGGAAGACGCATGAAGATCCTCACCCTGCGCCTGAAGAACCTCAATTCGCTGAAAGGCGAATGGACCATCGACTTCACCCAACCGCCCTTCACCGACAACAGCCTGTTCGCCATCACCGGCCCGACCGGCGCCGGCAAGTCGACGCTGCTCGACGCCATCTGCCTCGCCCTCTACCACCAGACGCCGCGCCTGAAGACCATCTCGGCCAGCGACAACGACATCATGACGCGGCACACCGCCGACTGCCTGGCCGAGGTCGAGTTTGAAGTCAAAGGCGCCGTCTACCGCGCCTTCTGGAGCCAGCGCCGGGCACGCGACAAAGCCGACGGCGCGCTGCAGGCGCCGAAAGTTGAATTAGCAACCGGCAACGGCACCGTCCTCAGCAGCCAGACCAACGACAAGTTGAAGCGCATCGCCGAAATCACCGGCCTCGACTTCCCCCGCTTCACCAAATCCATGCTGCTCGCCCAGGGCGGTTTCGCCGCCTTCCTCAACGCCAGCGCCAACGAGCGCGCCGAGTTGCTCGAAGAACTGACCGGCAGCGAGATCTACGGCGAGATTTCGCGCAAGGTCTTCGAACAGGCGCGCGACGCCAAGAGCCAGCTTGACCAGCTGAAAGCCCGCGCCGCCGGCATGGAACTGCTCGGCGACGAACAGCGCGCCGCGATGCAACTTGAAACCGGCCGCCTCGACAGCCAATTGATCGACGTCCAGCGCCGCCACCAGCAAACCCAAGCCCGGCGCCAGTGGCGCCTCGACCTGGCGCAAGGCGAACAGGAAGTCACAGCCGCCGACGGCAAGCGCCAGCAAGCCGCTACCGCCCTCGCCGCCGCCGCGCCGGAACTGCAGAAACTGGCCGACAGCGAACCGGCCGAAACCCTCAAGCCACTGCACCTGCACTGGCAACAGGCCGACGCCGCCAGCCGGCAATCCGAAACCGAACTCACGGCGCTGCACGCCGCCCGCGATCAGCTGCAAGCCGAATACCTCGCCCAACACGCCGCCGCCAGCCAGTTCAGCGCCCAGCTCGCCGCCCAGGCGCGGCAAGCCCTGCAACAAAGCCAGAACGAAGCCAAACAACTCGACGATTTCTGCGCCGCTCAGCCGCAACGCGGCCAACTCGGTGAACGCCTCGGCATCTGGCGCCAGCAGTTCGAGCAGCGCGCCAAGCTCGGCCGCGACCTCGCCGCCCAGCAGCAGGCCCAGCAGAAACTCGCCGAGGAACTCGCCGAAACCGCCCGCCAACTCGCCGCCCAAAGCGTTGCCGTAGACACCGCCGAAAAAGCCAAAACCGCCGCCGACGCCGCGCTGGCAAAAACCCAGGCCGAACAGAACCGGCGCCTCGCCGGCCAGAAGCTGGCCGATCTGCGCCAGCACTGGCAGCGCGCGCAGGCCAGTGTGAACCGCTGGCAGCAACTCGCCGCCGTCGCCGGGCGCCGGCGCGAACTGGCCGCGCAGCAAACGACGCAGGCGACGCAACTGCAGCAGGCGCAGGCCAAGATCGAAGCCCAGGAAAAAACTCTGGTCGGCCTGCGCGAACAGCACAAGGAACTCGCCGGCCAGGTCGCCGACAAGCAGAAACTGCTCGACCAGGAACGCCGCATCCAGAGCCTGGAAACCCATCGCCGGCAACTGCAGCCGGGCGAAGCCTGCCCGCTGTGCGGCGCCCACGAGCACCCGGCCATTGCCGACTACGCGGCGCTCGACGTTTCGGCCACCGAAACCGCGCTCAAGGACAAACAGGCGGCGCTCGAAGCCCTCGTCCAGAAAGGCCAGCAGGCCAAGGCCGAACAGGCTTCGACCCAGGCCACGCAAAAGGAATGGCTGGCCCAGCAGGCCAGGACGACGCAGGACATCGCCCGCGCCCAAACCGAATGGACGGAACTGCTCGCCGGCTTGGCCAGCGCCACGCCCCTGGCGGTCGACGCCTGGCAGGAGCCGGCAACCCTCGCCACCACGCGCCACACCGCCGAACAGGCACTGACCCAACTCACCGAGCGCCTGCACGCCGCCGACCAGGGCGAACAGGCGCTGAACGCCGCCGGCAAAACCGCCGCCGACAGCGCCCAGGCCCTGCTCGCCGCCGGCAACCAGCAAAAACTGCTACAGCAGACAACGCAAACCGGCCAGCTGCGCCAGGCCGAACTCGCCAAAGCCGCGCAAACCCTGGTCCAGGAACAAGCCGACCTCGACGCCAAGCTCGGCGCAACACTAGTCGCCGCCGGCTACGAACTTCCCGCCGAACCCGCCGGCTGGCTGCAGCAGCGCGACGGCGAATGGCAGCACTGGCAGCAAACGCAGAAACGCCGCCAGGAACTGGCCGAAATCCTCGTCAAACAACTGGACCGCCACGACGCCGCGCAGACGCAGGCGGCACAGTGGCTGGAACGCTGGCAAACGCTCGCCGCCGAACCGGCGACCACAGCGCAAGGGCCAACACCGGACGAACTCACGGCCGACCCGGCTACCGCCCTCGCACGCTGCGCCGAGCGCATCGCCGACCTGACCCAGCAACTCGCCGCCCAACAAGGCCGCCAGTCACAACTCGAAACCACCCTCGCCCAACAGCAAAAAGCCCTCGCCAAAGCATCCACCGCCTGGCAGACGGCGCTCGCCGCCAGCCCCTTCGCCGACCTCGCCGCCTACAGCGCGGCGCTGCTGCCGGCCGACGAACGCCAGCGTCTGCTGCAATTGAAGGAAGCCCGGCATCTGGCCAAGCAGCAGGCCGAGGCCGTGTTCAAGGCCGCCGGCGACAAGCTGCTCCGCCTGCAAACCACGCCACCGCCGGGCGATTCAGGCGACATCCCGGTGCCGCTACTGGCCGAACTCGACGCCACCCTCGCCCAACTCGAAACCCAGCGCCGCGAACTCAGCGAACAGCTCGGCGCCCAGCGCGCCCTGCTCGCCCGCGACGAGCAGGCCCGGCAGAGCCAGCAGGCACTGTTCGCGCAGATCGCCGCGCAAACCACCGAGACCGACATCTGGCAACGCCTCGACAGCCTGATCGGCTCGGCCAAGGGCGACAAGTTCCGCAAGTTCGCCCAGGGCCTGACTCTCGACCACCTGCTGCACCTGGCCAACAGTCACCTCGCCCGCCTGCACGGCCGCTACCTGCTGCGCCGCAAAAGCACCGGCGAGCTCGAACTCGACATCGTCGACAGCTGGCAGGGCGAAGCCGCCCGCGACACGCGTACGCTGTCCGGCGGCGAAAGCTTCCTGGTCAGCCTGGCGCTGGCGCTCGCCCTCTCCGACCTGGTCAGCCACAAGACTTCGATCGACTCGCTGTTCCTCGACGAAGGCTTCGGCACGCTCGACGCCGACACCCTGGAAATCGCCCTGAACGCCCTCGACACGCTCAACGCCAGCGGCAAGATGATCGGCGTCATCAGCCACGTCGACGGCATGAAGGAACGCATCCCGGCGCAGATCCGCGTGGAGAAGGGCGGCGGGGTCGGCTATTCGCGCTTGAGCATTTAGTACCGGGCAGACGCCGCAAGGCCCCGGGAAAAGAGCCAATCACCGGCATCGATGCTTGCGCCATATGCGGTGGTCAACTAAGCTGCGCCATCCTTTTTGCTCGCCTGCCTGACGATGCCAGCCAGCACGACCCGCCACCACAGCGCCGCCGGAACTTCCGCCATCAAACGGCCCCTGCCCGGCGCTCCCGGCACCAAGCGTCGGCTGGAACGCTTCGGCGATGCCCTGCTCTGCGTCCGCTACCGCCACGACCCGTTGCTGAATCGTCGCCTGGCCACGGTCGAACTGATCGTCGAAGAACGCCCGGCCAAACCCGAAAAGACCGCCTGGATACGCGTTGCCTACGGCGAAACCGACCTGCGCCGGCACAGCAAGGAAGCCGGCGCCACCTGGCACCCGGACCGGAAACTCTGGTTGCTACCGCTCAAGACAATCAAGTCTCTGAATCTCGAAACGCGGATGGTGGGGGAGGCCTAGCGATGGATATTTCGGGATGTCCAGCGGTGGAAATATGTATCCATATCTGGCAAAAAGTAGCCAGATATGGACTTTTTTACTGACGTCGATTTCACGTTATGTCTTTTCCAACTGAGCGAGTGCAATCTCCATGAGCGACGAAATCGAATCTATTGGCTTCGTGAAGTACGAGGGCAAGCGCCTAGAAACAGGCTCATTCGATGCCAGAAAATCCGCCAAAGCACTCTTGGGACTTGATGAGGCCATTCGCCATTTCATGGCGGCACAGAATCCAGAGCTTAGGGATGTTGATTTCGAGATTCCCGTGCGAATCGAAAAAGGCTCATGGGTAGCATCTATCCCGTCAGATGTCGGAACGTTGATACAGCTTGGCATGGGCATAGTTGCAACGGCGTACTTTACCAATGCCGCAAAAAAGATGGCTGAAAGAGATTTCGACGGCGTCGGATTCAAGGACGCTTTTCGGGTTTCACTGCAAGCAATCAAGTGGGTTGCAAGAATCGGAAAGCATCTTGGTAACTTGCTTCAACGTCGCTTCGAAAATGTGAAGTTCGCCGATGATAATACACTCGTCGGCATTCCGAACGAGAGGGGAGAGTATCTATTCGTCCCAAAGCGCTATCTCGACTTATATGTTGGCTGTAGTCCAAAGATTCTGGACAAACTGGCATCGAACATTGACCCAACGATCGTTCTATCCGTTGGCGTGATCGAGGGAAATGTAATTGATGCAGAAGTTATCACTCAAGATGACAAAGCCATCTTTACTGACGATGAAGAAGAACTTACCGAAGAGGTTCTGTTTCCGGAGTTGGTTCACGGCGAAAGAGTTGTTCTTGAAGGCGAGGTTACGCGCGAGAACAAGACCTCCCATTCAATGGGTTTTAAGTACCAAGGGCATATACTCACCGCATATCCAGATACCGGCAACATTGTTCCGTTTAAGCAAATGCTTTTTGATCGCTGCCGCCTAGTTGGTGTCGTTGACAGAATCGATGAGAAAGGTCGCATTGGAGCAAAGCGACCCAAGTTGATTTTTAGTCACCTAGCACCAATCCAAGGAGCAAACGGTGACCTATTCAATGCATAACCCTTTTGCCTACCGGACGTTGCGCGATAAACCCGCGCAGTGCCGGTGACCTTCACGTTAGAGAGCATATGGAAATCCCATCCTCCGCACACCCTGCCATCGGTGCAATCTCCGCTGCCATTATTGCGGGGTCCATATCCTTCGTAAGCACGGTTCTCTCCAAGGACCAGAAGACCTCCGAGTTTCGCCAAGCATGGATCGATGCATTAAGGGAGGAGTTGTCTGAGTTTCTCTCTCACATAAATACAATTTCCTCCTTTCTTCGTGTAAAGCGAAATAGAGGCGAAAGCATGGAGAGTCTGCTCAACTACTTAGAAGAAAAGGACGAAGAGGTACGCCAAGCTGAGATGATGTACAGCCGAATTAGATTTCGCTTGAATCCAAAAGAGCACCAAAAACTCTTGCAGCACCTTACTGATACCCACGCATTGTTGACGTCGTCGAAGATCTTTGAGAAAGATCATGTCAGCAGCTTAGCCGAGTCTTTTACGGCTGAGAGCCAGCGCGTATTGAAGAATGAATGGCGGCGTGTAAAACGCGGCGAGCTATCGTTCATCCTTACCAAGTATGCTTCGCTTGTTATCTTCTTAGGAGCTTTAATAGCTGCCGGCTACTTTGGAAAACCGTACTTTTCCTCGCTGTTTGCTCCCTAACCCTAAGATCAATCAAAGGGATAATAGGCATTTGCAATTTCAAAACCAAAAATATCTCTGACACCCCTTTCGCCCTGTCGAATCACTCTGACCCGTTGTCCTGATTAAGAATGACCCAAAACGGGTTATGTTCTATTTCAAACACCGAAAAAGCCAATATGCCGCGTAATTAACCCACTGGATTACCGAGTTAACGATTGAATGAAAAGACAAAATATTATAATAATTTTTAATGGCTTAATTGTGTTTCTGGAAAAACATTTTAAATTACAGGAATAATTCAAATGCTAGAAAACATAACGGCGCTTAACTTTAGAAGCTTTCGCCGATTGGATATCGATTTTGCACCAATTACAATTTTTGTCGGACCAAACAACTCCGGAAAATCCTCCGCGGTTTCAGTTGTTCGATTGCTGAGTCAAACTTTAGAAAGTAACGACCCAAATGTTCGACTTTTATTGAATGGCGCGTTGGGCGACTTTGGTACATATAAAGACGTTATTCATGGGGGCGGCACTAGGCGTCACCTAGATATTTCGTTTACCATAAAAAGTAATCCAGATAGAATGCTATTACAATCAGATAAAAGCATAAATTTTAGATTACATTATAAATACCGATCTGCACTCAAGGAAGTAATTCTTAAACGGCTTGAGTGTTTTGGAAATGGGCGACACCATCTAAGTGCAGAGTTCAACGAGGACTCAGAGCGGTTTATTATTCGCCGCCTTGCCGATAAAGAAGTCCCTCCTAGTTTGTCTAATTCTGGAGTATTCCGTGGATTCGACGTAAGAAATTTTCTGCCGCGACAGATCGTTGGTGGATCCATGGATGATTCTGATCCAATTGTAAAACAAGCAATTTCAAAAGGACGTATATCCAGTCGTAATGCATATACGACTACTCGTTTTTTTCAGGCGGTTGAGTATGTCGGCGCGATGCGTGTTCCACCATCCCGCACATATCTTTATACCGGCGAACGCCGTCAAAAAGTTGGCGCGAGTGGTGAGCATGCCTTGACTATGCTTGCGATGGATTCAATTCGTAGAGGTAAGAAGTCACGTGGAATTCGGCAAAGCGTTGTTAAGTGGCTCACGCTTGCGGGGATTGCATCTGATATAAGAATAGTGCCACTTTCAGACCGATACTTTGAAATTCATGTTCAGCATCCAATTACGAAAGAGTATGCGAACTTTGCTGATGTAGGGTATGGAAACAGTCAAGTAATTCCAGTACTTGTGGCTGGGTTAAACTCGGCATCTGGTAGCACATTTATTGTTGAAGAACCTGAAATTCATCTACATCCTAAAGCGCAGGCTGAACTCGGAGATTTTTTCCTCGATTTACGCAAGAGAGGGGTTCAATCAATAATTGAGACACATAGTGAACATCTGATTGTTCGTCTTCAGAAACATATTGCATCAGGCGAACTAAGCCCCGATGATATTAACGTCTATTATGTAAATCCAGCGCCTGATGGCAAAGAGCTGGTAAAGCTTGAACTTGACAAAAGAGGGGTTTTTAAAACAGATTGGCCTGGCGGATTTTTTCCTGAGAGATTAAAAGAGGCACGAGAGTTAGCAACAGCTCGTGCAAATATTTAATTTAAATATGGAAATTGTTCGATGCTGATAGATGCAAATGTGTTCAAAGGATACTTCCAAATGGAAATTGGAAAACCACATAATCTGTGTGGCTGCCCAAGGCAATTATTAGAAAAAATTACATCTTCATATCCTGTTTATTATGACTCCGGCAGAATAATAGAATCCGAATGGAGAGGCGTTGTTGATTTCGAGTGGTTTGAAGTCTGGCTTTCTTCACATCTTCAAGATGACTCCATCCAGTTTTTACCTACATCAAAAAATGGAGAGGTAGAAAAAAAGCTAAAAAACTGTGGTTTTCCTATTGGACGGGATCTCGTATATATCCGTTTAGCTCTTAGCGTGGTCGCCAAGCAAGGTGAGTGTTCTCTATACACAGAGGACATTGATTTTTTTGACCCAACCTTAAAGAGCTGTACCGCGGCTAAACGGCTAAAGACGCTAAGAGGCTCATGTGGTCCTGTAGCTAAATTGCTTATAAAACATGGTGTAAATGTCGAGTGCGTTCCATAGTTTGTTATCAACTAAAAGGGGCCAGGGTCGAATTAAATATTCAGAAACAAGGCAGAAACAAGCAGAAACAAGGGACGGACCACGATTTCCCTGGCGCTGCCACAAATTGACCAACCGTAATCGAACGACTACACTTTTCCCATGTACTCGATCAAGCCACTTCCCGAGTTCACCGCATGGCTGAACGGCCTCAAGGACGGCATGACGCATCGCCGTCTGGCGCGCCGGCTGGAGAAAGCCCAGAAAGGCAATCTTGGCGATGTGAAGCCGGTTGGCGATGGCGTGTTTGAGATGCGAGAGCACTTCGGGCCGGGTTAGCGCATGTACTAGGTGCAACGCGGCAAGGTGTTGATTGTGATGCTGGGTGGTGGCGACAAGGCTACGCAGACCGCTGATATTGCCAAGGCCGTCAAGTTGGCCGCCAGGCTGGAGGATTGAACGATGAGCCGGAAATTCAAAATCACCGATCTGCCTGAATTCGACATGGCAGAGCATTTGCCGGACGAGCAGGCCGTTGCTGAATATCTGACCGTGGTACTGGAAGAAAACGATCCGGCAGCATTGGCGGATGCGCTGGGCACCATTGCCCGGGCACGCGGTATGAGCGACATCGCCAAGGCCTCCGGGATTACCCGCGAAGCGCTCTACAAGGCGCTGCGCCCCGATGCCAGCCCACGTTTTGAAACTATCAGCAAGGTTTGTGCGGCGCTCGGCGTTCGGCTGGTAGCCCAGCCGATTCACGCCCATTCGTAGTCAGCTGACGCCCTTTTATTTCGTGAAATGCAACAAAGGGTCGGAAACATTTACGAAATATCGGAAGTGGGCCGCGCACTGACTTGTGCGCAGAACGGCAAGGCGTTCGCTCAATGCCCCCCGTTTTCCACCAACCCCAAGCTCGTGCCGGCTGCCAGCAGCCGTATATCCCGTGTCCACAATGCGGTGCCGGGCGCGAGACGTACGGCTGCCAGCAAATGTGCGTCGACGTAGCCGATGCCCATCCCGTAGAGGGCATTTTGCTGGATGAAGCTCAGTACCTCGCCGTCAGTGGCGACCGGTGCTTGCGGCAAATCCTGTAGCGCGTCGAGGATCACCGCGCGGTTCTGCAGGTTACCCAAGGCCAATTCGCCGACCACGAAGGGATGGGCCAGCACCTGGCCCTGGTCGAGCAGCTTGCTCAGGCGCTCGTCGCGCTGGCGCAGATGGTCGATCCAGATCGAGGTATCGACCAGGATCATGCCGACTCCGTCTGCCGCCTTGGCACGTCGTCGAGTTGCGGCTCGGAACCACCGAGCAGCGCCAGGCGCTTGGCGCTTTCGCGCTGAATCAGCGCGCGCAGGGCTTCGCGGATCAAGGCGGTTTTTTCCGAAACCCCGGTCAAGGCCTGGGCCTTGGCCAGCAAATCATCGTCGAGGGCGAGCGTCGTGCGCATGGGGTTCTCCTTTTTCTGTAATGCATTAACGATAGCATCACATGATGCCAATCTCCATGCTTCGAATTGCGGTGCAGCGGCAGCGGAAAGAAGCATAGGGATTTCGAATTGGCGTGCTGCGTCGCCCCGATTTACCATCAGGTACGCCGAGCGAATCGCCCCGAACCGATCTGAACGCCGTTGCACGAAGTTCCGGACGCGCTCCCCCGCTCAAGATGAAAGCCTGCAATGAAAATCAAACAGCATCTGGATGGCAGTATCGAGGCCGTGGCCGACGGCGGCGGGCTGGCGAAATTCCTCCTGGGTGGCGGCTTGCTGTTGTCCGGCCTGGCGCTCTATCACTTCCGTGTCGGCGCGGCGAACGCCGAGCAGTTCATTGGCTCAGTCTGTGCCGCGGCGCTCTTTCTGGGCGCCTTTTTAGTCACTTACGAGAACGCCAGCTTCGTCTTCAAACGCGCCGCGCGAATCGTCGTCTGGCGGCGGCGGACGCTGTTTTCCCGGCATTCCGGGCAAGTCGCATTCAGTGCGGTGGAATGCGTGGCGGCGGAGGCGATTGTCGATCATGAGCCGGGCACGGGTGGCGGACTTTCGCGCCGCCTTGTCTTGCGCACGGCAACGGGCGTCATTCCCTTCACCCGGGCTTACAGCGGCGATCCCGACGGCGAATTGCTGCGCTTGGCGGCGCAACTCAATGCCCTGTTCGGCCGCGACCCGAAAGCCGAAATCCTGGGCCGGATTCGTGAACTGGTCGCGGCCGGGCGCGAAAACGATGCGGTGCGGCTGATCCATGCGGAGCGCGGGATTCCGCTCAAGGCGGCACGAGCAGAAGTGAGAAGCCTGAAACTTGACCCGCCTGATGCGCATCTCACGGATATGCAAGCCGAGCCGGGAACGGACATCGGACACCAGGCGCGGCATCGGCTAACGCTGCCGCCGGATGCCATGGCGGCGCTGGCCCGTGACAACAAGATCGAAGCCATCAAATGCGTACGCGTGGCGCACGGGCTCGGTCTCAAGGAAGCCAAGGATGTCGTTGAGGCCTGGCTAACGTCCGGGAAGCGCGAGTAGGCTCGTCCGCTGCAGGGGCGTAGACTTGGCGTCACCATGTTGCGTTCCGGCTTGGCCATTGCAACCATATTCGATCTCTTGAAAGGAGTTTTCAATGGGAAAGAAGTTGATTCTGCTGCTGGGCATCGTCGTCGCTTTGGGGCTCGGTGTCGCTTTCTGGCTGTACCAACCGGAAGTACCGGTGCCTGAGCCAATGGTGGAGGCGCCCCCACCACCGCCGGCGCCGGCTGCCGTGACGCCGCCGCCATTGCCGGTCGAGCGGCATCCGCTACCGGCCGCCGAGCCCACGGCAGCGCCGCTCCCCGATATCGAGCAAAGCGAGGCGCTGTACCGACAGGCACTGGCCAAGCTGTTCGGCGAGAAGACGCTGCAAAGCCTGTTCTATTCCGACCGGATGATCCGCCGCTTTGTCGCGACCATCGACAATCTGCCGCGGCGTCCGCCGCCGGCCAGGATGATGCCGGTGAAGCCGGTGGCCGGGGCTTTTCTGGTTGATCGCCAGGCGGGCGGGCTGAGCATTGCGCCGGCCAATGACCAGCGTTATGTCGGCTATCTGAAGATTTTGGTGGCGGCCGACCCGCGGCGTCTGGTCGACATGTACGTGAGTTTCTATCCGGTGTTCCAGAAGGCCTACCGCGAACTGGGCTACCCCGACGGCTTTTTCAATGACCGGCTGATCGAGGCGATCGACAATCTGTTGGCCACGCCCGACGTGGCGCCGCCGATTGCGCTGGAGCAGCCGAAGGTGCTCTACACCTATGCCGACAAGTCGCTGGAAGAGCGGTCTGCCGGACAGCGGATCATGCTGCGCATGGGCGCCGAGAACCGGGCGAAGGCGAGCCAGGCGCTGATGGCCATCCGCAAGGAATTGCTGAGCCGTTCGCCGACCACGCAGTAAGGCCGGATGTTGGGCCGGGAGATGGGGTTCCGCGCGGTCGGTGTCCGTTCGGAACCTTGAATGTCGGCGAACAGTCAGATGGTCGTTGCAAGGCGCCGGGGTGACGATCATGAATGCCGAATCTCAACTGAATGGCACACGCATCGACGAGATTGCCGATGGCCTGCTCCGCGTCCATACGCCGGTCTCGGTGGTTCCTGGTGGCTTCTCGTTCAATCAGTATCTGCTGCGTGACGAGCGATCGCTGCTGTTTCACACCGGCCCCCGGGCGCTGTTTCCGCAGATACGCGATGCCATCGCCACGGTTGTGCCGCTGGAGAAGCTGCATTACATCGGCTTCTCGCATGTCGAAAGCGATGAATGCGGCTCGCTGAATCAGTTTCTCGCCGTCGCGCCGAACGCCAGACCCCTGTGCAGTCGCCTTGCCGCCATGGTCTCGGTGACCGACATCGCCGATCGGGCGCCGGTGGCGCTGGCCGACCAGGAGAGCCTGTCGCTCGGTCGCTACACGGTGCGCTGGATCGATGCGCCGCACGTGCCGCATGGCTGGGAAAATGGCTACCTGATGATCGATGGCCTCCAGGCCTTGCTCTGCGGCGATCTGTTCACGCAACCCGGGGATGATCATCCGCCCATCGTCGACAGCGACATTCTCGGCCCGAGCGAAGCGATGCGCGCCCAGATGGACTACTACGCCCACGGGCCGAATACGCTGCCGGTGCTGGACAAGCTGGCGGCGCTGCAGCCGCGGATTCTGGCGTGCATGCATGGTTCCGCGTGGCGCGGTGACGGGGCAGAACTGCTCAGCGGACTGGCACGGGCGCTCGCCTGAAAAAACGATTGATCGTGCATCAGCGGTGGCGCCGAACCGACTGCCCGTCACCGACGGGCTGGACCGCGCCCCGTCACGCCCCGCTCATGCCGCAAACCCGCCATCGATCGTCAAGCTGGCGCCAGTGATATACCCGGCCTCCGGCCCGGCCAGATAGGCGACGAAGCTGGCGATCTCCTCGGTACGCCCGTAGCGCGGCAGGGCCATCAGGCCTTTGAGCGTGGTGGCGAATTCGCCGCTGTCCGGGTTCATGTCGGTATCGACCGGGCCGGGCTGGACGTTGTTGATGGTGATGCCGCGCGGCCCGAGGTCGCGGGCGAGGCCCTTGGTCAGGCCAACGATGGCGGCCTTGCTCATGGCGTACACGCCGCCGCCGGCAAAGGGCATGCGCTCGGCGTTGGTGCTGCCGATGGTGATGATGCGGCCGCCCTCGCCCATATGGCGTGCCGCTTCCTGGATGGCGACGAAAACGCTGCGCACGTTGATGGCCAGCGTGCGATCGAAGTCGGCCATGCTGAAATCTTCCAGCGGCCCGACGGCCAGCACGCCGGCATTGTTCACCAGAATGTCGAGGCGGCCATAGGTTTTGACGGTGGTGTCGACGGCGGCGCGCAGCGCCGGCTCGTCGGCGCTATCGGCCTGGATCGCCAGCACCTTGCGGTCCTGGGCGCGCAGGCCGGCGGCCAGCGCTTCGGCCTTCGGCGCCGAACTGACGTAGGTGAAGGCGACCGCGGCACCTTCGGCGGCCAGGCGTTCGACGATGGCGGCGCCGATGCCGCGGGAGCCGCCGATGACCAGGGCGACTTTGTTTTGCAGGGAGTTGCGAGTGCTGTTCGACATGATGTCTCCAAAGTTTAGTCCGACGGATCGCCGTGACCGAGAACTCAGTATCGGCGTGTTAATCGATACTGAGTAGCCCATAATCCCTATACTCAGAATGAACCAACGGTTTATGGTGGAACGATGGAAACGCTCAATGGCATCGATTGTTTCGTGCGCAGCGCCGAGGCCGGCAGCTTTGCCGAAGCCGCCCGGCGCCTCGGCCTGACGCCGGCCGCGGTCGGCAAGAATGTCGCCAAGCTGGAAGCCGACATGGGGGTGCGGCTGTTCCTGCGCAGTACGCGCCGCCTGACACTGACCGAGGATGGCGAACGCTTTCTCGCCGAAGTCGGCGACGGGCTGGCCAGCATCAAGGCGGCGGTGGCCAACATGGGCAGCGCCGCCGGGCAGCCGGCCGGCACGCTCAAGGTCAGCATGGGCGTGACGTTCGGCATGGATTACCTGGTGCCTTTGCTCGGCGAGTTTCTCGCCCTTTACCCGGGGATCACGCCGGACTGGCATTTCGACAACCGGCAGGTGGATCTGATCGGCCAGGGTTTCGATGCCGCCATCGGCGGCGGCTTCGAACTGCCGCCGGGGGTGATCGCCCGCGAGCTGGCGCCGGCCCACCGCATTCTGGTGGCCGCGCCGCACTATCTCGACGACAAGCCGCCGGTCGAGCAGCCGGAAGACCTGGCCAACTGCGACGGCATCCTGATCCGCTCGCCGCAAACCGGCCGCATCCGTTCCTGGCCGCTGCGCAATAGGGCCAACGAGCAGCGGCCGGTCAGTCTGAAAACGCGCATGACGCTGAGCGACCCCGGTGCCGCCTGCCTGGCGGCCAGCCTGGGCCAGGGCATTGCCCTGGTCAGCCTGCCCCACGCCGCCGCCTACCTGCGCGACGGCCGCCTGCTGCGCTTACTGCCCGACTGGTACGTCGATGGCGGCAGCCTCTGCCTCTACTTTCCGGCGCAGAAAATCCTGCCGGCCAAAACCCGCGTGTTCATCGACTTCGTGGTCGAGCACTTTCGCCGCGCGAAGCTGAAGGACAGCCTGTCGGCGGTGTAATCGCCGGGTAGCAGTTCCTCGTGTTCTGTCCTGATCGTCGGCAAAAACACCTTTAGCAGCCCGATCAGCGGCAGGTAGGCGCAAACCTGGTACACCGTTTCGATGCTCGTCGCGTCGGCCAATTGGCCGAGTAGCGCGGCGCCGATGCCGCCCATGCCGAAGAACAGGCTGGAGATGGCGCCGACTTTGCCGCGGACGAGTTCCCTGGCGTAGACCAGGCTGACCGAGAAGGCCGAGGCCAGGATCAGGCCGATGATCACCGAGAGCAGCGCAGTCCACAACCGGTCAACATGTGGCAGCAGCAGCGTGAATGGAGCGACGCCGAGGATCGAGATCCAGATCACCCGCTTGAAAGAACCAACGGGCCAAAGGTATTTGAATTTAAAAAATCTCTCTAACTGAATCGCCCCGGTGCATGCAAGTTAGCCCCACCCCGCATTCTTCCACCCCGTAACAAAACACTGTTCCCGCTCATGGCTGTCCTCTCCGCCATAAATCAGGATCGGCTTCCGGATTGGCGTGTCGCCGGTGAATTTCTGCCATTTCTTCAGTCCATCCACCCAGTCCGCCGCGAAGGTGCTGCCGGATTTGATTTCAATCGCCTGCAACCCGGCCGCGCTTTCGAATACGACGTCGATCTCGTGCCCGGCGCTATCGCGCCAGAAGTACAGGTCGCCCGGCTGGCCGGCATTGAAGCGTTGCTTGATCAGTTCTGACACCACCCAGGTTTCAAACAGGGCGCCACGGGCGGCATGGGTGGCCAGCGACGCTTCGTCGCGTATCCCGAGCAGCCAGGTCATCAGGCCGACGTCGAGAAAATAGAGCTTGGGCGTCTTCACCAGGCGCTTGCCGAAATTCTGGAAATACGGCGGCAGGCGGGTCACCAGATAGCTGGCCTCGAGGACCGACAGCCAGTCGCGCGCCGTTACCGCCGAGATGCCGCAATCGGCACCGAGCGCCGTCAGATTGAGCAATTGCCCGGAACGTGCCGCGCACATCCGGACGAAGCGCTGAAACCGCGACAGGTCGCGCACGGCGATGAGTTGCCGCACGTCGCGTTCCAGGTAAGTCGCCACGTAGTTGGGGAACCAGTCGCCTGCTGCCAGATCGCGCTGATAGATGGCCGGGTAACCGCCATTGAGCAGCAATCGGTCGAGCGTCGGCGGCAGGCAGTTGCCGCCTTGCATTTCGGCCAGCGACAGCGGCAGCAGTTCGACCCGCCCTACCCGGCCGGCCAGCGACTGGCTCATGCCGGCGATCAGGTCGAACTGGGCCGAGCCGGTCAGCACAAATTGCCCCATCACCTGCCGTTCGTCGACCACGCCCTGCAGCCAGGACAACAAGGCCGGGCAACGCTGCACTTCGTCGAGAATCGCCCCATCCGGCAAGCGCGCCAGAAAACGCCGTGGATCCTGCTCGGCGAAATCGCTTTCATCCGGGTTTTCCAGCGAAACATAGGGCTTGTCGGGAAACGCGGCACGCGCCAACGTGGTCTTGCCGGATTGACGCGGCCCGGTCAACGCCAGCACCGGGAAGCCTCGGGCCAGCCGTTCCAGCGTGTTGCGGGCTTGACGTGGATACATGGACACCGCCTTTTTTGCAAATCCAAAGTTTAAGTTTCGATTTGCAAGATTAGCAGATTGGGCCGCTGAATGGCGGCGCGGCAGACCTGAAAGCCGGAACGCAGATGGCAGATGGCAGATGGCATACCACCACGTCACTGATAAATAATTTATTTTTAATCATTATCTTAACGATCATTTCTCAAGTGTTTTCTAGCTTATGTCCCTCGTCTCGGCAACAGGGCAATGACAGGCCGGCCCAAGACTCACACCGCGCCCTCATATTCGCCGCGCGCCGGGTAGTCGTGGGCAATGGCGAAATCGATGGCGCCGAGCAGATCCTGGAACTGTGGCCGGGCGAAGGGCATGGTCTGCACGGCGCCGTAATACAGCGTGCCATCCGGGCGGACCAGGAAGACGCCCGGCTCGCTGAACAGCGCCGGTTCCTCGATGCCGATCGAGGTCTTGCCGCGCGAGGCGCTGATGTACAGCCCCCACTGGCGGGCGCTGGCGAGGCTCAGGCCGTAGCCGATGCTCATCCCCGCGGCCTTGACCTTGTCGGCCATCGCCTGGGCCCGCTCGGCCTCGTCGCTGCTGACAGCGACGAGGCGGACGCCGCGCTGGGCGAATTCCGGCGCCAGGCGTTCGAGTTCCAGCAGGTACTTGGCGCAGATCGGGCAATGCAGGCCGCGGTAGAAGACGATCAGGTCGAAGCGCTCGGCCGGGTCGGCGCCGAGCACGAAACGGCCGCCACCGGTAAGGGCGAGATCGAGGGCGGGAACCGGCTGGCGCGGCATCAGGGCAGTAATCGACATGGGGGCATCCTTTGGTTGATTGAACGAAGGTTTTCGGGCGGCGGACTGGCTTGACCGACCAGGGCCATTGTGCTGAACTCACTGCCAATCTTCGTTCATTAATCGTTGCCATTAGTACACATGCTTGCCACCGCCCGCCTCGATCGACTGTCTGCCCTGCTCGCCGGCCTGGCGCCGCGCGTGCGGGTCAGTCTGGCGCCGCCCGACTTTGCCCGCCTGGAGATTGCTGCCGAGCCGGCGCCCTGCCTGCATCTCTATCTGCTGGCCGCGGGCCATCTGCATCTCGAATTGCCGGCGACCGCCAGCCAGGTGCTGACCGCACCCTGTATCGTCGTCTGCCGGGCCGACGCCGCGCATGCGCTGGTAGCGGCATCGCCCGCCGACTTGCGCCACCTGATGTGCGCCCGCGCATGGCTCGACGGGCCAGTCGCCCCGCTACTGCTGGGCGAATTCGCCGAACCGCAGGTGGTGTCGCTGGCCGGCGCCGAATCCTCGCTGCGCCACGTCATCGACCTGATCGCCGCCGAATTGCAGGCGCCGCGTTGCGGCCAGCCAGCCCTGCTCGACCGGGCCGGCGACATCTTGTTCATCGGCCTGCTGCGCCATCTGATCGCCCACCCGACAAGCACCGGCGGACTGTTGAGCGGCCTGGCCGACCCGCGCATCGCCCGCGCCCTGGTCGCCATGCACAGCCGGCCGCAAGACCCTTGGACGCTCGAAACGCTGGCCGCAGCAGCCGGCATGTCGCGCACCGCCTTTGCCAACACCTTTCGCGACGTGATGCGGCAAACGCCGGGTAAATACCTGTCGGCCATCCGCCTGGCCATCGCCCGCCGTGCCGTGCAAGCGGGCAAGGGATTGAAGAGCGCCGCCCGCGACGCCGGCTATATCAATGCCTCGGCGCTGTCGCGGGCACTGTCGCGGGCCAGCGCGGCGGCAACCGACTAAAACCCGCTGCCGGCTTGGGCAGGAAGGCGAAAAGCGGGTAGCATGGCCGCCGCCCTTGGCAACACGAAATAATGCAGGAGTAAGCCGCATGAATCATGCTGAGCCAGTTGATTCCAACGGAATTGGCGACGAATCAGAAACGAGAATTCCGAAACGCAATATCAGTTTCGGCATTGGCCGTCAGCCGGCGCCCAAATGGTGTGACGACAACGAAGTCCGGACCGCTTTTTTCGACGCCTTCTCCCTCTTCTTGCCGGAAGGTGAGCGTTTCTTCATTCGTTCCGTCCATGCCTACGCCGACAACGTCACCGACCCGCGTTTGCGCGAAGACATCAAGGCATTCTCGGCGCAGGAGGCCTATCACACGCGCGAACACGAAGCCTACAACCGGGCGATCCAGGACGAGGGCCTGCCGCTGGCAGACGTCTATGGGCGCATCAGAAAACTGCTGGCTACAGTCAAGGGCAAACTGGAATGCCTGAGTGTCACCGTTGGCCTGGAGCACCTGACTGCCTGCCTGGGCTACATCACCCTCAAGTATCCGGAAATTCTTGCCGACTCGGACCCCCGCTATCGCGAGCTGTGGACCTGGCATGCGCTGGAGGAGATCGAACACAAGGCGGTGGCGTTCGAGGTATTCCAGGTGGCCTCGGCAAAGCTGCCGAGGTGGCAGGCTTATTTCCTGCGCTGTGGCGCCATGCTGACGGCAACCCACTACATCGCCCGGATGCAACTCGAACTCGCGCTCGAACTGCTGCAAGTCCGTGGCTACGCCACCAGCTGGAAGACGAAAGTTGCGCTGCTGTGGGTCATGCTGGGCACCCCGGGATACTACCGCCGCATCATCTGGTACTACCTGCAGTTCCTGAAACCCAATTTCTTCCCGGCAGCCGGTGCCGAAAGCGCCTATGCGCAGCCTTGGCGGGACTATTTCAATGAACGCGCGATGAAGCCCCAGGACGACCATGCTTGATAAAGCCTTCCAGAAATTACTGCAGTTCATCGACGAAGGCCGGGTGCCGCCGTTCATCCATCGCCTCATCTGGAAGACCTGCTACCAGTTCATCGCCCGGAAGTGGAAGAGCGACGACTGGACTTTCATGAACTATGGCTGGCTGCCGGAAGCCGGCAGCAGCCCGTTTCCGCTCGCGGCAGCAGACGAAAAGGATCGTTATTTCATCGGTCTTTATTACCGCCTGGCCTCCAGGCTGGACCTGGCAGGCAAAGATGTTCTCGAGGTGGGTTCGGGACGCGGCGGCGGTGCTTCCTGGGTGGCACGGCACTATCAGCCGGCGGCCATGACCGGGCTCGATTTTTCGCCAACGGCGATCGAGTCAGCAAAAAAATGGCATGCCGAGGTTGCCAATCTGCGCTTCGTCGAAGGCGACGCCGAGCGCCTCCCGTTTCCCGATGCCTCGTTCGATGTCGTGATCAATGTCGAAAGCTCGCATTGCTATGGCGACATGAACCGCTTCGTTCAGGAAGTGGAACGCGTTCTTCGCCCCGGCGGCCGCTTCGGCTGGGTGGATATGCGCAGTCCCAAGATGATGGCAGGGACACAGCAGGCTTTCGCCAACGCCAATCTGCTGGTCGAGGAAGAAGACCTGCTGAACGCCGGCGTCGTTCGCGCGCTCGACGCTGCGGAAACACGCAAGGCCGAAATCATTGGCCAGGCCAGATTCGCCGCCGCTGCCTTGCGCCAATTTTCCGGTGCCAAGGGAACAGCTTTGTACAAGGCCATCGTCCACAAGGACGTGCTGTATCTGCTGAAGATTTTCCGGAAACCGGAAGCGAAAGCACTTGCGCAAAAACTGGCCTAACGCCTTCCGGGCCAGCAACGGAGCGATAGGACGGCCAGGCCGCCGAAGCCGGGAGGCGGTGCCCTCCCGGTTCGCCAGATGCCCCGGCTCAGGCGGCTTGCGCTGCCAGTTGCGACTTGAGCAGCGCCGCGAACGGCGTCGTCGGCCGGCCGATCAATTGGCTCAACTGCCGGCTGGCGTCGAACAGGCCGCCCTTCGAAGCTCCGACATCGGACTCGGCGAGCAGCGTCGCCAGGCCTTCCGGCAGGCCGGCAGCGAGCAGTACCGCGGTGAACTCGCTTGCCGGCAGATTCTGGTAGGCCACTGTCTGGCCAGCCTGACGGGTGATCTCGGCGGCCAGTTCGGCCAGGGTGTAGGCCTCGTCGCCGGCCAGTTCGTAGATGCGCCCGGCCTGGTCGGCCCGGGTCAGTACGGCGGCAGCGGCGGCGGCGTAATCGGCACGGGCTGCCGAGGCAATCCGCCCGTCGCCGGCGCTGCCCAGCAACGCGCCATGCTGCAGCGCGACCGGCACACCCGCCAGGTAATTCTCGGTGTACCAGCCATTGCGCAGAATCACTGCCGGCAGGCCGGCAGCGCCGATCAGGGCTTCCGTCTCGCGGTGCTCGGCGGCCAGCGGCAAGGGCGAGGTATCGGCATGCAGCAGGCTGGTATAGGCCAGCAGGCCGACGCCGGCCGCCTTGGCCGCGGCGATCACTGCGCGGTGTTGCGGCACGCGGCGGCCGACCTCGCTGCCGGAAATCAGCAGCAGCTGGTCGGCACCGGCGAAGGCCGCGGCCAGCGTGTCCGGCTGGTCGTAATCGGCCAGGCGGACCTGGACGCCGCGCGCCGCCAGGTCCGCCACCTTGGCCGGATGGCGCACGGCGGCGACGATTTCGCCGGCCGGCAGTTGCTGCAGCAAGGCGTCGATGACAAGGCGGCCGAGTTGGCCGGAGGCTCCGGTGATGACGATCATGATGAAAACTCCTTTATTTCATTGGGGGGAGCCGGCAGAATAACGACCAAGCTAACTTTTCGTAAGTACGCACCAAAAGGTAAGGTCAAAATGCATAACGACACTGCCAGCCAGGATCAACCCGGCCTCGCCGAATTGCTGCGGCGCGGCGACCTGTTCGCCGAAAAATGCCCGTCGCGCGAAGTGCTCAAGCACGTCACCAGCCGCTGGGGCGTGCTGCTGCTGGTCGCCCTGCTCGACGGCACCCACCGCTTCAGCGACCTGCGCCGGAAGGTGAACGGCATCAGCGAGAAAATGCTGGCCCAGACGCTGCAATGGCTGGAAAGCGACGGCTTCGTCGAGCGCATCTCCTACCCGGTCGTGCCGCCGCACGTCGAATACCGGCTGACGCCCCTGGGCGAAGAAATCGGCCGCAAGGTGGAAGCGCTGGCCGACTGGATCGAGGTGAAACTGCCGGAGATTCTGGCGGCGCAACGGCAGCGGTAAGTCTTTCCGTTCGGCAGGCGGGCCGTCCAGCTGAGTAGTCGGAGCCAGAGCCAATCGGATGGCATGTAACGGGTGGCTGTCGTTTTATGACGATTGATATATGATGTGCGACTTTTCGCGACGGGCGATATCACCGTCGCACCGACCAATCAATTCATCGTCTCAAGAGGTTGTTCATGAAATCCACTGCCCTGATCGCCTTCGCTTCCCTTGCCCTGTTGTCCGCTTGTGCCAGTCAGCAGCAGCCTCAACCGCCGGCCGAATCGACGCCGCAAACCATGGCGGCAAGTGCGGAGACCGTCTCACCCCTGCTCCAGCTCAAAAATCAGCTGGCTGCACTCGAGCCGATGGGTCTGAAGCTCGACGAGTCGGCCGATGCTTGGCGGGTGACCATGCCGGGGGCCCTGGTTTTTGCTTCCGGCAGCAGCATGGTCGAGCCCGCGGCCCATCAAGCCCTCGATCAGATTGCCCTGGCCATGACTGCTGTGCCGCACGCCAAGGCCACGGTAACGGGCCATACCGACAGCACCGGTGCCACCCGCTACAACCAGTCGCTTGCCGAAGCGCGGGCCAAAGCCGTGCTTGCCTACATTGCCGGCAAGGGCGTCGAGGCGGCACGGATGACGGCTGTTGGCCGGGGCGAGGCTGAGCCCGTCGCCGATAACGCGACTGCCAAGGGCCGTGCCACCAATCGTCGGGTCGAGCTGCTGCTGAGCGTTCAGTAAGCCAGCTGCGACTTCAGTAAAAACGCCGGGCTTGCCCCGGCGTTTTTGTCTTCATGTTGGCGGCGCGCTGGCGCTCTCCCCGCCGCACAATCGATGAGCGTCACCCACGCCGGGCCGCTTCGATTGCCGCGATGTCGATCTTGCCCATCTTCATCATTGCCGCAAAGGCGCGCTTGGCCGCCGCACGATCGGGATCGGCGATCGCGGCGGTAAGGGCGCGCGGGGTGATCTGCCAAGACAGCCCCCACTTGTCCTTGCACCAGCCGCAGGCGCTTTCCTGACCGCCGTTGCCGACAATCGCCTGCCACAAGCGGTCGGTTTCGGCCTGATCGTCGGTTGCTACCTGGAAGGAAAAAGCCTCGCTGTGCTTGAACTCCGGCCCGCCGTTCAGGCCGATGCACGGAATACCCATAACGGTGAATTCGACGACCAGGACATCGCCCTGCTGGCCCGAGGGATAGTCGCCGGGCGCCCGATGGATCGTGCCCACGGCGCTGTCCGGAAACGTCTCGGCGTAGAAGCGGGCGGCTTCGAGTGCGGTGCCGTCAAACCAGAGGCAAATGGTGTTCTTGCTGGCCATTTTTGTACTCCTATGGATGAAGTGACGAGCGCCGTGGCTCAGGCCGCCGCCCGCAACGGCTCGCAGCGGCCCAGCAACTGCCGCGTCAGCGGGCTGTGACCGCGCGTCGTCAGGCGTTCGGCGCACAGGGCGGCGGCCAGGTGGTGCTGGCCGTTGCGCAGCGCGGCTTCGATCAGCGTCAGGTCGAGCAGGTCGCGCTGGGCATGGCTGCCGCCGAAGCGCTGGGCGATGTCGCGGACCGGGCGGATCAGGCGTACACACTCGTCGTAGCGGCCCTGGCCGAAAGCCTTGATGGCCAGCGCCAGCGGATGGCCGACTTCGCGGGTGAAGGCTTCGTTGTCGTTGCTGCGCTGCATCGCCCATTGCTGCGTCTCGAGCACCGCCGCCACTTCATCCGGACGCTGGGCGCCGACGAAGGCCATCACCGCGTGCAGGTCGTTGAAAGCGTAGTTGCCGGCGGTGGCGATCGGCTGCCAGCCGTCGGCGACGCTCTGCCAGCGCCGGCTGACGTCGATGCCGCGCAGCTGCAGGCGCCAGAGCAGCGCCGAAGCGTCGATCAGGTCGAGCACGACGGTCGAGCGCTCGCCGTGGATCGGGCCGTCGAACAGCGTCAGCGCTTCGTCGATCTCGCCCAGTTCGAGGTGGTAGAGGGCCAGGTGCCACCACAGATGCACCTTGAAGAAGCTGTCGGTGGACCAGGCCCCCGGATCGGTGCGCATCCAGACGATGCCGTCTTGCGGGCGGCACTGCATTTCCATGACGTGGGCCACCGCGTGCTGCGCCCAGCCGTCGCGCGCTTCGCGTTCGAGCGCGGCGCGGCCCTGGGCTTCGGCACGGGCGTAGTCGCCCATCTCTTCGAGACCGAAAGCGTGCATGCCGAGAATGGCGTGATAGCCGGGCATGCTCGGCGACCAGGCCGGCAGCGCGCGGGCGATACGGTCGCGCAGCAGGCGGGTATTGCCGACGTAGAAATCGGTCAGATGGCCGGCTTGCAGCGCCAGGCTATCGCGCGGGAAGTCGATCGACAGGTCTTCGAGCAGGCGCCCGGCGCGCTGCCACTGGCCGTCGAGCATCTGGCTGACCGCCTCGATGTGGCCGCGTTCGCGTGGGTTGCTGGGCAGTTGCTGGACGGCGTCGAGGCATTCGCGGGCGACGGCGAGGCCGGCCGGCTCGGTGCCGAGCAGGTGCAGGTAGGCCTTGAGCACATGGGCCATGACGAAATCCGGGCGCTGCGCGATGGCGGTATCGACGCTGGCGACCGGGTCTTCGATGTAGCAGGCGAATTGATGCAAGGCGCGGCGATAGAGGGCCAGGCTGTCGGTGCTGGCGCCGGAATAGGAAAGACTGAGTTCGTCGTTGAGGATCATCGGGGGTCTCCTTTGGCTGGATGGCTGGCCTGATCGTCGGCGCCTGAGTTGGCGCGCAATGCCGAGACAGTCCCCGGGCAGGAGTGCTGACAGACCCGAGGCGCCGAAAGGTTTGACCGAAATGCCGGGGCCTTGTTCAAGAAGACGGAAGATCGTCGCCTAACGCAACGCCGAGGCGTAGCCCTCTTCGGCCAGCACCTGGCGCACCGCCGGCCGGGTCAGCAGGCGGCGGTAGTGGGCGGCGCAGTTGTCCGGCAGCGGGATGCCGATGCGCTCGGCCCAGAACTCGACGTAGAACAGCGCCGCGTCGGCGATGGTGAAGTGATCGACGACGAAGTCGCGGCCGGCCAGCTGGCGATCGACGATGGCGAAGCCCTGGTCGACGATCTGCCGGCCCTGGGCCTTGACCGATTCATGGTCGCAACTGCTCGGGGCGAAGCGCTCGGTGGTGAAGATGCGGGCGAAGCCCTGGGTATGCAGGGTGTGCACGGCGTAATTCAGCACGCTGAGCACCTGCACTTCGTCGGCCAGGCTTTCCGGCAGCAGTTTTCGCTTCGGATAGCGGCGCGCCAGCCACCAGGCGATGGCCGAGAACTCGGTCAGCGCCGTGCCGTCGTGGAGCACCAGCGCCGGCACGCTGCCCTTGGGATTGATCGCCAGATAGTCCTTCTTGTACTGATCGCCGGCCAGCAGGTTGACCAGCCAGGCCTCGAAGACCAGGCCGCATTCCTCGAGCAGGATGTGGATGCCTGTCGAGCACGAGCCGGGGGTCATGTAGAACTTCATGGTCATGCCGCTGCCTCCTCTTCGAGCAGGCCGGCGAACAGCCCCTCTTCGCGGAGCATTGCCTTGAAGGCCTTCATCACCGGCCGCGACAGCATGGTCTCGGCCAGCACCCGCTTTTCGTAAAGGAGGTTCTTCAGCTCCTCCTCGGCAGCGGCGCGGGCACGGGCGATCAACCAGTGGTATTCGCCGCCGAAGCGCTCGCCGTCACGGTGCTGCACAGCGTCGTAAAGCTGGGCCATGACGATCTTCTCGACGCTGCCCATCTTGCACTTGCCATCGAGGATCTTGAGCATCACCGTGGTGATGCAGTCGATGTCGCTGGGCGTCAGGGCGTGCGTCTGCACCCAGCTGGCGACGTGCGCGGCACTCATGCCGCGGCCGTTGCCGCCGGCACCGCGGCCAGCGCCTCGTAGCCACCATCAACGCTGAAGACGCGGGTGTAGCGGAAATCGACGAACATCTGCGCGTAGGTCTTGCTGGCGTTGCCGTGGTAGCAGTAGATGACCACCGGCGCATCCTTGGCCAGGCGGCGCATCCAGGCCAGCAGGCGATCTTCGGACAGGTGGGCGGCGCCGTCGAGATGGCCGCGCTGATAATGGGCCATGTCGCGGACATCGAAGACGGTCACCGCGGTTTCGTCGCGGATCAGGCCGAGGGCTTCGGCAGCGGACAGGCAGCGAAAGCTGGGGGGTTCGGTAAGTGGCATGGCGGGCGGGACGGTTGGACGCGATGGCGGTAACCACGCAAAAGCGATGCCAGCGTGGCGATCCCGGTAAACACCGGACATCCGCTCCGGTAGGCCGGGCGATTTGCTGCTGCGCTTGTCGCTTTTGCGACAGCCAACGCCGAGAAAGCGGGATGGTCTGCTGTGACCGGCGGCTTGACCGGGAACCACGGGGCTGTCGCCGGCCTACGATCGGGACTGGCCGACCTGCACTTCGTCGAGTGCGCCTCCCGCTGCGGCCAGGTCGGGCTCGCCGCAGCCACGCAGGATCTCGGCACGCACCGCCTCGCGCAGCGCCACGGCCGCGGCCCAGTCCGTGCCGGCGGGGCGGATCGGGGCGCCCACCGTCATCGCCACCGGGGCGCGGCGCAAGTACCAGGTTTCGTCGCGCAGCACGGAACGTACGCCGCGCAACGCGATCGGTACCACGGCGATGCCGGCCGACGCCGCCGCCTGGAAGGCGCCGGTGCGAAACGCCCGCAGGCCGGTGTGGCGCGTCAGCGTGCCCTCGGGGAAGACGATCAGCGACACGCCTTGCCGCGCCGCCACGGCCAGTTCGTTGGCCTGCTCGGCGCTCTTCGCCACGTCGAAGCGCTCGATGAAGCGTGTGCCGTAGCCGGCCAGCAGCCGGCGCATCAGCGGGTTGTCCTGGAACTCGCGCTTGGCGACGAAGGCGTAGCCGCGATAGCGCAGCTGCGACAGCAGCACGACCGCGTCGAGGTAGCTGGTGTGGTTGACCGCGACCACCACCGGCGCGCCGGTATCGAGGTGTTCCAGCCCGTGCGCGACCACCGGGATGCCCGACAGGCGCAGGAACCAGCGCGCCACGAAACCGCCGACCCGCCAGCAGGCCGGCACCGAGGCCAACGGCGCGACCACCAGTGCCAGCGGGAACAGCGCGCCGAACACGGCGTAGGCGCGCAGCGCGAACAGCAGGCCGCCGAGCGTGCGCGCCCCGCGCCGCAACTGCGGTGCCGCCCCGGCGAGCATCAGGCGTGCGAACTGGCGCCACACCGCTGGCGGCTGCACGGCCGCCGGCCCGCGCTCGTAGTACTGGCGCGCAGCGACGCGGCGGATCTTGCCGCTGGACGTCTTGGGCACCGTCCCCGGCGGCGCCAGCACGATGTCGTCGGCCGGCCCACCGATCAGGCCGATCGCCAGTTCATTGATCATCCACCGGAGATCCGCGTGCCGTGATGCGTCGCCCTCGCGCATCTCGGCCAGCACCACCACGCGCTCGGTGCCGCTCGCCGCGTCGGTGCTGCCGAACACCGCGACACAGCCGCGGCGCACGCCGGCCAGATCGCCCACCGCATGCTCGAGTTCGTAGGGGCTGATATTGCGACCGCCGCGGATGATGATGTCCTTCTCGCGGCCGGTGATGAACAGCACGCCTTCCGCCAGGTAGGCGCGATCGCCGGTGTTGAGCCAGTCGCCGGCGAACAGCGTCTTCGTCGCCGCCGGATTGCGGTAATAGCCGGAGGTGGACGAAGGGCCGCGGAATTGCAGCAGACCTTCCTGGCGATCGGGCAGTTCGAACCCCGCCGTATCCACCACGCGGATGTCGTGGCCGGGGATCGGCGTGCCGCAGCCGATCACCACCAGCGGCGACAGGTCGCCGGGGCCGGCGAACACGGCCTGCCCGGAGCGGGTGAAGCGCTCGCGGTCGAGCCGGTCGGCGCGCCAGGCGGTGCCCGGCGGGGTGATCGCGACGCCGACCGAGGACTCGGCGAGGCCATAGGATGGCGCCAGGCAGTTCCGGCGCAGCCCGTACTGGGCAAAGCGCTGCTCGAACTGGACGATGGTGTCCGGACTGACCGGTTCCGCGGCATTGAAGGCGAAGCGCCAGGACGACAGGTCGATGCCCTGCATCTCCGCGTCCGGGATGCGCCGCAGGCACAGTTCGAAGGCAAAGTTCGGGCCGCCCGAGATCGTGCCGCGGTGGCGGTGGATGGCGCGCAGCCAGCTGGCCGGCCGGGCCAGGAAGGCGAGCGGCGACATCAGCACAGTGGGAAAGCCGAGCACCAGCGCGGCGAAATTGGCGCCGATCAGCCCGAGGTCGTGGTACAGGGGCAGCCAGCTGACGAACACGTCTTCCGGACTGGCCTTCACCGCCGCGCCCATGGCGCGCACATTGGCCATCAGGTTGGCGTGCGACAGCACCACGCCCTTGGGGCTGCCGGTGCTGCCCGAGGTGTACTGCAGGAATCCCATATCGCCGGGTCGGCCGGGCACCGGCGAGAAACCCGCGCCGCTGCCAGCGAGATCGGCCGGTACCAGCACCGTGCGCAGCGATTCGACCCGCGCGCGCAGCAGGTAGGCGAGCGCCTTCGCCTCGGGCACGGTGATCATGATCACGGCGCCGGCGTTGTTCAGGATGCCGACGTGACGCGTCATGTGGTCTTCGATGGTGCTCAGCCGCGCCGGCGGGTACAGGGGCACCGGCACGCCGCCGGCGAGCTGCACCCCGTAGAACGCATACAGGTACTCCCGGCCGGTCGGCAGCATGATCGCCACCATCTGCCCGGGCTGCAGGCCGGCCTGCACGAGCTGCGCCGCGTAACCCAGCGCGCCGTCCCACAGCGCGCGGTAGCTGAGGGGAAACTCCTGCTGCTCCTCGTACATGAACACCGTCAGCCGGTCGGGCTGGCGCTCGACGTGGTAGGCCAGCGCCTCGGTCAGCGTCCGCGCCTGGCTTTCGTTCGGCGCGCGCACACCGTCCGACCGCACCAGGCTGACAAGGCTGTGCGCGGCGGCTTGCGGCGCCTGACCGGCGCTGCCGAGCAGAAAGCGCAGCAGGTCGCGCGGCGTTTCGCTGGTCGCCAGCGCCTGCTCAGGCAGGCTTGCCGCGAACTCGCGTTCCAGGCGCAGCACCAGCTCGACGCGCGCCAGACTGTCGAGCCCGAGATCCTTCTCCAGTGCGCTGTCGAGCGTGACCTGCGGCGGCGCCACGTTCGGGCGCGCCTCGCGCACCACGGCGCCGACCACCGCGAGCAACTGCGCGGGATCGATGCCCCCCCTCTCCTTGCGCATCGCGACCACGTTCATGGGTCCGCCGAGTATTAAGGACAGGAAATACGACCGCTAGCTCATGAAAAGCTAGGCTTTAGCCGAGGATCCTCAAGCGGTCGGGGCGGCAGCGCCTTCGACTTGCGGATATTTGACGCCGGTGCCACCCAGGCCGCAGTAACCGTTCGGGTTCTTGACCAGGTAATCCTGGTGGTATTCCTCGGCCGTGAAGTAGCTTTCCAGCGGCGCGATTTCCGTGGTGATCGTGCCGCGGCCGGCGGCGGTCAGTGCCGCCTGATAGGTATCGCGGGTCTTCCGGGCGATGGCCTGCTGGGCGTCGCCGTGGGTATAGACCGCGCTGCGGTAGTTGCTGCCGACATCGTTGCCCTGCCGGTCGCCCTGCGTCGGGTTGTGGCTTTCCCAGAACTGGATCAGCACATGTTCGACATCGACCCGGGCCGGGTCGAAGGTGACCTTGACCACTTCGGCATGGTTGCGCCGGGTGCTCTTGCCCCATTGCAGCATTCGTTCGTGGGCCAGCACCGCTTCGTAGGTACCGGCGATCTCGCCGTTGGCGTAGCCGCTTTCGACATCGAGCACGCCGGGAATGGCCGCCATGCGCTTTTCGGCGCCCCAGAAACAGCCCATGCCGAACACGATGCTGTCGGTAGCGGCCGGCCTGGCGGCGGCCGGGATACTACTGAAAGTGGTCAAAATAGATCCTTGTTGGAGTCCTTGGGGTGGATGCCTGTTCCTGCTGGCGAATCGGCCGGATGCCCGGTCGCCGCCTTCCGTCTGTGGTGGACGGTGCGATTGCTCAGTGGTTCCCATTAGTCGCCACGCGCTGCCGGAACGCACCGCCGGCCAGCGGCAGCAACAGCAGCAACGCCAGCCAGGCCGGCAAGGGCGGCGCCGTGTCCGGGCGACGAGCCAGCTTTTCGCCGCGCACCGCTTGATAGGCCTCGGCTGGCTGGCCACCGGCAGTCGCCTCGGGGCTGGCCGGCTGCGCCGTTTGACCGGCCGCCAGCCGGGCTACGCCACTGCCCTTTTTGCCCGGCGTGCCGGGCAGCTCGCTGGCCACCCAGGCTTCGACGGCGCGCGATGGCTGGGCCAGCGGCGCTTCCGCCGTCAGCTCCCGGTACAGCGTCGCCAGCTCACGCCGGGTTGCGGCATCCGGCGTCCAGTGCTGGTGGCGGGCGGCCTGGATCAGGCGTTCCAGCGTCTGCGCATAGGCCTGCGGGTGGCTGCGCAGCCAGTCGGGCACGCCGAGGCCGTGCTTGTCCTTGACGAAGACATCGTGAAAGCCCTGCCAGTGATCGGCCCGCACCGCATCGTCGACAACGCTCTCCCAGCCCCAGGCGAATTGCGCCGCCTTCAGCACCTGCAGCGTGCCGGCGTAGCCTTCCTTCTGCAGCGCCGCGACCCAGCCGGGATGCAGGTAGCGCGCCTGCATTTCCATGGCGATGCTCTGCTGCGCTGTTTGCGCATGCGGTTCGTCGGCGTTCTGCAACTGGCTGACGAACAGTTCGAGCGGCGCCGCCCGGCCGGCCGTGCGCGCCGCTGCGGCGAGACCGCCGAGATACTGGAAGGGATCGTCCGAATTGACCATGCCGTACAGGTGCGAGCTGCGCGACAGCAGCGCCGCGTCGGTGCGCCGCAACTGCGCGCCGAGCGCCTGCGCGGCAAGACCCGACGCGACATCGGCGAGGGCCACGCCATCGACGTAGGGCTGGCTCATGCGCTGCAGGAAAAGCTGGCCGAGGCGATCGTCGCGTTGCTTGAGGCGGTCGTCGAGGACGGCGTCGGCGATGCCGGTGCCGTAGTCGCCGCTGGCATTGCCGAAGACGCGGGCGCGGCCCAGGCGTTCGGCCAAGGCGCTAGCTGCCCCATGGCGCCGCAGTTCGCCGGCTACCGTCCGGCTGTGGCGGACAATGGCCCCTTCCGGCTCGGCCGTGGCAACGGCGGCGACGGCAGTGTCGACCAGGGCCATCAGCGCCGGAAACTGGTCGCGGTAGGAGCCGGTGACGCTGAGCAGCACATCGACGCGCGGCCGGCCGAGTTCGCCGGCCGGTATCACCGCCACGCCGCGCGGCCGCCCTGCCTCGTCCCAGACCGGCCGAACGCCCAGCGCGACCAGCGCCTGGGCTTCCATGACGCCCTGGTGGCGCAGGGTTTCGCCGGCCCACAGCGACAGGGCCAGGCGCTCGGGCGGCTTGTTGCCGTGTTTCTCGCGCCAGTCGGCCAGCCACTGGTCGAACATCAGCTGGGCGACGGTATAGGCCTGCTGCGTCGGCAGGCGGCTGGGGTCGAGGCCGACCAGGTTGCGACCGGTCGGCAGGCTGTCGGGATTGCGGATCGGATCGCCGCCATAGGCGGCCGGGATGAAGCGGCCGTCGAGCGCGGCGAGCAGCGCCGGCATCTCGTTGTCGCCGGAAAACAGGCGGTCGAGGGCCTGCGCCCGTTCGGCCAGGGCGCGCAGCGCGTCGGCATCGATGTCCCGGCTGCCGGCCCGGTTGGGTACGGCGCTGGCGTTCGCTTCGGCCCGCAGGTCGAGCCGGCTGGCCGCCTCGGCATCGACCAGCGCCGCCTGCAGCCAGCGCATCGGGCGCGAGGTTTCGATCTGCCGGTAGTCCATCAGGAAGGTTTCGTCGACATCCTCGCCCAGCGCATCGAGCAGCGGTGTGCGCAAGGTCTGCAGGATCAGCTGGCGGCGCAGCGCCGGCTCCGGGGCAGCGCCGAACACCGCCAGGCCGCGCGGCTGGCTGCCGTGGGCGAGCTGGTCGAGCCAGGGATGCAGGGCGTCGAGGAAGGCATCAAGCTCCTGGCGCACGCGCTCGACCGGCCATTTCAGGTCGTGATGCAGGCGGTTGTCGACGATCAGCGCCAGCAGCCGGGCACCGACCGCCTGCTTGGTCGGCCCGTCGTCGGCGATGGCCCATTGGTGCATCAGATCGTGCAACTCCCCCATGCCCGGCGCCAGGCCGGTGGTAGCCAGCACCGGCGTGCGATGGCTGAGCAGCAGCGCCCGGCCACGCCGCTTGGCGGTCAGCGCCTCGCCGAGGTTGTCGACGATATAGGGGTAGATCACCGGCACGTCGCCGAGCGGCAGCAGCGCGTCGTCCTGCACGTCGAGGCCGCGCGCCTTGCCGCCCGCCCATTCCTGGGTGCCGTGCGTGCCGAAATGGATCAGCGCATCGGCCTGGCGCGCCCACAGGTAGACCGCCAGATAGTGGTGCGACAGCGGCACGCCGCTCTTGTGCGAGAACGGGTTCTGGCCGCGATGCAGGGTTTCCTCGCGCGGCGGCTGCGGCAGCACCGAGACGTTGCCGAGTTGCAGGCGGGGAATGACGAATACCGGCTCGCCCTGCCAGTCGATCACGTAGCGACTGGCTTCCGGTTGCCCCCAGCGCGCCGCGATGCGCTGGCGCACAGCGGCCGGCTGGGCATCCCACCAGGCCTTGTAGTCACGCAGCGGCAGCGCCGCGGCGTAATCGTCGGCGAGCAACGCGCGCAGGCCGGCGCCGCTGTAATAGGCGCGCAGCAACGGCTGCAGGTTGGCCACCCAGCCGGCCTCGGGCAGCGACTGCGTTCGGTAGCCGGCATGGATCAGCGCGGCGCTGACGTTTTCCAGGCTGCGCGGCACGTTGAGGAAGGAGGCGCCAAAATTGCTGCCACCGGCCGGGTAGTTGTAGACCATCGCCACCAGGCGCTTGTCGGCATTCGGCTTACGCTGCAGCGCGATCAGGCGGGCGGCCTTGGCGATGACGGCCTCGGCCTGGCGGGCGATCAGTTCGGCCGGCCGGCGTTCGCCGGGATAGCTGGCGACGATCAGCGGATCGATGGCCCCCGCCGCTTCCGGCTGGAACAGGTAGAAAGGCGTGTCGGCCAGGCGCAGGCCGCTTGGGTCGGCCTGCCAGGCGGCCGTGTCGCCGTGCCGGTAGGGCAGCGCCGACAGCACCGGCACCTGCCAGCGGGTGAACAGCGCTTGCAGTTCGGCCCCCTTGGAGGCCAGCTGGTGTAGCACCAGCACGTCGGGGTGGGCTTTTTCGGTCCCCGTCTCGCGGCGTTCCACCTTGGCCACCAGCAGCTCGCGCAGGCCACGGGCGTCGAGGTGCTGGCCGAACACCGCGTAGGCAAACAGGCCCCGGGCAGCGAAGCGGCGCAACCAGTCATCGAGCCAGGCGGTCTCGCCATTGATGAAGTGATGGCGATGGACGAGTATCGCCACCGCCGGCCGGTCGCCCGGCCGCCACTGCTGCAGCGCTTCGACGTCGGCGAAGAAATCGGGGGCGTCCGGGTGGTACAGCCCCTGGCGCGGCCAGGGGCGCGGTGGCGGCAGGCCGACCAGGGCCTTTTCGCCCGTCTGGCCGGCCAGACGGCGGGCGGCCAGGGTCAGCGCGTGGCGGGTGTTGGCCTCGCCACCGTGGCGCAGATAATCGGCCAGCGGCTCACCGCCCGGCTTGCCTTCGGCGCCGATCCAGACGACGTGGCGGGCCTTGGCGGCGGCGCCGAGCAGGTCGACGAGCAAGGCTTCGACGGTGGCATGCGGCGCATCGACCCAGACCATATCGGCGGCAGCGACGGCTCGGGCGAGCTGGCGGCGGGCTGCCGGGCGATCCTGCCGGCCACGG
>PHCU01000144.1 GCA_002842345.1 Betaproteobacteria bacterium HGW-Betaproteobacteria-12 | reverse complement strand
TTCGACCATGCCGTCCGGCCAGCCGTCCTTCTGGCAGCCGGACAGCGCGGCGGCCAGCGGCGTCAGCAGCAAGCCGCTGGCGGCCAGGCGGCCGAGGAACTGGCGGCGTTCTGGGCGGCACATGCTCAGGCGGCCTGCTCGGCCAGCGACAGGTCGCCGACCAGCGCCGTGTAGCGCGAGACGATGCCGAGGAAGCGCAGGCGGTCCGGGCCGGCGATCTCGCCTTCCCAGACCAGATCGGCGTCGCGGCTGGTGAACTTCCAGCCGTCCAGGGCCTTGGCGAAAGCCGGTTCGAAGCGCTTGAGGACGATGCGGCAGGCCAGCCGGGCGGTCAGTGCGACGTCGTCGGCGACCTTGTCGTCGAGCACGATCTTGCCCATGTCCATTTCGATGACGCGATTGACCAGCGCCGAGACCTCGTCAAGGCGGTGGCTGGAAATGATCATCGTCGCATCCTCCAGGCGCTCGGCCAGCAGGTCGAAGAAGATCTTGCGCGCTTCCGGGTCGAGGTTGGCGGCCGGCTCGTCCATGATCAGCAGCTTGGCGTCGCGGCCCAGCGCGATGGCGATCAGCAGTTTCTGCTTCATGCCGCCGGAGAGGCGGACGAACTGACGGGTCAGGATGGCATCGACATCGAGGCCGAGGCGCCGGGCGATGCCGTGGATGCGCTGCGGATCGGTGCCGCACAGCGAGGCCGAGAAATCGATCAGCTGGCCGACCGGCATTTTCAGCGGCGGCGGCAGCTGCGGTACGAAGCCGATATTGCCGAGCACGGCGGTGCGGTTGCTGCGCGGGTCGAGGCCGCCGATCGAGACCGTGCCGTCGTGCGTGTATTCGCCGAGGAGGCAGCGGATCAGCGTGGTCTTGCCGGCGCCATTGGAGCCGATCAGGGCGACGCGCTCGCCGAGGCCGATTTCGAGATCGATGCCGTCGAGCACCCGGACGCGGCGGAAAGTCTTGGCAAGTTGGGAGAACTGGATCATGGACCGATTATAGGAAGCGGCCTTCGGGTGACCTTGAACCTGCATCAAAAAAATGCCGGCTGGCCGGTCAGGCCGGCGTTTCGGCAGCGATCGCGGCGAGCAGGCCGGCGCGGATGTCGTCGGGCAGCGGCAGCGGTTCGGCCAGATCGGCGAGCGTCGCCGCCGGTACCGCCACATGCGCGTCGCGCAGGATGGCCAGCAGGCTCGGCACCTCCAGATCGGTGGTGATCAGCTTGGCAGCGTCGGCGGCCAGGCGGGCGATGTTGGCGCGCGGCGTGTCGGTACCCTTGATCAGCAGGACGACCAGCGACGGCAGTTCCCAGGCCAGCGCCAGCGCCGTGGTCAGCTGGCGGAAGGTGAAGTCGATTTCCGATTCGCGCTTCATCAGCGCCCAGAAGCGCTCGTTCCAGTCGCGCGTGCGGGTTTCCTTGTCGGTCATTTCCGGGGCGAAATGCCAGAGCAGCAATTCGCCGGTTTCGACCAGCAGGGCTGCCATCGACACCTCGTCCGGCGACACGTCGGCCCGCCGGTTGGCCCAAGCGCGGGCGATCGAGCAGGCGAGCACCGAGCGGAACTCGCAGGTATGGCAGCCATCGGGTACATCGGCCAGCTCCGGGCTGCTACTGACGATGGTCTTCAGTTCGTCGTAGCCGGTCTGCAGCACGGCGGCCAGCGGCGTTGTCGTGTCGTGGCCGAGCTGGCGCGAACGGCGCTGCTCGGCGCGGCGCAGTAGCTTCAGCGCCAGGTAGGGATCGGCATAGACGATATTGACCAGGTCACGCGCCGACAGGCAATCGCGCTGCTCATCGCCGCCAGCCTCGAGGGCGGCGATGATGGCGCGGGTCCGGGGCAGCACCGGGGTGTCCTTGTCCCGGAGAAATTCGACCCACTGATTGATCCCCCAATGCCACTGGTGTGCCTGCATGTTCGACTCGCGCTGAGAAGAGGCCTTCGAATAAGGCCAAGCATACGCCAATGCGGCCGGCTTGTTGCGCGCGGATGGCGCAGCTGTGGGGCGTTCGGCCGGTCGTGCCACCTAGCGCACCATGCCCAGGCGGCCGTTGTGGCTGCCCATGTACCACAGGCGGCCCTGGGCATCGACGGTCATCTTGCGGATGCCGGCGCCGGGCGTCGATAGCTTGATCACGCGCAGCTCGCCGCTGGCCGGGTTGAGGCGGAGCACCGAGTCGTGATTGATCTCGTTGGCCCAGACCATGCCGGCGCCATCGACATTGACGGCGTAGGCGCCGCCATTCTTGCCGGCCGGCAGCGCGATTTCGCGGACGATGCGGCGCGTCGCCGGATCGACCTGGGCCAGCTTGTTGCTGCCGTACAGCGTCACCCACAGCGAACCGTCGGGGGCGCTCGCCATGCGCCGCGGGCGCGAGCCGGAGGGCATGGCCAGTTCGCTCAGCGTGCCGCTGGCCAGATCGAGGATGCCCAGCTTGTCGTCGCCCATGCGGCAGAACCAGACCAGCCCCTGGCGGTCGAGCGCGATGCCGTAGGGGCCGCCGGCCGTGCCGTATTCGCGGATCTGGCCGGTGGCGGTGTCGAGCCGGCCGACGCGGTTGCCACTCTGCAGCGTGAACCACAGCGTCGTACCGTCGTCGCTGATGACCACTGTATGCGGGCCGCCGCCGTCGGATTGCGTCTTGTATTCGCGGATCTCGCCGGTCGCCGGGTTGAGCCGGCCGATCGTGCCGTTGCCGTTGCCGGTCGTCCACACGATGCCCTGGCGGTCGACCAGCAGGCCGTGCGGATGATGGTCGGCCGGCAGATCCCACTCGCGGAATGTGGCCGTCGCCGGATCGAAGCGGGCGACCTTGTTGCCGCGCATGACGGCGATGAAGATGCTGCCGTCCGGCGCTACCGCCGGATCGCGGGCGAATTTCGGCGTCGGGACCGGCCATTCCTTGACTTCGCCGCTCAGATTGGCCAGCGAACCGGGAGTGGTGCCGTAATTGGAGCCGCCGGCGATGCCCGGCGGCGCGGCGCAGGCCAGGGCCAGCAGGAGGGCGCAACCGGACAGGCGGCGCGGGATTGCCGAAAACGGTTCGTGGCACGCGGGAAGGCAGGGGAGCGGCATGATCGTCCTCCGTGAAACGGCGGCGAAAACGGGGGCCGGCTCGGGTGGTCCGGCCCGGACATAGCGATGGACCGCCAAACGGCGGCAAGGTTCACCGTCGCTGATTCAACAGGTAGGCGCGGGTCGTCAGGTAGAGCACGAGGCCGTTCAGCAGGTGCCAGAGGAAGTGGGTGCCGGGCGGCCACGCCGCACACAGCCAGTTGTCCAGCGAGCGGCCGGCGAGCGAGACGACGAACACGGCAAAGGCCCAGCACAGGATCTGCGGTTCGTGTCGCCAGGCCTGGCGGTGCAGGGCGGCGAGACCGCCGATGGCCAGCAGGGCGCCGCCATACAGCAGGGAGCCATTGAGCCATTCCCGGGGCAATTGCAGGAAGGCGGCGTTCACCAGCAGGAAGGCGAGCAGCACGCCGCCCACCGTGCGGCGCTGCCAGCCGGCCACCCGATGGAGGTAGAAAGCGAGGAAGGCGAACTGATAGACGAAGATCGGCAGCAGGTCGGCAAGCAGCGTCGCCCGGTTGGCGAAGGTGTGGAACAGGAAGCTGCCGAGGCCGATGACGGCCAGATTGGCGATCAGCCACCAGCCGCGCCAGTCGGGCCGGATGGTGTGGCGGCGCAGCAGGACGACGAGGGCCAGCGCGGCGACCACGAAGGACAGATTGGTCAGGGCATTGACCGGCTCCGCCCAGAAGGCGGCGGAGGTGCGTTCGCAGTAGAGGTCGATGGCGGTGGAGGCTGGCGTGCTCATGATGCGCTGGAGGCGAAGGCTCGTGTGCTGCGCATGATACCCGGCTGCCGCTTGCTAGAATCCGCCCGGTGATCCCGCCGGCCCCGACATTGAACGCCATGAACCAGAAAACGATGACCTACGAACAGCATCTCGACGAAGTCGCGACGCTGCTGACCGAGATCTACACGCTGAGCGACGAGGTGGCCGTCGCCATCGTCATGCGTGCCCAGGCCGACGACTATTTCAGCGGCCACGACGACGACCCGTCGATCTGCACCCAGGAGCGTGCCGAACAGGATGCGCGCGCCGTCTTCAAGCAGTACAAGCCGGCGCGCAAGGGTCGCTGAGCGACCCCGGGCGCTGCCTTAGCGGGCCGCCTCGGCGACGAAAATTTCGATCCGCCGGTTCATCGCCCGGCCGGCCGCCGTGCCGTTGTCGGCCACCGGTTCGCGCGCCCCGCGACCGTCGATGCTGATCCGGTTAACCGCCACGCCGCGCGCCACCAGATAGTCCCGCGTCGCGCTGGCGCGATTGACCGACAGCGGCTGGTTGATCGTATCCGAGCCGGAGCTGTCGGTATGGCCGATGACGTTTACCGTCGTCACCGGGTTCTGGTTCAGCGTCGTCGCGAAGCGATCGAGAATCGGCCGCAGATTGGGCTTGATGTCGTAGCGCCCGGAGTCGAAAGAAATGTCGCTCGGAATGTCGAGCTTCAGGCGGTTGTCCGCCGTCTGGCTGACGCCGACGCCGGTGCCGGCAGTCGCCTGCTCCATCGTCGCCTTCTGTTCCTCCATGCGCTTCGACCACAGGTAGCCGCCGCCAGCGCCGAGGGCGCCGCCGACGACCGCGCCGGTCGCCGCGCCCTTGCCGCCGCCGGTCGCCGCACCGATGGCAGCTCCTGCCAGCGCCCCGATGCCGGCTCCGGTGGCGGTGGTGCGTTGGCTTTCGGACATGTTGGCGCAACCGGCAAGGGTGCCGAAGCCAACGGCGAGCGCGATGCAACTGATGCTGAACTTGTTCATGATCGGTGATCTCCTGAGATGAGCGTTTTCAACTTATGGGTCTGGGCAGGCGGCAGATGCCGTAGGCACCGAGCGCCGCCCGGGCGAGTCGGGAAAGCGTGCAAAACGTTCCGACAGGCGTTCAATGGACAGTTGCCGCCGCCAAAGGTTCGGCAGCGGACATGCCTCACGTGTCTGGTCGAATCCTCAGACAGGGCACCGCTTGGCGGGCGTTGGCGCAGTCCGTGGCGGAGGCAAACTGCTTGACCGTATTGCCATTGTCATGCTGCAATCGCCACCCTTACGTCATAAGCGGCGCACCATGTCAGCCTCCACCCTCTTCGACGCCTTCCTCTCCCAGCACGCCCGATTGCTGGAGATCAAGACGGCCCTGCCGGACGCGGCGCTGACCGTCGAACGCTTTTCCGGGCGCGAAGCGGTATCGGAGACCTTTCGTTTCGCCATCGACTGCCTGTCCAGCCACGCCTACTTCGATCTCAAGGCGCTGATCGGCGAGGAAATCACCCTGCGCCTGCTCCAGGCCGACGGCAGCAAACGCTCCTGGCACGGCTATGTCACAGAAGCCCTGCAACTCGGCGCCGACGGCGGCCTCGCCCGCTATCGTCTGGTCATGGAACCCTGGCTAGCCTTCCTCGGTCAGCGCCGCGACAACTACCTGTTCCAGAACAAGACCGTCATCGACATCCTCGGCCAGATCTTTGCCGACTACCCGCAAGCCCATTGGTGCAGCCAGGTCACCCAGCAACTGCGCCACTACAGCATCGCCATCCAGTACCGGGAAAGCGACCTGGCCTTCGTCCGCCGCCTGCTCGCCGAAGAGGGCCTGTCCTTCCGCTTCGCCCATGACCAGAACGCCACGGCCGGCGACGATGCCACGCATGCCCGGCATCAACTGGTGGTCTTCGACAGCACGACAGAGCTGCCGGAAACCGCCCAGCCGGTCATCCGCTTCCATCGCCGGCACGCCACCGAAGCCAGCGACACCCTGCAGACCTGGCAGGAGCAGCGCAGCGTCCAGCCCAATGCCGTCGCCCTTTCCGGCTGGGACTACAAGACTCTGATCGCCACCGGTGCCGTGGCCGACAGCATTGAGGACAACGGCGAACTGCCGCGTCTGGAAATCCACGACGCCAGTCGCCCCTACCGCTTCGAAGACAACGCCGCCGCGCAACTGCGCACCGACCTCCGGCTCGCCGCCCACGAAGCGCACTATCGGCGCTTCACCGGCGAAGGCAGCGTCCGCCAGTTGGCCGAAGGCGGCGTCTTCACGCTGAGCCAGCACGAGGACTACGTTGGCGACGACGCCCGATTCACCCTCCTGGCCATTGATCACCACGGCGCCAACAACCTCGGCGCCCAGGCCGCCGAACTGCTCGGCCGTAGCGACGTCGAAGCCGGCAGTTACCGCAATACCCTGCTCGCCCAGCCGGCCGACCGCCCGGTCGTGTCGCTGCCGCTGGCCAAACCCGTCGCCCGGCCGCAAACCGCCCTGGTCGTCGGCCTGCCTGACCAGGTGCTGAGCACCGAGCGCGATCACCGGATCAAGATCCAGTTTCCGTGGCAACGCGGCACGGCGCCCAATCCCGGCGGGCTGGCCTGCGAGGCACCGGGCAAGAGCGGGCACGCCCCGCAGGAAGTACCCTTGGGGTGCGCCCCCGGCAACGACCAGTCCGGCACCTGGGTACGGGTCGGCGAATGGCTTTCCGGCCCCAACTGGGGCAGCCACTTCCTGCCGCGCATCGGCAGCGAAGTCCTCGTCGACTTCCTCGACGGCGACATCGACCGGCCGGTCATCGTCGGCCAGGCCTACAATGGCGCCGACCTGCCACCGTTCAGCGCCGGCCACGAAGCCAGCGCCAACCACCCCGGCGTGCTCTCCGGCTGGATGAGCCACAACTTCGAAGCCGGCTACAACCAGTGGGTCGTAGACGACGCTCCCGGCCAACTGCGCACCCGTCTGGCCACCAGCGAGAACGCCAGCCAACTGGCCCTCGGCCACCTCATTCACCAAGCCCCCGAATCCGCCACCCGCGGCGCCTGGCGCGGCAGCGGCTTCGAACTCAGAAGCGACGCCTGGCTCTCCGTGCGTGCCGGCGAGGGGCTCCTGCTCTCGGCGACAGCCCGGCCCAACGGCCAGAGCACGCAGATGGATGTCGGCGAAACCGTTGGTCAACTCAAAGCTGCGGAAGAGATGGCCCAGGCCCTCTCCGATGCCGCCGCCCGGCAAAGCGCCTTGCCGCTTCAGGCCAATGCCGAACAGACAGCCTTCATCAAGGCCATCGATCCAGAACAGGACGGCAAATACGCCGGAAAGGTCGGCGGCCAGCCGGCCCGCAAGGCGCAACCCGGCAGCCGCGAGCCAGGCGCCCCGACCGAACGCTTCGCCGCCCCAATCATCCTCGCCGAAGCCCCCGGCGACATCGGCCTGGCCAGCCCGGCCAGCACGCTGCTGTTCGCCGGCAACCACCTGCACGCTACCGTCCAGCAAGACCTGCACATCGCCAGCGCCCACACCGTCGCCGTCACCGTCGGCGAAGGCGCCAGCTGGTTCAGCCACGCCGGTGGCATCAAGAGCATCGCGCAGGCCGGCAGCCACACCATCCAGGCGCACACCGATGCCATGGAAATCCTCGCCGACCAATCCATCACCATCACCAGCAGCCAGGACGAAATCCACCTGCTGGCCAAGGACAAGATCGTGCTGCAGGCCGGGCAATCCTCGGTGACGTTGGAGGGGTCGAACATCACCTTCGCTTGCCCAGGTACCTTCTCGTCCAAGGGGAGCGGGCATGCTTTCGTGGGGCCGGGGTCGAGCCCGGCGACGATGGAGGGGGTGCCGGAGGGCAAGGCTGCCACGATCCCACCGCCGAGCAATACGCCAACCCTAGCGTCTAGCGTATTTAGCCAAGCGGTCAGTCTTGAAGATTACCCTTCCAGCTGGCTTCCCTATACAAGCAAGAGCGTACAAGCATACGACGGGGTTGTTTCCATGGGTTCCGACGCCTTGTCGAGTAGCCAAGCTGTTACCCGGAGCTTTGCAACAGAAGATAAAACGCAATTGCGCTACGTGCTGGACATGAAGTCGACGTGGACAGTTGAAGCATCCATCGATGTTGCCAGCCGTCCTAACGACGGGCAACCCGATGAGCCGGAGGTCGAATAACGATGATGGACGTCACAGATCCGTATTGCGTTCGCAGAGGCGATACCTTGGGCGCGATTGCGAAGCGTGCAGGAAAGTCCGTACAGGACTTGATGCACTGGAATGGCATCAAGAATCAAAACCTGCTCACAGAAGGACAAAGCCTCTATCTCTCAGAGGAAAAAGCCTTTGGCGTCAGTGTTTTGTTTCTGGATGCCTTGCGCAATCCAATCGAAAACCTACTCTATAAAATCCAATACGATGGTCAAACAAAATCCGGAACCACATCGGCAAACGGTTTTTTGCCTCAAATGGTCACTCATGATGCAAAGTCGCGGGTCGAGGTGTGGATTCAGGATTTGCAGGGCCATTGGCAGAACGTGTGCAATCAGACCTCCGATTTCGGCCACAAGCTGATCACGCTAGTCAGCAGCAGCGTGGTCATCAAGGGCGAAACGGAGAAACATCCACCGACTGCACCGGTTCGGCCTGAGGCTTCGCCCGCATCGAAATCGGCGCCAGGGAAAGCCGGCAAACAGCCGCCACCCCCACCCGCAGCGTCGGGCACCCCGAGCAAAAACAATCCCGCTGTCAAGACCAAGACCACAAAAGGCAAGCAGGGCCAATCCATCGTGCAAATCAGCGTCGATATTCCAGAGGGCCTGACGGGCCTGTTTGACAATTACGTCGGCGGGGAAATTACTCAAGAGCAGTGGGAAGAAGCGGCAGAACGCATCGATTGTGAAACAGAAGTGCTGCGCGCCATTGCAGAAGTGGAAAGCGGCGGTCGCATTGCCTTTTGGCGCTTGAACAAAGCCGATGGTGCCAATATTCCGGCGATCCTCTACGAGCGGCATTACTTCAGCAAGGCTACGCAGAACAAGTACGACAAGGACCACCCGGATATTTCCTGGCCGACGGGGTATCGCAAAAAGGATCAACTCGGCAAGAAAGACACCAAAATGTCCGATGGGCAGGTCGATGCCGACGATATCTATAGCGACTATGCCAGCGCCTACCTGCGCCTGATCAACGCCTACCGGCTGGACCCGAACGCGGCTCTGAAATCCTGCTCGTGGGGCAAGTTCCAGATCATGGGTGACAACCATGTGCTGTGTGGTGAAAAAGAGCTTGCGAATTTCGTGAAAAAAATGTGCACCTCGGAGGCGGCACAGATCGGGCTGTTAGCTGAATTCATCCGAAACAAGCCGCGTTCCTGGAAAAACCCCAAGAACAAAGTGCTGGGCAAGGAAATCTCGCTCTGGGATGCCGTCAAGACCAAGGATTGGGCCGCCATTGCCTTCAACTACAACGGCCCCGGCTACAAAACATATGGTTACGACACCAAACTGAAAAATGCTTATGAAAAACACAAACAAAGTACGTAAAGCTTTATCCCTAGCCGTAGTCGCTACCGGGCTGGGTCTCGGGTTGCCGGTTGCTGCCGACATCCGCCTGACCATGGGCCCTTGGGAGGATGCGCCGCCCTGTACGGGAAGGGCTCGCAATATGGACGAAGTCGCTGAAATCCAGCAGGGCCGGCGGCCACGGCCTGTGTGCCGGAAAGGTGAATCGGAAAAACTGGACGATGCCGCCATCGCCGAAGCACAACGCTTGGCTGCCACTTCCTCCAAATTCTCGATTGACTCTCCGGGACTCGGCTATCAGCTGTATTTCGACGACCGGAAGTATTATCTCCAACCCATGCGTTTCATGGCCAAAGACCGGCCCGACGAGGTTTGCAAGCCGACCCATGGCAAAGGCCCATTGAGCTACCGATGCGAAGAAGGGCAAACCTACAAGCACTCCTGCCACCTGATGTTTTTCAATACCCGCTACGAATTGGTTGGGGTACACCGTATTCGTACCGACGAGCCATTCCCGATATGGTGCAATGCGCTCCCCGCCACTGGCGTCGCCAATAAAACAAAGAACGAGTTGCTGGTGACTTTCCAGTACTTTCCAACCGACCGCAAAGTTGCGAGCAAAATCAGTGATGTCGGCTCCGGCTGGATTCGCATGACTTCCTTGTTTCGTTTGGTTGAAGAAAACGGCCGCATCTCAATCGAACAAGACGATTCGTGTCTGAAAAACCCCAACCGAATTGAATCCATCCCCGACGCCCGCGCCATCCTGAAACGCTGCGCGCAGCCCAAATAAATCGGTAGCGCACCAAGGCCAACTGGAATCAACCGACATTTCAATTTTGGGCATTTTTTCCGGTTGACCGTGGTACTCAACCAATCAGCCTCGGCCGGCTTGAAGAGCGGAATCGGCGTTGCAGCTACAGTGACGGTACGGGTTTCTTCGTCAACATCGATTGCGCAACGCAAACCACGATCCAGCGGGCGCAATTCCTGCAGGATCGACACCGCGAGTGTGTGAGCTCGGGTTGTCAGAATAGCAAGTTGTAATTGGCTCAACTTCGGTCAAGCTTCGGCAATGATCAATCCGGCACCTGAGTTTGAATCACCGAGTGATTTACCTCGGGCGCCGGCGAAAGCACGTGGCTTGATCTCAGTTTTCGAACTGCCGGGCAGCTGAGGCCTCTTGGCAAGCAGGGCTGTCCATCACCGCCCCTCAAACCTCGGTTTCCTCTTCTCCTTGAACGCCCCAATCCCCTCAGCGTAGTCGTGGCTGTTGTACACCACCCGACGCAGGCCCTGGATGCGTTCGAAGTCTTGTGGCGACATGGTGTGGGCGCCGGCGAGGATGCGTAGTTGCTCCTTCATCACGGCAATCGATAGCGGGGCGTTGGCGGCGATGGTGCGGGCGAGGTCGTAGGTGAAGGCATCGATTTGGTCGGCCGGGGCGAGGTGGTTGATGATGCCCATGCGTTCGAGCCGGCTGGCCGGGATCGGCTGGGCGGTGAACAGCATTTCCTTGGCGATGTGGATGTGCGCGGCGTT
>PHCU01000306.1 GCA_002842345.1 Betaproteobacteria bacterium HGW-Betaproteobacteria-12 | reverse complement strand
GTTGAACGTGGCCGTGCTGCGTCTCGGCCTGCCGGATCGCTTCGTCGATCATGGCGAACAGGGTCAGCTCCTCGCCGAGCTCGGCCTCGACAAGGACGGTATTGTCCGCGCGGTGCGCGAACGAATGGCCACCCGATAATTCAACCGAACAGCTCAATGACAACCAACTCCCCCATCCCCGACGTCCAGAATTCGGCCGACACGCGCCACATCGCCATCAACAAGGTCGGCATCAAATCGATCCGCCACCCGATCAGGGTCCAGGACAAGTCCGCCGGCATCCAGCACACGATCGCCATGTTCAACATGTACGTCGGCCTGCCGCACAACTTCAAGGGCACCCACATGTCGCGCTTCGTGGAGATTCTGAACAGCCACGAACGCGAAATTTCGGTCGAGAACTTCCCGATCATGCTGCGCGACATGGTGGTCAAGCTGGAAGCCGAGACCGGCCACATCGAGATGAACTTCCCGTACTTCATCAACAAGACGGCGCCGATTTCCGGCGTACAGAGCCTGATGGACTACGACGTCACCTTCATCGGCGACATCTGCCATGGTGAGATTGCGACCTCGGTCCGTGTCGTCGTGCCGGTGACCAGCCTGTGCCCCTGCTCGAAGAAAATTTCCGAGCGCGGCGCCCACAACCAGCGCTCGCACGTCACCATCACCGCCCGCACCAACGACTTCGTCTGGATCGAGGAACTCGTCCAGCTGGTCGAGCAGGAAGCGTCCTGCGAACTGTTTGGTCTGCTCAAGCGGCCTGACGAGAAATACGTCACCGAACGCGCCTATGACAATCCGAAATTCGTCGAAGACATGGTCCGCGACGTCGCTGCCCGGCTCAATGCCGAAAGCCGCGTCGATGCCTACGTGGTCGAATCGGAAAACTTCGAGTCGATCCACAACCATTCGGCCTACGCGCTGATCGAGAAGGACAAAACGCTCGCCTGAGCCGCCGCATCCGGCAGCCAGATGACAAAAAAGGCTCCGGCCTCTTTTTTCTTTTCCCAAGCATTTTCCGGACGAAAAAAAAGGGGCCGTAGCCCCTTTTTCTTTGTTGCCGGATGAGACCGATCAGGCAGAAGCCTTCTTGGCCGGCAGCTTTTCCTTGATCCGTGCAGACTTGCCCGAACGCTCGCGCAGGTAGTACAGCTTGGCGCGACGCACATCACCGCGACGCTTAACTTCGATCGAAGCGACCAGCGGAGAATAGGTCTGGAAGGTACGCTCGACGCCTTCGCCGGACGAGATCTTGCGCACGGTGAAGCCGGAGTTCAGACCACGGTTGCGCTTGGCGATGACGACGCCTTCGTAAGCCTGCAGACGCTCGCGATTGCCTTCCTTGACCTTCACCTGGACGACGACGGTGTCGCCCGGGGCGAATTCGGGAATGGTCTTGCCCAGGCGGGCAATTTCTTCTTGTTCCAGCTGTTGAATCAGGTTCATGTGAGATCCTTTAACTTTATAAACACTTACTCACCGCATTGCTCCTCTCCGGAAATTTCCGTGA
>PHCU01000143.1 GCA_002842345.1 Betaproteobacteria bacterium HGW-Betaproteobacteria-12 | reverse complement strand
CGGGTGCGGTTCGGCGCCGAAGATCGTGATGTCGTAATGATCCGGCTTGATCTTCAGCAGTTCTTCGATGGTGCGGACACCGGCCATGCCATTGCCGATCAGGACCAACCGGGGTTTTACGGGGGCTTTGCTCATGATGGACTCCAACGTTGCGCGCACCCGAGGGTGCAAATTAGTTCCAGCGCATGACGTCATTGCCATCGGACCGCCCCCGTTGGCGGTTGATTCGCTGCTTCGGCCTATCTCTTGCAATCCGCGTGCCAAGGCTTTGGCACGTTGATTTTCAATGATTTTTCAAAACCGCGCGGTATTGCACCGCACCAAAATCGGGCATCGCCAACCAAGGCGGTGCAGTAGCGACTCAGTTGCCGCCAACGGCCAGCCCGGTCGCCTCGACGGCGACGATGGCCTTGGCCTGGTTGAAATCCTCGGCATAGCCGCTGGCGAACAGCAGGCTGGCCAACTGGTTGGCGATCGGCTTGGGCAGCGGAATCTGCTTGTCGAGCACCCGGCGGATCCACTTGGCGGTGGTCAGCGCATCGTTGCTCTCCGGCAGGTTGGGCAAGGCACGCAGGCTTTCGTGCTCGGCTTCGAACAGCGTCTCAGCCTCGCCATCGTGGGTGTATTCCAGACGCGGCCGGCGTTTGGGATTGGCAAACGGCTCGCCCTCGGTGCCGCGCAGCAGCATGCCGCGCTGGCCGCGGGCCAGCAGGATATTGCGCATCAGTTCGATGAAGTCGGGATGGGTCGCCGCCGCCACCAGCACGGCATCGCCGCGGAACGGGTTGATCAGCTTGACCAGACTGTGGGCGCTATTGCGCACCCCCATCCGGCTGCGCAGCGCCAGCAGGTTGTGGATACCGGGACACAGCGCGGTCAGCGGCACGAAGGCCAGGCCCTTCTCCTCGAGCACGGTCTGCGCCTGGGTCACCGAACTGACCGGCATGACCCCGAGTTCGCGGAAGATCAGCGCCGAGGTGACCCGGCCGAAACCTTCGAGCAGGCCATGCACCAGCACCGGCACGCCGAAGCGCTGCAGCAGCAGGGCCAGCAGCGGCGTCAGGTTGGCTTCCTTGCGGCCGCCGTTGTAGGTCGGCAACACCACCGGGCGAACGCGGCCATGCGGCATGTCGAGATGATGCGTACGCTCGTCGGTGGCAGCGAGGAAACCGAGCATCTCGTCGAGCGACTCGCCCTTGACGCGCAGGCCGAGGATGATCGCCCCGAGTTCAAGATCGGGCACGCCGCCATCGAGCATCGCCCCGTACAACTGGTGGGCCCCTTCCGGCGGCAGATCGCGGGCGCCCTCGGCGCCGCGGCCAATTTCCTTGATGTATTGCTGGAAGTTCATGGTCTCCTCCCGCCGCGCTCAGGCTGCCGCAGCTTGTCGTGGGGCGCATTCTGCCACCAGGCGCTTGATATCCGGCAGACAACCGCCGCAGAAGGTGCCGCATTTCAGCTTGTCCTGCAATTGCGGCAGGCCGGCACCGTGCTGGACTTCAGCGCGAATCTGCACGTCGCTGACATCGGCGCACTTGCAGACGATATTGCGCGGCGCCACGCTGACCGGCGGCGTCGCCGTCGGCGCCAGGGCGAAGCGGATCAGGCCGGCATCGAGTTCGTCCTCGGCCATCGCCTGCTTCAGCCACACTTGAGCCAGCGCCTCGCCGGCCAGGCGGATACCGAACAGGCGACCGTCGCGGGCGATCGCCTTCTTGGCGATGTTGCGGCTGGCATCGATATAGACGATCGCACCGGCCTCGCCGTCGAGTCCGAACAGGGCATCGATGGCCGCCAGGCGGCTGTCGTCGATGGCTGCCGGCAGCGCCGCGCGCAGTACCACCAACGGGCTTTGCCGGCCGTAGAGGGCGACCGTGGCATAGGGGAAATCGGCCAGCAGCGCCCGCGCCTTGTCGAGCAGTGCGAGCGCCTCACCCTGGTCGGCACAGCGGCGCAGCACGGCCAGCGGATAGGGCAAGTCGACGCGCGTCACCTGGACTGCCGCATGTTTCAGCTCCGGCTGCTGCGAGAAGGGATCGACGACGTCGCAGGCCAGCGCGTTGACGCCGGGCGAATTCATGAACTGGCTGCCCCAGTGCATCGGCATCCAGGCCCGGCCCTTGACCAGCCCTTCGCCGGCCTTGACGCGGACAACGATGCGCCCGCGCCCATTGCTGACCTCGACCAGATCGCCCGGTTCGATGCCGCGGTGGCGCATGTCGCAGGAATGCAGGGCGAGCAGCGGCTCGTCCTCCAGGTTGAACAGGCGCGGCACCGTGCCGGTACGGCTCATGCCGTGCCAGTGGTCGCGCATGCGCCCGGAGAGCAGGGCGATCGGCAGTTCGGCGCTGACCGTGTCGGCGGTCGACCGGTGTTCGGTGATGACGAAGCGCGCCTTGCCGTCGGCCGTCGGGAAACGGCCATCGGTGTATAAGCGCGCCTGGCCAGCGCTGGCCCCCTGCGGATAGGGCCATTGCTGCGGGCCATCGGCGGCGAGCACGGCATAGCTCAGGCCGGTGATGTCGAGATCGCGGCCGCGCGTGCTTTCGCGATGCTCGTTATAGATGCTTTCGACATCTGTATAGGGGAACAGGCTGGCGGTCGCCGGATGCCCCAGGCGCTCGCCGAGGCGGCGGGCGAAATCGACGACGATCGCCCAGTCGGCCCGCGCTTCGCCCGGCGGTGGCACGGCCGCCAGAACGCGGCTGATGCGCCGCTCGGAATTGGTCACCGTGCCCTCCTTCTCGCCCCAGGCGGAGGCCGGCAGCAGCAGGTCGGCGAAGGCGGCGGTATCGGTATTGCGGAAGGCTTCCTGGAGCACGACATAGTCGGCGCAGGCCAGCGCTTCGCGCACCTCGGCCTGGTTGGGCAGCGACTGCGCCGGATTGGTGCAGGCGATCCAGACCGCCTTGACCTCGCCGCTTTTCAGGGCACGGAACAGATCGACGGCGGCTTTGCCGGGCTTCTCCGGCACCGAGGGGATGCCCCACAGCGCCGCCACTTCGGCCCGGTGCTCGGGTTTGGCCAGGTCGCGGTGGGCCGACAGCAGGTTGGCCAGACCGCCGACTTCGCGCCCGCCCATGGCATTCGGCTGACCGGTCAGGGAGAACGGGCCGGCGCCGGGCTTGCCGATCTGGCCGCTGGCCAGATGCAGCTGGATCAGCGCCGCGTTGTTGCGGGTGCCGTGCGCCGACTGGTTCAGGCCCTGGCAGTACAGCGACAGCGCCGGGCCGGCAGCGAACCAGCGCGCCGCCTGGACGATGGCTTCAGCTGACAGGCCGCAAAGGCCGGCGGCGACCTCGGGGGTGAACGTCCGCACCGACTCGGCCAGCGCCGCGAAACCTTCGGTATGGGCGGCAATGTAGGCGGCATCGATCAGCTCTTCGGCGATCATCACCTGCAGCATGGCGTTGAACAGCGCGATATCGCTGCCCGGCTTGAGCGGCAGATGCAGGTCGGCCAGTTCGCAGGATTCGGTACGGCGCGGGTCGGCGACGATGATGCGCAGGTTCGGATTGGCCGCCTTGGCATCCTCGATACGACGATAGACGATCGGATGGGCGACCGCCGGGTTGCCGCCGGCAATGAAGATCACACCGGCCTGATCGATGTCGTCGTAGCAGCACGGCGGCGCATCGGCGCCGAGGGTCTGTTTGTAGCCGGCAACGGCCGAGGACATGCACAGGCGCGAGTTGGTATCGACGTTGTTGGTGCCGATCAGGCCCTTGGCCAGCTTGTTGAAGACGTAGTAGTCCTCGGTCAGCAGTTGGCCGGAGATGTAGAAAGCCACCGAATCCGGCCCGTAGCGACGGATGGTGTCGGCGAAGCGGTCGGCGGCTGCGTCGAGAGCGACATCCCAGGCCAAGCGCTCACCGGGCAGACCACGCTGCACGCGGTGCTCCGGCCAGGCCAGGCGGTAATCGGATTCGGCCGTCAGGTGCAGCGTCGCGCCCTTGGTGCACAGCCGCCCGCGGTTCGCCGGGTGCTCGGGGTCGCCGCGCACGCCGGTAATTTTGCCGGCTTCGGTCTCGATGAGGACACCGCAGCCGACGCCGCAGTAACAACAGGTGGATTTGACTTCGCTTTTCATGATTTTCCTTCCGGCCAGCCTTGCAGCAACAGCTATGCCACCCCTAAAAATCAGTCACTTGAAAGCAAAAAGGGAAATTCCCGCTCGGAAATCTCCCCTCTTTGGTGCATCAACGGCAATACGCGTCCCTATTTGATGCGCTGCAGCTTCGGCCGCCCTCCTTCGGGCGGCGGCGGCTCCGGCGGTGCTTCCTCTTCACTCGCCTCGACCGCGGCAACCGCCGGGGCATCGGCGAAGGCAGCGTCACCGCTGCTTTCGATCTCGAAGGCCATACCCGCACCATTTTCGCGCGCGTAGATGGCCGACACCTGCTCGATCGGCACCGACAACTGACGGGCGACCCCGCCGAAGCGCGCCTGGAACTCGATCAGTTCGTTGCCCATCTGCAGCTTGTTGGTGGCGTCCGGACCGAGGTTGAGCACGATCTGCCCATCGCGGACGAACTCACGTGGCACGCTCGTCCGGGTATCGACCTGGACCGCGATGTAGGGCGTGAAGCCGTTGTCGCAGCACCATTCCCAGATGGCGCGCAGGAGGTAGGGTTTGGTGGACGGCAGTTCCATGCCTTACTTGCGCATCGCCTTTTCCGACGGCGTCAGCGCGTCGATGAAACCCTGACGGCTGAAGATCCGTTCGGCGTACTTCATCAGCGGCGCGGCGGCCTTGCCGAGATCGATGCCATAGTGGTCAAGGCGCCACAACAACGGGGCGATAGCCACGTCGAGCATGGAGAACTCGTCACCGAGCATGAATTTCTGCTTGTTGAAGATCGGAATGATCTCGGTCAGGCGGGCGCGGATTTCCTGACGCGCCTTGTCGGCGGTCTTGCCGTTCTTCTCGATCACTTCCATGAAGGAGAAGATCTCGCGTTCCATGCCGACCAGCAGCTGGCGGGCGCGGGCGCGCATGATCGGGTCGGCCGGCATCAGCTGCGGATGCGGGAAGCGCTCGTCGATGTACTCGTTGATGATGTTCGGCTCGAACAAAACCAGGTCGCGCTCGACCAGCACCGGCACGCGGCTGTGCGGATTGATTGCCGCCATCTCGTCCGGCTTGTTGAACATGTCGACGTCGATCACCTGGAAGTCCATGCCCTTCTCGAACAGGACGATGCGGCAACGGTGACTGAAGGGGCAGGTAGTGCCCGAGTAGAGGTTCATCATTTTGTTACTCCCTCAAAATGGGATTCGGCATCGGGGGCCGACCAGGGTCGACCCACGATGCCGTCAACTGATTCCCGGAGGATCAGTGAATGTCTTTCCAGTATTCCTTCTTCAGGGCGTAGGCCACGACGAAGAGCACACCGAGGAAGGCCAGAACGAACCAGCCCAAGGTACGGCGATACTCCTGCTGCGGCTCGCCCATCCAGACCATGAAGCTGACCAGATCGGAAACCGCCTTGTCGAACTCGGCCGGCGCCATCTTGCCGGGGATGGCCAGCTCAAGCTTGTGCGATTCGTGGTTCTTCACCTGCGTACCCTGGAGTTCCCAGAGCACATGCGGCATGCCAACGGCTTCAAAAGCGACGTTGTTCCAGCCGGTCGGCCGATTCTCGTCCTTGTAGAACGTCCGCAGGTAGGTGTAGAGCCAGTCGGCGCCAGCGCCAGCATTGCCGAGCTCGCCACGAGCCCGGGCGATGATGGTCAGATCGGGCGGCGTCGCACCGAACCACTTCTTCTGCTCGTCGTGACGGGCCGCTACCTGCATCAGGTCGCCGATCTTGTCGGAGGTGAACATCAGGTTGTCCTTCACCTGCTGCTCGCTCAGACCGAGATCAAGCAGATTCTTGTAGCGCAGGTAGGACGCACCATGACAGTTCAGACAGTAATTGACGAACAACTTGGCACCGTTCTGCAGCGCTGCCTGGTCCTTGACCGAACCCGGCCACTTGTCGAGGTGAATGTGAGCACCGGCAGCAAAGGCCATGAGCGGTGCAAAAAGCAATGAGATCAGAAGTTTTTTCATTATTTGCCCCCTCACTTCGTCGTCACGCGCTCTGGGACCGGCTTGAACTTGTCCATCCGGGACCACCAGGGCATGGCGAGGAAGAAACCAAAGTAGAACACCGTGCAGATCTGGGAAACCAATTCGCCCATCGGGGACGGGGACTGGGTACCCAGGTAGCCGAGGATGAAGAAGCAGATCACGAACAGGGCGATCATCACCTTGGTAATCGGCCCGCGATAACGGATCGACTTGACCGGGCTACGATCGAGCCAGGGCAGGAAGGCAAAAATCACGACCGAGGCGCCCATGGCAACCACGCCCCAGAACTTGGCATCGAGACCGAAGAAGTTCCAGACGATGGCCCGCAGGATCGAGTAGTACGGCGTGAAGTACCAGACCGGTGCGATGTGCGGCGGGGTCTTCAATGGGTCGGCCGGATAGAAATTCGGCGTTTCCAGGAACAGGCCGGCACCTTCCGGCGCGAAGAACATGATCGCGCTAAAGGCCATCAGGAAGACGACGACGCCGACGATGTCCTTGACCGTGTAGTACGGGTGGAACGGAATGCCGTCGCGCGGAATGCCGTTTTCGTCCTTGTTGGCCTTGATCTCGACACCATCCGGATTGTTCGAGCCGGTTTCATGCAGCGCCAGCACGTGAGCTGCAACCAGACCGAGCAGAACCAGCGGGAAGGCGATGACGTGGAACGAGAAGAAACGGTTCAGCGTCGCGTCGCCGACGACGAAGTCGCCGCGGATCAGGATCGACAGGTCGTTACCGACCACCGGGATGGCACCAAACAGGTTTACGATGACCTGGGCACCCCAGTAGGACATCTGGCCCCACGGCAGCAGATAGCCGAAGAAGGCTTCGCCCATCAGCACCAGGAAGATGCCGACGCCGAACAGCCAGGTCAATTCGCGCGGCTTGCGGTAGGAACCGTAGATCAGGCCGCGGAACATGTGCAGGTAGACGACGATGAAGAAGGCTGAAGCACCGGTCGAGTGCATGTAGCGAATCAGCCAGCCACCCGGTACATCGCGCATGATGTACTCGACGGAGGCGAAGGCGATCGGCACACCGGCGGCATTCAGGGCGGCGTCCGGCTTGTAGTGCATGACCAGGAAGATGCCGGTGACGATCTGGATGACCAGGACCAGCAGGGCCAGGGAACCAAAGAAGTACCAGAAGTTGAAGTTCTTCGGCGCGTAGTATTCGGACAGGTGGCCCTTCCACATAGAAGTGGCGGGGAAGCGGGCATCGACCCACTCCAGCAGGTTACCCCCCAGAGAGCCGTCGGACTTGTATTTTTCGAAATTGCCAGCAGCCATTTCTTATGCTCCCTTCTTGTCTTCGCCGATCATGATACGGGCATCGGAGAGATACACGTGCGGCGGCACTTCGAGGTTGGTCGGGGCAGGCTTCGCCTTGTAAACACGGCCGGCAAAGTCGAACGTGGAACCATGGCAGGGGCACAGGAAGCCACCCAGCCAGTCACCCGGCATGCCTTCGTCGGCACCGGCCTTGAACTTGGAAGACGGCGAGCAGCCTAGGTGGGTGCAGATCCCGACGACAACCAGCAGTTCCGGCTTGATCGAACGGGTTTCGTTCTTGGCATAGTCCGGCTGCTGGTTCTTTTCGGATTGCGGGTCGGCAACCTGGTCAGCCAGCTTGGGCAGCGTGTCGAGCATTTCCTTGGTGCGGTTGATAATCCACACCGGCTTGCCGCGCCACTCGACCGTCATCATCTGGCCCGGTTCGAGTTTGCTGATATCGACTTCAACCGGAGCGCCTGCAGCTTTGGCACGTTCGGAAGGAAGCAAGCTGGAGACGAACGGCACGAGAGCAGCGACTGCCCCCACTCCGCCCACGGCCGCGGTTGCGACGATCAAACGCCGCCGCCCGCAGTCCATTTTTCCTTGATTGCTCATAACGCTGACCCCTAAAGGAATTGGATGGGATTAAAAATAAACGCTGGATTATACGACAATGGGACCAGCGATAAAAGCGCTCATCCTTCGGAAAAGGGCTTGCGCTCTCGCAATGCCTGGGCAAGCGTGCCGCTATCCACGTATTCCAGCTCCCCGCCAACCGGGACCCCGCGCGCTATCCGGCTGACCCGCACGCCCTTGGGCCGGAGCATCGCCGTCAGATAATGGGCGGTCGCCTCACCTTCATTGGTGTAGTTAGTCGCCAGGATCACTTCCGTGACCAGACCGTCTAGGGCGCGCGCCAACACACGATCCAGGCCGAGTTCGCGCGGCCCGATGCCATCGAGCGGTGACAGACGCCCCATCAAGACGTAATAGAGCCCCTGATAGGACTGGGTCTGCTCCATCATATTCATATCCACGGGCGTCTCGACCACACAAAGCAGTGAGGAATCACGGCGTGGCGACGCACAGCGTTCGCAAAGATCGCTTTCGGTAAAGGTATTGCAACGCTGACAGTGACGGACCGCCTGAAGCGCATGCAGGATGGCATCCCCCAATTTTCGGGCGCCGCCGCGATCCCGTTGCAGGAGGTGATAGGCCATGCGCTGGGCCGATTTTGGCCCAATTCCGGGCAGGCAGCGCAGCGCCTCGATCAGCGCCTCCAGTCCGGACGGATTCACTTAGAACGGCAGCTTGAAACCCGGTGGCAGGTTCAGCCCGGACGTGAATCCGGACATCTTCTCCTGACTCAAGGCCTCGCCCCGCCGCATCGCATCGTTGACCGCAGCAGCGACCAGATCCTCCAGCATCTCGCGATCATCCATCACCGACGCATCGATGCTCACGCGGCGCACATCATGGGAACAGGTCATCACCACCTTGACCATACCAGCCCCCGACTGCCCCTCAACCTCGATCTGCGCCAGTTGCTCCTGCGCCTTCTTCATGTTTTCCTGCATCATTTGCGCCTGCTTCATCAGGCCACCCAGACCACCTTTGATCATGGCATTTTCTCCGTTAGGCAATAGGTTTAATCGATGACTCGACCAGGGTGGCATCGAAGGATTCAATCACCTCGCGCACAAAACCATCCTGTTCGATGGCCGCAACGGCCTTCTCCTGGCGCTCCTGGCGTTCACGTCCAGCAGTGGCTGCCGGGGTAGCTGTCTCGTTGTCGGCCAGTTCGAAACGAAGCCGAAGCGGCCGAGCAAAATAGTCGCTCACGGCTTGTTGCAAACGCTCTGGTGCCGGCTTCATCTGCAGGTGTGAATGCGCGGGTGCCAAACGAAGCAGACATTCTGTGTCATCCAGGCGCCGCAACTCGCAGTGCTGGGCTAAGGTCCGCGCCAGTCCGGAGAGCGGCAATGCGGCCACAATACTGCGCCAATCGGATTCCGCAGACAGCGGTTCATGCTTGAGCGCCTCAGCCCGCTCCGGCGCTGATGGCGAATTCTTTGGTGCCATCGGTAGCGCGTCTGGCGCTGACGGGCGACTCGGTTGAGCCGCCACCAACCGTGGCTGCGCGGCAGCCACAACATCAGCGACGGTACTCGGGCGGAAGGTATGCAGACGCAGCAATGTCATCACGAATCCGGCATATTCATCCGGTGCCGCCGGCAACTCGTTGCGGCCGATGACGACGATCTGATAGGCCAACTGAACGAACTCGGGCGAGAACCCGGCTGCCAAGGCCAGCAAACGCTCCCGCGCCGGTTCGTCGTCATCGATCGCCGATGGCACGCACTGGGCGACCTGAATAGTAGTCAGCAATGTCGCCAGTTCCTGCAGCGCCGCCGAGAACGAGAGGCTCCGCATGCCCAGGTCGGCAGCCACCGCGAGCATTGCCGACGCATCGCCAAGCACCAGAGCCTCCAGGAGCGAATACAGGTAATCCTGATCGACCGTGCCCAACATGGAGCGGACCAACTCTTCTTCTACTTTGCCGGCCCCATGAGCTATCGCCTGGTCCAGCAGGGACAAGGCATCGCGCATGCTACCTGCCGCCGAGCGGGCGATCAACGCCAAAGCCGGCGCATCAAAACTAATTCCCTCGGCCTGAAGGATATTGGCCAAATGGCCGGAGATGGCTCCCGGCGGCATCTGTTTGAGATTGAACTGCAGACAGCGTGACAGGACAGTCACCGGGATCTTCTGCGGATCAGTAGTTGCGAGGATGAACTTCACATGCTCCGGCGGCTCTTCCAACGTCTTCAACATGGCATTGAAAGCTGAATTGGAGAGCATGTGTACTTCATCAATCACATACACTTTGAAGCGACCACGAGTCGGTGCGTAGACCGCATTTTCCAGCAACTGCCGCATCTCATCGACACGCGTGTTGGTCGCCGCATCGACTTCGAGCAGATCGACAAAACGCCCACCATCAATCTCCTGGCAAGCGGAGCAGGCTCCGCAAGGCGTCGCAGTGATACCACGTTCGCAATTAAGCGACTTCGCCAGAATACGCGCAATGGTGGTCTTCCCGACCCCACGCGTGCCGGTGAACAAATAGGCGTGGTGCAGGCGCTGCTCGGAGAGTGCATGGGTCAAAGCACGAACCACATGCTCCTGACCGACGAGGGTCGAAAAATTGCGCGGCCGCCACTTGCGGGCAAGAACCTGGTAACTCATGCGCCCCACACCAAAGCAGAAAATGAAAGTGGCGAGCCTAACCCCCGGCACTTGCAGTAAATGGCTGTGGCTGCTTCCTTCCGGACCTGACCAGGTTAACCATCCTGCAATGCGGGGAGACCCGCCACTGTGGATTCTAGCATAGTGACTGCGTTGCCTCTGCCGATTCCTTGTCTTTTCTCTGTTTGCCCCAAAGCACAAAGCCCCTCGGTACGTTTTGTACGGAGGGGCTTTGAATGGGGAGCCTGGCGGTGACCTACTTTCGCGAGCGTAGTACTC
>PHCU01000305.1 GCA_002842345.1 Betaproteobacteria bacterium HGW-Betaproteobacteria-12 | reverse complement strand
CTTTGCCAAGCGCCTCGATTTGAACGTCGCTACCCGTTATTCCGATTACGACACCTCGGGCGGCACCACCAACAACAAGGTCGGCTTGCGCTGGCAGGTCAGCGACGAGTTCCTGATCCGCGGCACCTTCGCCGAGGGCCTGCGCGCGCCGTCGGTGGGCGAACTGTTCGGTTCGGCCAGCCGCTTCGATGCCACGCTGGATGATCCATGCCTGATCGGCCTCGATGGCTCGCCGCCGGAAGGCAGCGCCGCCAACTGTGCGGCGTTGGGTGTGCCGGCCGGTGCCGCGCAGGCCAACTCGCAGATTTCGGTCACCACCGGCGGCAACCCGGAGTTGAATCCGGAAACCTCGGACAGCTACTCGGCCGGCTTCGTCTGGAGCCCGGGCTTCGCCAGCAACACCTGGTGGTCCGAGCGGGTCGATTATGAAGTCACCTGGTACCGCCACGAGCTCAGTGGTGCGATCCAGGCCATCGATGCGCAGACCCAGCTCGATCTGTGCGTGGAGACGCTCGATCCCGAGTTTTGCAATGGCATCACCCGTGCCAGCACCGGTGGCATCAACGGTTTCAGTAATCGCCTGGTCAACCTGGGCCAGATCACCACCGAAGGCTGGGATTTCAAGTTCAACTGGTTGCTGCCGGAAAAGAGCTTCGGTCAGTTCGGGGTGAACTGGTCCACCACCTATGTCGACACCTTCAAGTCGGTCGGCGCCAACGGCGCCGTGCAGCCACGCAAGGTCGGTGTCGAGGTCAACGACAGCGCGATCCCGGAAATCACCTCCAATCTCGCCACGACCTGGCACAAGGGTGCATTCGACGCCTCGTGGGTGATGCGTTATATCGATGACCTGACCGAGGACTGCGGCGACGCTGCAAGCTTTGATGTCTGTTCCAACCAGGCCAACGCCACCAATCACCTCGGCTCGGTCGTCTATCACGACTTCCAGGCGAGCTGGAACGCCGATTACCTCGGCGGCTTCAAGGTGACGGTGGGTGTCAACAACGTGTTCGACAAGCAGGCGCCCAACTGCCTGTCGTGCTCGCTCAACGGCTTCGATGCCTCGACCTACGACCTCGCGGGTCAGTATGTCTACGGCCGGGTGCAGTTGAACTTCTGATTCACCGGTTGTTGCAACATCAGCGGGGTCGTCGCGCATGCGGCGGCCCCGTTGTGTTTTTTGGCGGCATCACACGGCATCGTCATGACCAAAACCACCATCGCGCCGTGTTTGTGGTAACGTAACTACAATGTGTGCAATGAGGTGTTGCCATGACCATCACCACCCTGTCGAGCCGCCAATTCAATCAGGATGCCAGCCGCGCCAAGAAAGCGGCGCAGACCGGCCCGGTGATCATCACTGATCGTGGCCGCCCCGCGCATGTGCTGCTCACATTCGAGGAATACAAGCGGCTCAGTGGCGGGCGAACCAAGATCGCCGATCTGCTGGCAATGCCCGGGGCTGAATCGCTTGATATCGACATTCCGCCATCGCACGAACACGCGCGTGCGGCGGATTTG
>PHCU01000142.1 GCA_002842345.1 Betaproteobacteria bacterium HGW-Betaproteobacteria-12 | reverse complement strand
CTGGTGTTGAGCTTGCGCTCGCAGTTTTTCCACAGACGGCGGCACTTCTCGATCCAGGCGAATGAGCGCTCAACCACCCAACGCTGGGGCATGACGGTAGCCATAACGGCCATTGGGTCCATGAGGCCCTTATTGCGCTTAAGGCTGGACTGTGGCCGGCCATAGCTCTATCCCTGCTATTATCGGTAGAACTATATGCGGGTGTCACAGCTTCTATGAACGAGATGGAACCAAACCCCCAAGAGAAGGGCGGTGGCGATCACAACAACTATTGGCTCGACTCGAAGGAAATCGTTACATTTCGACGGTGGCTCGACAAGAATCCAGCGCTGCTACAAACGATCCAACAGTTCGCTCAGTTCCGTGTGGTGGTGGATGCAAACGTCGTTGCTCAGGACCTTATCCATAAGGTCAAATTTCCTGACCGAGGCAACACCGCGTTGCAAGAACTCATTCAGTCATCTGTGCTAGAAGTCCACGCACCGCGATGGCTAGAGCAAGACCTAGCATCCGCCATTCCACAGGTAGCAAAACGACAAGACCTTTCTGAACAGCAGTTGTGGGACAGTTGGCCGTGGTACAAGGAAGCCTTGATATGGAATGAGGAACTATGCGACGCGCCAGCTTCGGCTGAAATTGATCCGAAGGACGTCCCTTATGTCGTTCTGCAGAATACGATTGGCGCTGTGGGAATCCTAAGCCATGATCGTCATATTAAGAAGATGGGCGGTAATCCGCTGACCTTCGAATTCATCATGACCATGCGAAAATATGCGCGGGTGTCCGTCGTGGATGTCGGCATTCGCGTCTCAGGTGCTATGTTGGGTACGGTCGCGATTGGCGTAATTCGAGCTCTCTTCTCCGCTATTGCAACGGGTATCAGCCGTCTTCCTTCCTGGTTGAAGATGGCTCTAGTCATCGCGGCTGTCGTGGCCGTGCTCCATCCGCGAACGCGAGTCTGGATTGCCGAACAATGGCGATCGTATAGTCCAGCGGCCTTGAATGTATGGAATGAGATTGCACCAACCCTCGTGAAATTTGGGCAAATGGCGCAAGCGAAGCGCATTGAAGCTGAGGCACATCTGGAAAAAGCGCTACGTTCGGTCCCTGGCGCTGGTCAAACCGCGTAGAGGGCATCGAGGCCCTACAGCAGATCGGGAAACTGACGTTCAACGGCTTAACAGAGCCACGGTCCGCTGAGTGCTGAATAGCTGCCACTCGCGCAGTGACGTTTGAGCGGCCGGATTGGCCGAAAACCGGAAATCAATTCTGAGACGTCACCAACCGAGCCGGTGTTTCGCTTCAGTCTCCTTATGACGTTGATCATCTTCCGTATGTAGGTAGGTGTTCGTCGTCGAGATCGAACTATGCCCGAGGTTATCGCGAACATGCCTAAGGTCCATCGCATCAGCCATGTTGGAGCCGGCGGTATGCCGCATCCAGTGTGCCGACGCATCCTCGAGCAGATGGGCCAAGCGTTCAAACTCAGCCCCTCGATCGCGAATGCGGATTGCGGTACGGTTGAATACTTCCTTGACGATTAAATGCACGGCACTGCGCGTCAACGGACGTTGTTTTCCGCCAATGGGCAGGAGGAGGGGAGTGGGCTCGCCTGAATTAGGGAAGGGCGATAGCCCATTTTCACGACGATAACGCGTCAATTCCACCATCAACTCCGTTGTTCCCGGAATAAGGCGTGTCTTTTCCCCCTTGCCGGTGATTTCCAGCCACCATCGTTCTTCGCCTTCCGAATCGCGCCGGCAGAAAAAGCTCCCCATGCTGTTCTCAATCACCTCCGAAATACGCAGGCCACAGATGTAGAGCAAGGAAAACAGCCAACGGACACGATGGAAATGCTCACGCTCCCGATCAGTTTCGCGCGGCATGGTTTCAATCGTAGTTTTAACCGCGAGCCAAAGTTCATCGTCTAGGAATCGGGTAATCCTCGGTTTGGCCTTACGCTGCCGTTGGCGTGATAAAGACAACGGGTTGCCGGCCAAATAGCCTGCATTCACCAGCCAGGAAAACATCGTGTTCAGAATAATGATGGACTGCCGCTGACTGGTCGGGGCGAGGGGGCCGGCGAACGGTCGCCAATCCGGATCAAAGCGAGACCATTTTCGACCAGCCTTCATCACCCAACGCTCAGCCGGTTGGGGATCGGCCAAAAAGCGCTGATAGACCAACAGGTCCTCGTGGGTCAGCGAAGACAAAGGCTTTCCGAGTTCCAGGGTGGCCCAAAGTAACAGTCGTTCGGATTCCTTGCGATAGCTATCAAACGTGGTGCGTGTATCGAGAAAGCGGGCTAGCCAGGCTTTCAGGGCATCGATGTCCGTTTGCGCGGCAATCTGGGCATGGCCCAACGTCGAGCGATTGCTGCCAGTCCGGCCATCGAGGTGATCCGGCAGGCGGACCAACTCCAGTGGCGCAATGGCTGCCACAGGGATCAAATCGCTCATTTTTATTTGCATCGCAGGTCTGGTTACTTTGCTGCCATTGTATTGCCAACGTAATTCGACAGTATAGTCGTAATGTCAAATTAAATGGATTGCCAGTTATATATACAACGTTATACGTTGTATTATTAATTATCTGATTACTAATCACAGCCAGCTTGTCGGCTATAGGAGCAAAAGCGTGACCACTGAAGCCAAAATCATTGCGGAGATTGAAGCGCTCAAGGCCCATGATCTCGAGACACAGGATTTGTATCGCGAGGTCTGCACCATCCTATTTTTCCGTTATGGCATCACGCCCACAGCCAACAAGCTCTACCAATATGTCCGAAAAGGGAGCATGTCAGCACCGGCCGAAGCGCTGGCTAGATTTTGGTCTGACTTGCGTGACAAAAGCCGGGTCCGAATTGAACACCCCGATCTACCAGAGAGCCTAAAGGCTGCTGCAGGGGAGCTAGTGTCGTCACTGTGGTCGCAAGCCCAGGCGGGCGCCCAGGAAAGCCTCGCTGCCTTTCGCCATGAAGCTCAAGAACTGGTCGCCAATTCCCAACAGGCCTGTGAGGCCGCAGACCAGGCGCGTGTCGCCGCCCAAACAGAAGTGAATCAGACTCAAGAAGCACTCAGAGACGCTAATGAGCGGATATTGCAGCTTGAACGGAATCTGGCCGCTGAAAGCGCCAGAACTCAGTCCTTGGAACAACAGCTTGAGGCAGCCGGTCGACAGCAAATTACTCTTGAGGCAGCTCTAGCCGAAGCCAGAAAAGATTATTCAGCCGAACTAGAAAAATCCCGGTTAGAACTTCGCCGAACCGAAGAGCGTCTTGCTGCCAATGAGAAACGCGCCTTGATGGAAATCGATCACGAACGTCAAATGACGGCCAGAATCCAACGAGAACTCCAGCAACTTCGCGAAAACCTGCTTGCAAATGAAGAGAGGCAGCGAAATGAACTAGCTGCCAGCAAGTCTGATTTGGCCGAGGCAAGACAGAGGCTAGGGGTTGCTGAAGGCAAACAGGATGAGCTTAGGAGCGTAAATGAACAGCAACTTGAAGAGCTTTTCGTTCTTCGCCAGTCTCAAGCCAGACACGACACGCAGATGGCGTTGTTGCAACGTGAACTAGAGCTCACCCAGGCAGCGGCAAAACAATTTCAGGAAAGTATTGCTTCAAAACCAGCTATACCCAAAGGGCCACGGCGTAATAGAAAAATTTTGAGCTCGTAGTTCGGTTGGGCAAACGCTATCCAATGAAGTTGAAATCAATCGGTTTGGTGCAGAAATTGTATTTCAAGGCAGCAGACTATCGACTTTGTGCAGATTGCTCGTTAGATAGGCAGAATCATCACTGGAGAAGCTTCATGGGATATATTTACTTCGATGCACTTACGTTCATGTTGCTAACTTATGGTGCAATTTTCCCTGTATGTACTAATTTTGTTGTTGGCAATGTTTAAATATTTCGTCAATGTTGTTAACACTTTCAGGTACGCGCGCGTCGGACGAAGACTTGGCGGCCGATTCGTGTCATCTCGAAGTACGCATAATTTGTATTATGTTAAATATGCAACGTGATAGCAGTAGTTGATCGTCGCCATATAGTTAAGTCATTAGAAATGGCGTTGTGCCTTTACTAAGCTAATTACTGCAAAACACCTAATTAACTTAACCAGTGGGAGAGACTCATGAGCAACGAACAGAAATGCCCATTCACCACCATGCATGGCGCCCGGTCGACGATCGGCGCCCAATCGAACCGTGACTGGTGGCCGAACCAGCTGAACCTGAACATCCTGCACCAGCACGCCCCGGCCTCCAATCCGCTGGGTGCCGACTTCGACTATGCAAAGGAGTTCAAGAAGCTCGACCTCGCCGCCGTGAAAAAAGATCTGTACGCCCTGATGACCACCTCACAGGACTGGTGGCCGGCCGACTGGGGCCACTACGGCGGCTTGTTCATCCGCATGGCTTGGCACAGCGCCGGCACCTACCGCACGGCCGACGGCCGCGGCGGCGGCGGCACCGGCAACCAGCGCTTCGCGCCGATCAACAGCTGGCCCGACAACGGCAACCTGGACAAGGCCCGTCGCCTGCTCTGGCCGATCAAGCAGAAGTATGGCAACAAGCTGTCCTGGGCCGACCTGATGATCCTCGCCGGCAATGCCGCGCTGGAATCGATGGGCTTCAAGACCTTCGGCTTCGGCGGCGGTCGCGCCGATATCTGGCAACCGGAAGAAGACATCTACTGGGGTGCCGAAAAGGAATGGCTGGCGACCAGCGACAAGCCCAATAGCCGCTATTCCGGCGAGCGCCAGCTGGACAACCCGCTGGCCGCGGTGCAGATGGGTCTGATCTATGTGAATCCGGAAGGCCCGGACGGCAATCCCGACCCGGTCGCTTCCGGCCGCGACGTGCGCGAAACTTTCGCCCGCATGGCGATGAACGACGAGGAAACCGTCGCCCTGACCGCCGGCGGTCACACCTTCGGCAAGGCGCACGGTGCCGGCGATGCGGCCTTGGTCGGTCCGGCGCCGGAAGCTGCGCCGCTCGAGGAACAGGGGTTGGGCTGGATCAACAAGTTCGGCTCCGGCAAGGGCGCACACGCCACGACCAGCGGCATCGAGGGCGCCTGGAAACCGAATCCGACGAAATGGGATAACGGCTACTTCGACATGTTGTTCGGCTATGAATGGGAACTGACCAAGAGCCCGGCCGGCGCCCATCAGTGGGTGGCCAAGAACGTCAAGCCGGAACACATGATTCCCGACGCCCACGATCCGACGAAGAAGCACCCGCCGATGATGACCACGGCCGACCTGTCGCTGCGCTTCGACCCGATCTACGAGCCGATCGCCCGCCGCTTCCATAAGGATCCGGCGGCCTTCGCCGACGCCTTCGCCCGCGCCTGGTTCAAGCTGACCCACCGCGACATGGGACCGAAGGCCCGCTATCTCGGCCCGGACGTGCCGGCTGAAGACCTGATCTGGCAAGACCCGGTGCCGGCCGTCGATCACCCGCTGATCGACGCTGCCGACGTTGCCGCCCTCAAGGCTAAGGTGCTCGCCTCGGGCCTGGGCGTCGCCGAACTGGTGGCCACTGCCTGGGCATCTGCCTCGACCTTCCGCGGCTCCGACATGCGCGGCGGCGCCAACGGCGCCCGCATCCGCCTGGCCCCGCAAAAGAACTGGGAAGCCAACCAGCCGGCACAACTGGCCGAGGTGCTGGGCACGCTCGAAGGCATCCAGCAAGCCTTCAATGCCGCCCAGAGCGGCGGCAAGAAGGTTTCGCTGGCCGACCTGATCGTCCTCGGCGGTTGCGCGGCAGTCGAAGCCGCAGCCAAGGCGGCCGGTCATGCGATAGCAGTGCCCTTCACGCCGGGCCGTACCGATGCTTCGCAGGCACAGACCGATGCCGAGTCGTTCGCACCGCTGGAGCCGGAGGCCGACGGCTTCCGCAATTACCAGAAGAAGGCTTACACGGTCTCCGCCGAAGAAATGCTGGTGGACCGGGCGCAGTTGCTGACTCTGTCGGCGCCGGAAATGACGGTGCTTGTCGGCGGCCTGCGCGTGCTCGGGGCCAATGTCGGCCGCTCAAAGCACGGGGTGTTCACCCAGCGGGCCGGGCAGCTGAGCAACGACTTCTTCGTCAATCTGCTCGACATGGGCACAGTGTGGAAGCCGCTTTCGGAGGCCGGCGACAGCTTCGAAGGACGCGACCGCAAGACCGGCGCCGTCAAATGGACCGGCACTCGCGTCGATCTGGTCTTCGGTTCCAACTCGCAGCTCCGCGCGCTGGCCGAGGTCTATGCCCAGGACGACAACAAGGAGAAGTTCGTGCGTGACTTCGTCGCTGCCTGGAACAAGGTGATGAACCTCGACCGTTTCGACCTGAAGTAAGGCCGGCACAGGCGTTCCGGATGCCCCGCATCCGGAACGTCCCTTCCCCGACACGGCTTCATCGCCCTGCCTGCTTGCTGCTCTGCCCGATTTATGGGCAGAGCGTGCAAATCGCTTACCGGACAAGGCCTTGGAACTAGTACCAAGTAACTACTCCCAAGTTTATCCACAGGAAATGGGGATAAGAGTTTCCTCAACCTTCCGGCCGGAGTGACGTTAATAAGTTCAAGGCAACCAGATGCTCGTTGCCGTCACGACAGGAGTAGCGCCATGACCCCACTCACCCCGGACAACATCGAATCGCTCGCCGTCACCGCCATTCGCGCCGCGGCGTATCTGGATGCTTGCGACGACGGGGCCAAGGCGATTCGCCTCGATCCACGCTATTACCAGGCCTGCGGCAAGCTGTTGCGGGAGATCTTCGTGTTGCTCGACCCGAGTCAATATTTTCCGGTCCTGCTCGACCAGTCGGCGGCCGCCCGCGAGACCGCCGAAGCCCTGCGCATCGGTCGCCTGATCGACATCAGCCGTCTCGGCTACTACCCGGAACTGACCGTCGTCCTCAATCGCGCGGCGGTCTGAGGGGCAGCTCCCTCCCCGTCAGCCGACCAGGAAGCCGCGCAGGGCGTCAAGCACGGCGTCCGGCCGTTCCGCCATCAGCGCATGGCCACTGCCTTCGATGCTGGCTAGGCGGGCACCCGGCATGTAGTCGAGCAAGGCTTTCGCCGCTTTCGGCGAAGTCATCCGGTCCTGGCTGCCGGCGACAATTAGTACCGGCGCGGTGATCGCCGCCAAGCTGTCCGGCGTCCGCTGGTAGGCGTTGCAGGCATTCATGTCGATATGGAAGACGCCCGGTTTCTGGCGTTCCATCAAGCGCCGGTTCATGCCCAGCAGCCACAGACCGGGTACCGCGTTGCCGCCGATCTGGCCGGCAGCGGAATAGGAAAAGGCATTGATCATTGCCGCCGCCTTGGCCTCGTTGTCGCGGCTGGCGTCGAGCAGCACTGGCGAGACCGGCATCGGCAAGGCGGTACCGAGCAAGGCCGCCCGATCGATGCGCCCGCCGTGGCGGACCGCCAGTTCCAGCGCCACCAGCGAACCCATGCTGTGGCCGACGACCGCGGCGCGGGCGATGCCGAGCATGTCGAGCAAGGCAACGATCCAGTCGGCCAGCGCCTCGATCGACGGCAAGGCCTCGCCGGCACTGCGACCGTGCCCGGGCAGGTCCGGCGCCAATACGGCAAAACCGTGATGGGCGAACCAGCGGCTCTGCAGGGCCCAGCAGGAATGGTCCTGCTGCGCGCCGTGGATGAAGACGACGGCGGGCAAAGCGGTATCCGGCCGCTTGCCGCCCGTATAGATATAGGCGCCCTGCCCGCCAACGTCGATATTCATGGCTTACACCTTGGCGGCGGCAGCCAGGCCGCGGTTGAGGTCATCGATCAGGTCATCCGGATCTTCCAGGCCGATCGACAGGCGGATGGTGCCGGGCCCGATGCCGGCGGCGACCAAGGCCTCGTCGGCCATGCGGAAATGCGTGGTCGAGGCCGGGTGGATGACCAGCGACTTGGCGTCGCCGACATTGGCCAGGTGCGAAAACACTTTCAGCGTCTCGATGAACTTGCGCCCGGCCGCCCTGCCCCCCTTCAGGCTGAAGGTGAACACCGAGCTGCTGCCGCGCGGCATCAGCCTTTGCGCCAGTTCGTGATCGGGATGATTGGGCAGATCGGGGTGGGTCACCGCCTCGACCACCTCGCCGACCTGCGCCGCCAGATGGGCGACCACCTTGCGGGTATTGTCGATATGGCGGGCCATGCGCAGCGGCAAGGTTTCCATGCCCTGCAGGATCTGGAAGGCGTTGAGCGGGCTGAGGCAGGCGCCGAAATCGCGCAGCCCTTCGCGCCGGGCGCGCAGCAGGAAGGCGGCGATCGGCGATTCCTCGGCGAAGACCATGTCGTGAAAGCCGGCGTAGGGTTCGCTCAGGGTCGGAAATTTGCCCGCATTTTTCCCCGCCGCCCAGTCGAAGGCGCCGGAGTCGACAACCACGCCGCCGATCACCGTGCCGTGGCCGGAGAGGAACTTGGTCGCCGAGTGAAAGACGAGATCGGCACCGTGTTCAAACGGGCGCAGCAGGTACGGTGTGGTGAAGGTCGAATCGACCAGCAGCGGGAGGCCGTGGTCGTGCGCCAGCGCCGCGACGCGCGGGATGTCGAGCACTTCCAGGCCGGGATTGCCCAGGCTCTCGCCGAACAGCAGCCGCGTTTCCGGCCGGATCGCCTGCCGCCAGGCGTCGAGGTCGCGCGGATCGACGAAGGTCGTAGTGATACCGAAGCGCGGCAGCGTGTATTCGAGCAGGTTGTGTGAACCGCCGTACAGCGAGCGGCTGGCGACGATGTGGCTGCCGGCGCCCATCAGCGTGGTGATCGCCAGATGCAGCGCGGCCTGCCCGGAAGCCACGGCAATCGCTCCGACGCCCCCTTCGAGCGCCGCGATGCGTTCCTCGAACACCGCGTTGGTCGGGTTCGAGATGCGCGAATAGACGTGACCGCCGCGCTCCATATTGAACAGCGACGCCGCCTGCTCGGCATCCTTGAAAACAAAGGACGAGGTCAGGTAGATCGGCTGCGCCCGGGCGCCGTACTGGCTGTCGGGAATCTGCCCGGCGTGCAGGGTCAGGGTGTCGAACTTGTAGCTCACAGCATTCTCCTTCAGGCCGGCAGGTCGAAGCCCTTCAGCTTGCGGTACATGTCCACGGCGTAGGAATCGGTCATCCCGGCGACAAAGTCGGCAATCTGCAACAGGCGCACATAGGGGTCGGCATCGGGCTCGCCGCCGTGGCCGACGAATTGCGCCGGCAGCAACTTGAGCAGCATGCGTTCGCGGGTGGTCATCCGGCCATGACCTGCCCCGGCCTCGACGGCACCGGCAAACAGCCCAAGCAAGGCGCCCAGAACTTCGAAACCGGCAGTTTCGATCTCCAGCGCCGGGCGCGCCGTGTAGATGGTTTCCTTGGCCAGCTTCAGCACTGCCTGCAGCGGAATGCCGACCGGCGACTGGGCGAGCAGTTCCTCGTCGAAGGTACCCTTGAGTATCGCGTCCTCGTTCTCCAGGAAGACGCCGGCGGCGTTCTCCAGCAGCCGGCCGATGGCCTTGGCGCGCAGGTATTCGAGGCGCTCCTTCGGGTCGTGCAAGCGGTCCAGCCGGCCGCCGCTGACGGTATTGCCGGCCAGATCGGCAAGCAGGCACTCGGCATCGCGATACGGCACGAAGCCGAGCTTGGCGGCGTCTTCCAGATCGACAATCAGGTAGCAGGTGTCGTCCGCCACTTCGACCAAAAAGGCCAGCGGATGGCGCCGCCAGGCGGTGCCGGGCAGGCGCTCGACCAGGCCGGTCGATTTGGCGACGGCGCGGAAAGCCTCGGCATCCTGCTGAAAGAAGCCGAATTTCTTGCCGCTCTTGCCATCCAGCTCTTCATCAAGGGCCGACGGCCGCGGATATTTGGTGAACGTCGCCAGCACCGCACTGGTCAGCTGCAAGCCAGGGTTGGCTGGGTTCTGCAGCCGGGTAACGATGCGAAAACCCTGAGCGTTGCCCTCGTAGCGCTCGAAATCGGCGCGCTGCGCCGGCGTGAAGGGATGGCGCTCAAGCAGGCCGGAAGTACGGAACCACTCGCGAATCGCATCCTCACCGGCGTGACCGAAGGGCGGATTGCCGATGTCGTGGGCCAGGCAGGCGGCGGCGACGATGGCCCCAAAATCGCCCGATTCGACATGCTGCAGGCCGTGTCGAGCGATGATCTCGCGGCCGACGACGGCGCCCAGCGAGCGGCCGACGCAGCTCGCCTCCAGGCTGTGCGTCAGGCGCGTGCGGACGTAGTCGCTCTTCGACAGCGGAAAGACCTGTGTCTTGTCCTTCAGGCGGCGGAAGGCCGAGGTGAACACGATGCGGTCGTAGTCCTGCTGAAAGGCGGTGCGTTCCGGCGAACCCGGCGCCTTGCCGGCCCCCGGCCGGTCGGCTGACAGCAGTTTTTCCCAGATTTTTCTTTGGCCCATGGCGTGATGGTTTGGCAGGACGATGGGCGGCGAGTTTACTCCGCTTCCAGCACCGCCCGTACGTGATCAGGGATCGGCACCGACTTGCCGCTCTGGGTGTTCATCCAGACGATCTTGGCGGCGCCTTCGGCATACAGTTCGCCGTCGATCAGCATGTCGACATGGCTCTGCACACTGGAGCGGCCAGGGCGGTCGACATAGGTGCGAACTTCGACGGTGCCCGGGTAATTCATCGGCTTCAGGAAAGTGCAGGCGGCGTTGATGATCACCGGCCCGTCGCCGCCCGGCCGCACCGGCACGGCCAGCGTCTCGATCCACTCGACTCGCGCCTGCTCCATAAAGCGGAAATAAACGGTGTTGTTGACGTGCCCGTAGGCGTCCATGTCACCCCAGCGGATGGGCATCTTCGTCACGTGTATCAGTTTCTTGCTGTGTTCCATCACACCACTCTTTTTGGGGGGTTGCGGGTTGTCGAATCTTTTTCCATACTGTACCGTATTGTTTACAGCGCAACAATAATTCAAAGGAGACAGCATGCAACGCGAAGCCATGGAATTCGACGTCGTCATCGTCGGCGGCGG
>PHCU01000141.1 GCA_002842345.1 Betaproteobacteria bacterium HGW-Betaproteobacteria-12 | reverse complement strand
TGAGGCTCTTTCCGCCATCGGCGTGCAAGGCATCACGGTTACCGAAGTGAAAGGTTTCGGCCGGCAGAAAGGGCATACCGAGTTGTATCGGGGCGCCGAGTATGTCGTCGATTTCCTGCCCAAGGTGAAGATCGAGGCTGCCGTGAAGAGCGAGCAGATCGACCAGGTCATCGAGGCCATCGAGAAATCGGCCAGCACCGGCAAGATCGGCGACGGCAAGATTTTCGTCTTCGAACTCGAACAAGTCATTCGTATCCGGACCGGTGAAACCGGCACCGATGCCCTCTAAGGAGCGACCCATGAAACGTGTATTCGCATTGCTTGCCCTGGTCGGCGCCGTCGCCTTCGGGTCTCCGGCCTGGGCCGAGGAAAAGGCCGCCGAACCGGCGGCAGTCACCGCGGCTGTCGCCGCTCCCGCCGCGGCAGAAGCCGCTCCGGCCCCCGCTGCCGCTCCGGCGGCTGCCGCCGAGGCTGCTCCGGCCGCCGCTCCGCTGGTGCCGAACAAGGGTGACAACGCCTGGATCATGACCTGCGCCGCGCTGGTCATCCTGATGTCGATCCCCGGTCTGGCGCTGTTCTACGGTGGCCTGGTCCGCACCAAGAACATGCTGTCGGTACTGATGCAGGTGTTCGTGGTGTTCTGCCTGATCACGGTGCTGTGGGTGATCTACGGCTACTCGCTGGCCTTCACCGAGGGCAACGCCTTCTTCGGAACCCTGGACAAGCTGTTCCTCAAGGGCGTGACGCCAGAATCGGTTGGCGCCACCTTCTCCAAGGGCGTCGTCATCTCCGAGCTGATCTTCGTCGTGTTCCAGGGCGCCTTCGCCGCCATTACCTGTGCGCTGATCGTCGGTGCCTTCGCCGAACGGGTGAAGTTCTCCGCCGTGCTGGTGTTCATGGTGATCTGGTTCACCCTGTCCTACATCCCGATGGCCCACATGGTCTGGTACTGGGCTGGCCCGGATGCCTACATCGATGCCGCCGCCGCTGAAGCTGCCGGTGCCACCGCTGGCTTCCTGTTCCAGAAGGGTGCCCTCGACTTCGCCGGCGGTACCGTGGTGCACATCAATGCCGCCATCGCCGGCCTGGTCGGTGCCTACATGATCGGCAAGCGCACCGGTATCGGCAGCGTGTCGATGGCTCCGCACAGCCTGACCTTCACGATGATCGGCGCTTCCCTGCTGTGGTTCGGCTGGTTCGGCTTCAACGCCGGTTCCGCCCTCGAGGCTTCCGGTGGTTCGGCTCTGGCCATGATCAACACCTGGGTTGCCACGGCCTGCGCCGCGCTGTCCTGGATGGTTGCCGAATGGGTGTTCAAGGGCAAGCCCTCGATGCTGGGTGCTGCTTCCGGCGCTGTTGCCGGTCTGGTGGCGATCACCCCGGCGGCCGGCTTCGTCGGCGTCATGGGTGGCATCGTCATCGGTCTGCTGGCCGGCATCGTCTGCCTGTGGGGCGTCAATGGCCTGAAGAAGATGCTCGGCGCCGACGACTCCCTGGACGTGTTCGGCGTGCATGGCGTGGGCGGCATCCTCGGTGCCATGCTGACCGGTGTCTTCGCTGATCCGGCCCTCGGCGGCACGGGTGTCTACGACTACGTCGCCAACGCTGTCGGCACCTACGACATGGTGGCGCAAGTCACCGCCCAGGCCTGGGGTGTCGGCACCGTCATCGTCTGGTCGGGTGTGGTGTCCATCGTCGCCTACAAGTTGGTCGATATCGTTATCGGTCTGCGGGTGCCGGAAGAAGAGGAGCGTGAAGGTCTCGACCTTACCTCCCACGGCGAAAGCGCCTACCACCACTAAGCAACAGAATCCTAGTCTCTCTCCCTTCGGGCACCTTCGGGTGCCCGTTTTTTTGCCAGCCATGATTGCAGCGCATCGTCCAGCTCGCCGATGTTCATCTGAGGCTTGGCCTCCGGCAAAGCAGTTCAGTCCCTGGGTGGCTTGGCGTACTGCTGACCTACACGGTTGAACCGGGTGGCTTGCTGGGGAGCGAGGGCAGGCCCTGCGCACGCATGGGCGGCCGCTGGCCGCGGCGCCAGTAGTGCTCTATCCGGAGTAGCCGGCGCCTACTTGATAAGCGGCAGCAGGGTGCGGAATTCGTCGGTGCCGGCCTTGTGCAGCCACTCGAACAGCACCATCTCGGTGGTGACGATGTGTACACCGACGGCGCGCAGGCGCTCGATGGCGGCGTCGCGATTGGCCGGGGTGCGCGACGAGACGGCATCGGCGACGAGGAAGACGTGGAAACCGGCGGCAAGCAGGCCGCAGGCGGTCTGCAGCACGCAGACGTGGGTTTCGGTGCCGGTCAGGATGATCTGCCGGCGACCGGGGGCGCGCAGCAGGTCAAGCACGCCCGACTCGGCGGCGCAGGAGAAATGCGTCTTCTCGAAGAAGCGGGCGTGCCCGGCCGCGGCGCGGATGACGTCGAGGCTGGGGCCGAGGCCGCGGACATATTGTTCTGAGACAAAGGCCGGTACGTCCAGTTGGGCGGACGCCGTGAGCAGGCGCAGCGAGTTGGCGGTGACCGTTGCGCCATCGTGGATGGCCGGTGCCAGCTTTTCCTGGATATCGACCACCAGCAGCAGGGAGTTGTCGCGGGCGATCAGCATGGCTGTTTACCGGAAGACGACCGTCTTGTTGCCGTGCACCAGCACCCGGTCTTCCAGGTGGTAGCGCAGGCCGCGGGCGAGCACCGTCTTCTCGATGTCCTTGCCGTAACGGACCATGTCTTCCGGCGAATCGGAATGGTCGATGCGGATCACGTCCTGCTCGATGATCGGGCCGGCATCGAGTTCGCTGGTGACGTAGTGGCAGGTGGCGCCGATCAGCTTGACGCCGCGCGTGTAGGCCTGGTGGTAAGGCTTGGCGCCGGCGAAGCTGGGCAGGAAACTGTGGTGGATGTTGATGATCTTGCCGGCCAGCGCGTCGCACAGGTCCGGCGACAGGATCTGCATGTAGCGGGCGAGGACCATGGTGTCGCCGCGCACATCGTCGAAAATGCGGCGGATCTCGGCGTAGGCACCCTTCTTGTTGTCGCCGTTGACCGGCACGTGATGGAAGGGAATGCCGTGCCACTCGACGAAACCGCGGAAAGTGTCGTGGTTGGAGATGACGCAGGGAATCTCGATATCGAGTTCTTTTGCCTGCCAGCGCGCCAGCAGGTCGTACAGGCAGTGTTCCTGCTTGGAGACCATGACGACGACGCGCTTCTTGACGGCGCTGTCGTTGATCGTCCAGGTCATCGACAGCGGCCTGGCCACTTCCGCCTCGAAACGCTCGCGGAATTCAGCCAGCAGGAAGGGCAGCGAATCGGCCTTGATCTCGATGCGCATGAAATAGCGACTGGTCAGCACGTCCGAATGGAAACTCGATTCGAGTATCCAGCCGCCGTGCGCCGCGATGAAGCCGGACACCTTGGCGATGATCCCGACCTGATCGGGGCAGGAGGCGGAGAGCGTGTAGAAACGGTCGCTATGCATGGGCTTGAGTTCAGGCGGCCTTGGCAAATGCCTTGTCGATCTCGCTGCGCAGGTCGTCGTAGTTGTACACCACCGGGAATTGCGGGAATTCGCGGATGACGTTTTCCGGCGGGTGGAACAGGATGCCGCCGTGGGCTTCGCCGAGCATCGCCGTATCGTTGTACGAATCGCCGGCGGCGACGATCGTGAACTTCAGTTCCTTGAAGCGCTTGACCGCCTCGCGCTTCTGGTCCGGCATGCGCAGGTGGTAATTGACCAGCATGCCGGCGGCGTCGGCTTCGAGGGAATGGCAGAACAGCGTCGGCCAGCCGAGTTGACGCATCAGCGGATGGGCGAACTCGTAGAAAGTGTCGGACAGGATGACCACCTGATAGTCCTCGCGCAGCTGATCGAGGAAGGCGCGGGCGCCGGCCATCGGGCCCATTTCGCCGATCACCTTCTGGATGTCCGGCAGGCCCAGCTGGTGCTGGCGCAGGATGTCCAGGCGATAGGTCATCAGCTTGTCGTAATCCGGCTCGTCGCGCGTCGTGCGCATCAGTTCGGGAATGCCCGTGCGCTTGGAGAATTCGATCCAGATTTCGGGGACGAGGACCCCTTCGAGGTCAAGGCAGACGATTTGCACGGTTGGCTCCAGCGCGGAAAGCGGAAAAGCGCCGATTTTACCTTATGAGGATGCAATGGCGGCGCCGCCTGCCGGTTAGAGCGGCGCGACAGCGGCAAAACATCGGGCGGGAGCGCTTTGGCGATACTGCTAGACTGCGCTTTTTCCCGCGGAGACCTGCCCATGAAATCCCTCCTGGCGATTTGCCTCATCCTTGCTGCGCCCTTCGTTGTTGCCGGCGAAAAGGCCGCTACGCCGTCGGCGGCCGACGACGTCGTGCGCGGGGTCGTGCTCGAAGTCAAGGATGTCGACAGCTATACCTATCTCCGCCTGAAGACGAAGAGCGGCGAGACCTGGGCGGCGGTGGAAAAGGCGCCGCTGAAGAAAGGCGCTGAAGTGACGATCGAGCACGCCATGGTGATGAAGAACTTCGAGAGCGTCGCCCTAAAGCGCCGCTTCGACAGCATCGTCTTCGGCCAGCTGGCCGGGGCGGCGGGCGTCGCGGCGGCGGCGCCGCATGGCGGAATGGCGAAAGCCGCGGTCGATGTCAGCAACATCAAGGTCGACAAGGCCGTCGGCGCCAATGCCCGGACCGTTGCGGAAATCGTCGGCCGGGCCGGCCAATTGAAGGACAAGCCGGTACTGGTACGTGGTCAGATCGTCAAGTACAACCCGGGCATCATGGGCAAGAACTGGCTGCACCTGCGTGACGGCACGGGCAGCGACAAGGACGGCAGCAACGACCTGCTGGTGACGACCCTCAACGAGGCCAACCCCGGCGAGGTGGTGACGGTGAAGGGTACCGTGCGGACCGACAAGGATTTTGGTTCCGGCTACGTCTACAAGGTCATGGTCGACGAAGCGACGCTGCAGAAGTAGGTCGGTCGCCTGCCGGGGCGAGGCGCGCTACCCCGGGTAGCGCGCCAAATCCGGCCCGTCAGTCGATGGCAGGCAGGGCTTCCAGCGCTTCGTGCACTTCCAGCCAGCGCAGCTCCGCCGTGTCGATCTGCTCGCCGAGCACTGCGGCCTGCCGGTGCATCTCCTCGCTTTTTTGCCGGTCGACGCTGGCATAGAACGCCGGATCGGCAAATTGGGCTTCCAATGCCGCCTTTTCCTCGTTCCATTTGGCCAGCTGCTTCTCCAGCTGCTCGATTTCCTTGAGTAGCGGCCTGCGCTGGGCCAATAGCGCCTGCCGGCTGGCCTTGGCATCGGCCCGTTGCTGCAGGCGTTCGTTTTTCTCGGCAGCAACCTCGGCTTGCGGCGCCTTTTCGGCATTGCGCTGGCTGGCCAGCCAGGCGGCGTAGTCATCGAGATCGCCGTCGAACTCCGTGACCTTGCCGTCGGCAACGAGCAGCAGTTCGTCGGCGCAGGTGCGTAGCAAGTGGCGGTCATGCGAGACGAAGACCATGCCGCCCTCAAAATCCTGCATGGCGAAGGTCAGGGCCTCGCGCATTTCCAGGTCGAGGTGGTTGGTTGGCTCGTCGAGCAGCAGCAGGTTGGGCTTGGTACGAATCAGCAGGGCCAGCGCCAGCCGCGATTTCTCGCCGCCGGAAAAAGGTTCGATAGCGCGCGTCGCCATGTCGCCGCGGAAGTCGAAGCCACCGATGTAGTCGCGCAGCTCCTGTTCCGGCGTCGTCGGTTCGAGGCGGGTCAGGTGTTGCAGCGGCGATTCGTCCGGACGCAGTTGTTCCAGTTGGTGCTGGGCGAAATAACCGATGTTCAGCGCCTTGGCTTCCTTGCGCTCGCCGCCCTGCTGGGCGATGGCGCCGGCCAGCAGCTTGATCAGCGTCGATTTGCCGGCGCCGTTGCGGCCGAGCAGGCCGATGCGGCAGCCGGGGCGCAGGGTCAGTGAGACATGGTCGATGATCTTGTGATCGGCATAGCCGGCCGAGGCTTTTTCGATGCTCAGCAGCGGGTCGGGCAGGGCGTTCGGCTGGCGGAAGCTGAAATGGAAGGGCGAATCGACGTGCGCTGCGGCGACCATTTCCATGCGTTCCAGCGTCTTGATCCGGCTTTGCGCCTGGCGGGCCTTGGTGGCCTTGGCGCGGAAGCGTTCGATGAAGCTGTTGAGATGGGCGATCTCGCGCTGCTGGGCTTCGAAGGCCGACTGCTGGTTGGCCAGCCGGGCGGCACGGGCCCGTTCATAGTCGGAATAGCCGCCGCTAGTAAGGGACAGGCGCTGCAGGTCGATCGAGATGATCTGGCCGACCACGGCATCGAGGAAGTCGCGGTCGTGGGAGATCAGCAGCAGCGTTGCCGGCGTGTTCTTCAACCAGCTTTCCAGCCAGAAGACGGCATCGAGGTCGAGGTGATTGGTCGGTTCGTCGAGCAGCAGCAGGTCGGCGCGGCAGGACAGGGCGCGGGCCAGGTTCAGCCGCACCCGCCAGCCGCCGGAGAAGTCGGCGACCGGACGGGAGAAATCGGCATCCTTGAAGCCGAGGCCGTGCAGCACTTCGGCGGCGCGGGCCTTGGCTGAATAACCGTCGATCTCGCCGTAACGGGCGTGCAGGTGGCCGATCGCCTCGCCGTCACCACGGGCTTCGGCGGCGGCCAGTTCGCGCTGAACACGGCGCAGCTCGGTGTCACCGTCCAGTACGAACTCCAGTGCCGCATCGGGCAGAGCCGGGGTTTCCTGGGCGACGCGGGCGATCTGCCAGCTGGCCGGGATCTCGACATCGCCGGATTCGGCGTGCAGTTCGTCGGCGAGCAGGGCAAAAAGACTGGACTTGCCGCAGCCGTTGGCGCCGACGACGCCGACCTTCCAGCCGGGGTGCAACTGAACGGAGGCATCGATGACCAGCGGGCGGCCGGCGCGGGCGAAGGTGACTTGGCGGAGGGCGATCATGAGGACGCGAATTATAGCGGCAGCGATGCGCTAGAATCGGCCGTATTCGCCACGCATTGTCACCATGATCAAGCAGATTCGCACAGACCAGCTGAAGCCGGGCATGTTCATCCACGATCTGAATTGTGGCTGGCTGGATCACCCCTTCCTCGCCAACGCCTTCCGTGTCCGCGATCAGGCGACGGTCGACAAGATCATCAATCTCGGCATCCGCGAACTGTATATCGACACGGTCAAGGGGGCGGATGTCTGGGCGGCCCGGACGCAGCAGGAAGTCAGTGCCGATCTCGATCAGCGGCTGCAGGAAATCGCCCTCAGGCAGCCGGAAAAGCCGGTGGCCAGCGCCCTGAAGGACGAGGCGGCGCGGGCCCGCCGGCTGCATGGCGAAGCCAACAAGATCGTCCGCCACATGATGGACGACATTCGGCTCGGCCAGCAGATCGAAGTCGAGCGCATCGAGCCGCTGGTCGAGAACATGGTCGACTCGATCTTCCGCAATCCGGATGCGCTGCTGCCGCTGGCCCGCCTGAAGAAGCACGACGACTACACCTTCGAGCATTCGGTCGGCGTCTGTGCGCTGCTCGTCGCCTTCGGCCGCGGCATGAAGCTGGACAGGGGCGTGATCAAGGAGCTGGCGCTCGGCGGCCTGCTGCACGACGTCGGCAAGGCGCGTATTCCCGACGCCATCCTGAACAAGCCGGGCAAGCTGACCGAGGATGAATTCGAGCGCATGAAATCGCACGTTGACCAGGGCGTGCTGCTGCTGCAGCAGACGCCCGGCATCGGCGCGGCCGCGCTGCAGATCACCGCCCAGCACCACGAGCGTTTCGACGGCACCGGCTATCCGCACAAGCTGAGCGGCGCGGCGATCAGTCTCTACGGCCAGATGGCGGCCATCGTCGATGTCTACGACGCGATTTCGTCGGACCGCGTCTACCACAAGGGCATGCCGGCGACGCAGGCGCTGAAGAAGCTGCTCGAATGGAGCAGCCATCATTTCGATCCGCAACTGGTGCAGGTCTTCATCCGCGCCATCGGCATCTACCCGACCGGGGCGCTGGTGCAACTCGACAGCAAGCGTCTCGGCGTCGTCGTTGAACAAAACGAGAAAAGCCTGCTCGAACCGGTGGTTCGTATCTTCTACCACGCCGGCCAGCAACACTACATCCCGCCGGAAATCGTCGATCTCGCCAAGTCGCAGGATCGTATCGCCAGTTTCGAGAGTTTCGACAAGTGGAAAATCAATCCCTATCAATGGCTGCCCGGCTGATCGCGCTGCTGCTCGGCAGCCTGCCGGCGCTGGCCGGCGCCGGCGATATTGTCACGGCGGCTGAGCGCCAGCAGTGGCTGGAGCGGGCAGCCACCCTGCAGGCCGAGGCGGCGGCTCGGCAGCAGCAGGCCGATGCGCTGCTGCTAAGCCGGCAGACGGAATGCGCCAGCAAGTTCCTGGTCAACGCCTGCCTGGACAAGGCGCGCGCCGAGCACCTGACGACTACTCGCGAAGTCCGCCGTCTGGAAAGCGAAAGCCAGGCGCTCGAACGGGAAGCCAAGCAGGAAGAGCTCCGCGAGCGCGAACGCGCCGAGCAGGAAAAGGCCCCGCAGCGCGAAGCCGAACTGGCGGCGCGTGAGGCGGCTGCGGCGGCGGAACGGCAGGCGACCGAGGAAGCCACGGCCAGGCGGCTGGCCGACAAGGAGCGCAAGGCCGCCGAAGGCGCCCGGCGCAAGGCGGCCGATGCCGAGAAGCAGCGGCAGAAGCAGGCCGAGCACGAAGCCCGCGTGGCGAAAAAAAAGCAGCAGGCGGAACAGAAGTAGACAGGCCGCCAACGTGATCCGCAAACTCCCGATCGATCAGCTGTTGCCCGGCATGCATGTCGTGGACCTGCACCGGCGCTGGCTCGAACATTCCTTCTGGCGGCAGAAGTTCACCGTCCGCGATGCGGAGCAGATCGCCCGCCTGGTCGAGGAAGGCATCGTCGAAGTCAGCATCGATACGGACAAGGGCATCGACCTGCCGCCTGTCGAACCGCCGCCGATCATCCGCAGCGACGAAGTCGAACGCCATTTCGTGACACGCCTGGAGCGCCTCAAGGCCAAGCCGGCGACCGTCTCGCTGGGCGAGGAGCGGCGGCGCTCGGCGCGGCTGATCGGCGAGGCCAGCGGCACCGTGGCCGAACTGATGCTGGCGGCGCGGGCCGGGCATGACGTCGATGCCGCCCGTCTCGAACCCATCGTCGGCAAGATGATCGAATCGGTGCTGCGCAACCCGGACGCCCTGGCCCCGCTGGCCCGGCTGAAACGCCAGGATGCCTACGCGACCGAACATGCCGTCGCCACCGCCGCACTGATCATCGCCCTGGGCCGGCATCTGGAGCTGCCGGAGGCGGAGCTGGAAAAGCTGGCGCTCGGTACCATGGTCAAGGACATCGGCCAGTCGGCCCTGGATGCCCGCCTGATCACCAAGCCCGGCATGCTGTCGCAGGCCGAATACACCGTCGTCCAGAGCCATGTCGAGGAAGGACTGGCCGTTTTGCAGGCGACGGTGCGCCTGGCCGAGACCTCGGTCGCCGTGGTCCTCGAGCACCACGAACGCTACAACGGCTGCGGTTATCCCTACCGCATGGCCGGTGACGAAATCTCCCTGGCCGGCCGCATGGCCGCTATCGTCGACACCTACGATGCGATGACTTCCGTGCGTCCCTATCGGCCGGCCATCGCCCCGTCGCTGGCCCTGCGCCAGCTCTACGATCAGGGCGGCAGCCAGTTCGATCCCGAGCTGGTCGCCGCCTTTGTCCGCACCATCGGGGTCTATCCGGTCGGCACCCTGGTCCTGCTCGAAAGCGGCCACCTGGCCGTGGTTGAAGAACTTCATCACGACAACATCCTGAGCCCGGTGGTCCGCGTCATCTTCCATGCTGGCCGCCGCCAGTACGTGGCACCGGTGCTAGTCGATCTATCCCGGGCCGTGGGCAATCACTACGGCCAGATCGTTCGCGCCGAAACCTTCGAACGCTGGGGGCTCAGTCCGCTGCGCTGGCAACCTGCCTGAGCAGCTTGCCGATCGGCGCCGGTACGGCCGCCTGCGCCGCCTGCGCCAATTCCACCCATTCCAGGCCGGGTTCGGCCAGTAACTGCGGGGCTTGCACCTCGCACAACACCGGCTCCAGGGTCAGGCGGAAATGTGTGAAGGCATGGCGCAGCGGGGCCAGCGGCTGCTGGCTGACGGCCTGCAGGCCGAGCCGGGCGAGCACGTTGTCCACGGCGCCCTCCGGCGGCACCAGCAGGCCCCCCCAGAGGCCGCTCGGCGGCCGCCGTTCGAGCAGTAGCCGCTGGCCGTCGCGAATCAGCACGAAAGTCGCCGTGCGCTCGGGCACCGCCGCTCGCGGCCGCGCTTCCGGCAGCGCCGTCTGGCGGCCCTGCTGGCGTGCCAGGCAGCCGGCGGCGACCGGGCAGCGCTGGCAGGCCGGGCGGCTGCGCGTGCAGGTGCCGGCGCCGAGATCCATTAAGCCCTGCGTGTAGGCCTCGATGTCGGAATCCGGCAGCAGGCTCTCGGCCAGTTCCCACAATTGCTGATGCACCTTGGCGGCGCCGGGAAAGCCGGGCACGGCGAACTGCCGGCACAGCACCCGCTTGACGTTGCCATCGAGAATCGCCGCCCGCGCGCTGAAAGCGAAGGCGGCCACGGCGGCAGCCGTCGACCGGCCGATCCCGGGCAAGGTCTCGAGCTGCGCGGCGCTGGCCGGAAAGATGCCGCTATGCTCGGCCACCACCTGCTGCGCGCAGCGATGCAGATTGCGCGCCCGGGCGTAGTAGCCGAGCCCGGCCCAGTGCGCCATCACCGACTCGACCGGCGCCGCCGCCAGCGCCCGGACATCGGGAAAACTGGCGAGAAAGCGCTGGTAATAGGGGATCACCGTGCTCACCTGGGTCTGCTGCAACATGATCTCGGAAAGCCAGATGCGGTACGGATCGCGGGTCTTCTGCCAGGGCAGGTCGTGGCGGCCGGCGGTCTTCTGCCAGGCGATCAGGAGTTCGGCAAAGGGGGAGGGGGCGGTCAAATTCTGCCTCGACGCAATAATACGGCGTTTTTCGCCGTCCCCGCCCCAATCGCCCGCCATGACCCAAGTTCCCAACGACACCCGTGCCCTGCGCAACGCCCTCGGGCGCTTCGCCACCGGGATCGCCATCGTCACGGCGCTCGACCCGGACGGCCGGCCGATCGGCCTGACCGTCAATTCCTTCTCGGCCGTCTCGCTCGACCCGGCCCTGGTGCTGTGGTGCCTGGATAACAGCTCGCATAGTCTGGAAGCCTTCCGCCATGCCAGCCACCACGCCATCAACATCCTGTCGGCGGCGCAGATGGATCTCTCCAACCGCTTCGCCACCTGGCCAGCCGACCGCTTCGTCGGCCTGCCCTGGCAACCCGGCGCCGGCGGCGCCCCGGTCTTCCCCGGTTGCTGTGCGGTGTTCGAGGTGGCCAACCAAACCGTGCATGCCGGCGGCGACCACACCATCTTCATCGGCGGCGTCGAAAAATTCACCGAGGTACCGGATCTGGCCCCCTTGCTCTTCCACGCCGGCCGCTACCGCGAACTGGCTGACCAGCGGGACGATTGATCAGCCCGGCATCTGCGTTAGAATGCCGACCTGAAGCCCAGAGCGGGCGTCGTATAATGGTAATACCCTAGCTTCCCAAGCTAGAGCCGTGGGTTCGATTCCCA
>PHCU01000140.1 GCA_002842345.1 Betaproteobacteria bacterium HGW-Betaproteobacteria-12 | reverse complement strand
TGAGGGTTCGGTGCGAGTATCGGCCATCGTACGGGCTTGAACCCTCATCCGGCGCTTCGCGCCACCTTCTCCCAGAGGGAGAAGGGGCCGAAGCCCGCCGAGCTGAGATATAGCGCTAATCAGCTTCCCAAGTCCGCAAAACGCGGACCAGACGTTCTAGAAAAAAACAAAGGCTTACAGTTTTGTTTCTTGAGAGGAGCGCCATTCGATACCGTGACCGTCCAGCAGCGCGATCAGGCGGGCGTTTTCGGCTTGCAGCGCGGCCAATGGATCGCGTTCAATCATCGGCCCCGTACTCGGCAAGCAGGTCGTCCATGTCGTCACCGACGCCATAGCCAAAGTTGTGACAGGTGCTGCGCACGGCATCCAGCCTGTCCCATAACGGTTGGCGTTGCGCGTCGGCTAAACTGGCGATGGTCTTTAATGCCTGCTGGAACATCCGCACCAGCGCGTCGAAGTACCCCTCATCCTGCAGCCCGACATCATTGCTAAACCCCGCTGCCCGTTCGCAATAAAACACCATCAGTTCTGCCAAACCTTCCGCTTGGCCGATGGCTTTCTTGTAATCGGCGATAGGCTTTTTGGCTTTGGCAACCGAGGTGTCCTGATTCTTGAACACGTCGGGCCATAGCCAGCGGTCGATGGTGATCTTGTACGGTTTGAGCACGTCGTCGCCCAGACTGAGGCGGGCGTGCAAAAAGGCTTGGTTATCCTTGTTGGCCGCGTACAGGTCTTGCAGCAGCCCGAGCAAGCCAGCGCGGTCGAAGTCCACGAGCTTGGTTTTGACATCGCTCCAACTGGGCGTGTTCTTTTTCGTGACCATCTCCGCTATTCCTCGGCGATGGCAGGGTTGCCGCCAGACTCGATCTGCTTAACCAAACGGTCAAAATCGCTTTCAAACAGACGATCCTGCACGATGCGGTATTTCTCGAACTCGCTCATCGCGTGGGCTTTGGCGATTTCTGCCGTCACCTTGCCTGCATCCTGCAGTACATCCCGGTCGGTCGCCTCAATGAAGCGGTTCAGGCGGGTTTCCCAGTCTTGCATGGTCATCGGGATTTTGCGCAGCGCCATATCCTCGGCCACATCGAGGTAGGCCGACACCAGCCGCTGCAACTGAGCCATCTCGTGTTCGGTCAGGTAATTCTTGGCGACCACCACATCGAAATTCTGAATCTTTCCTTGCGGCCCATCCTTCCAGGAGGTTAGCCCCATATGGTCTTTGTCGGCGTCAGCGCGGTGGTAGATGACTTCTGCAGCCGTCTGGCCATGAATGGCCCAGTGCAGCTTGTTTTGGACTGTGGCATAAAAACGCTTGGTCGCCTGCGCAGTGACGTCGTAGTCCATCGAGGTGGCGTAGATGTCGGTGATCTTCTGGTAGAACTTGCGCTCGGATGCGCGGATTTCCCGGACTTTTTCGAGCTGGCGCTCAAAGAAATCATCCGTCAGGATGCTGCCGCCCCCTTTAAGGCGTTCGGCATCCATGACCCAGCCTTGAATCGTGTAATCCTTGACGATCTGGTTGGCCCATTTGCGAAACTGCACCGCGCGCTCGTTCTCGATCTTGAAGCCGACGGCAATGATGGCCTGCAGGCTGTAGTGATCCACCTTGCGCTGAACGTCGCGCTCGCCCTCGGTTTGAACCATTAAGTACTGCTTAACAGTTGCCTCGCGCTCCAGCTCGCTGTCGGCATAGATGCGCTTCAAATGCTGGCTGACGGCTGGCACCGTCACATCGTAGAGTGTGGCCATCATCTTCTGCGTGAGCCAGAGGTTTTCATCTTCGTAGCGCATTTCCACGCTGCTTTGCGCGTTGCCGGTAGCCGCGACAAATGTCAGGTACTCGGCCGCTGAGGAACGGGGGAGGGAGACCTCGGTTTTCCTGGGCGCCTGTGGCGGCTTTTTCTTGGCCATTTACGCCACCGTGACCTGGCCGTTCATCAGCAGGGGCAGGAGCCAGTCGCGGAGTTGGGTGAGCTGCTGGTTTTCCATACTTCGCGTAAAAATCATCTGGTTGTACCCAGACACCACTTCGTCGTATTTCTTCAGTAGATCAGTCGTCGGATAGGCCAGCGGTAATGAATGTAAGTCATCCTTCGTTATGGAGCCGAATGTAGTGCCTTCGCTATTTCGCCGATCAAAGATGGTCTTGAAATACTGCATCACATAAAAAAGGAAACCATCAAAACCGTCCTTACTGTTTAAAGCAGCCAAGCCACGGCCAATGCAGCAATCAAGATGTGCAATATTTAAGTCCCCGACCGGCGCTCGAACACTTAACAGAATATCGCCACGTTTCGCCATACGCGCCGGCTGGGTTGTGTACAGACGCACAGTAGGAAATTGCCAGCCAAAGTCAGTGGAGCCTTGGAAGAAAATCACGCCTTCTCCTGAATCATTCAAGGATTCTCCAATGGGTGAGGTTCCCATCGTGATATTAGCTATCTGGCTTAACTGCCTGTCGCCCCACCCATCCGGAATCTCACGTTTCAGGGTGGGGTTGTAGACCATTTTGCCGCCGGAGGATTTGTAGGGTTTGCCGTTGGCGTCTGGGAAGTCGAACTGCACGAACCAGTAGTCGTACAGCGTCTTGGCCATCGCCTCCAGCTCGGCGTTGATACGGTTGTTGCAGTCGATTTTGGCGTCGAGAGCGGAGAGGACAGCGGCGATTTTTTTCTGGGTACTCAAGCGTGGAAGCTGCACACCAAAGTCTTTGATTTGATCCCCGCTGATATGCGGAACAAGGGAGCCTGTTGTGATGCATTTGATGTATTTAGTAAATTGAGGGCTACCTATCACGTACTTTAGGAATTTTGTATCCAGATTTTTTCCGCCTCTCAATCTTGCTGTTCGCTGAACCAATAAGCACGGCAAATCGTATCGAGAGACAGACGCATATTTAAGGCCAGCGTCAATCCAGGGGCGATCCATTGCGAGAACGATGTCTCCCTCCTGCAATTCGTAGGGCTCGAAATCCTCGCACTGAGAGGTCGGCCACTTTTTTGCATCACTCCACGACAACGTTCCCTGAGCGATATTGTCACCACGAAGAAGCCTCACTCCATCGGATGAGTAGCCATCACTCTTGAACGGAAATCCAACCAAAAAATCGACTTCACTTCTGAGGGTTGTCTTTCTTAATTCATTCATATCGCAACCCCGCCAACTGTTTTTTAATCTCCTGCTCCAGTCCAGCCGATTCCTTGAACAGCTTGTCGAGATTGGCGGTAAAGCCATGCATCTCCGTGGCGAACTGTGCGGGCGTGAGGTTGCTGTATTCGATCTTCACGTCGAAATACTGTCCAGCGCTTAAGGAATAATTCTTGGCGGCGATGTCGGCGTAACTCACCACCACCGAAAAATCCTCTACCGCCTGTTTGGCGTTGAAGGTGGCGATTATGCGATCTTCCTCGTCTCTGGCGAGCAGGGTTTTTTGGTTCTTTCCGTCTTTGACCTTGGTGCCGAGCTTGGAGGCATCGATTAGCACCACATCGGCTTTGTTGGCGGCGTCGATAAACACGATGGAGACATTGGTGCCGGTGGTGGCGAAGATGTTGCTCGGCATGGAGACCACGCCAGCCAACATTTTGTTGTCCACCAGATGCTGGCGGATACCCTTGTCGATACCGTTTTGCGCGGTGATGAAGCCGGTCGGCACCACCACGGCCGCTTTGCCGCAGGGTTTGAGCGAATAAATGATGTGCTGCAAAAACAGCTGGTAGATGGCCATTTTGTCCACGGCCTGCTTCGGGATATTGGGCACCCCGGCAAAAAAACGTTCCCGGTGCTCTTTGCTGTCCAGTTCATTGCGGAAATCGCTGAAATCCATCTTGAATGGCGGATTGCTAACGATGTAGTCAAACTTTTTGAGTGAATGCCCCTGAGTCTCTCGGTGGTAGGGATGGAGCATGGTGTTGCCCTGGATGATGTTGGGGATGGAATGCACCAGATTGTTCAAAATCAGGTTCAGGCGCAGTAGGCTGGATGACTTTTGCGAGATGTCCTGCGAGTAGATGCTGCAGCGTTGTTCGCCAATGGCGTGGGCAATGTTCATCAGCAGCGTGCCGGAACCTGCCGAGGGGTCGTAGCAGCTGACGTTGTTGACTTTGCCGCGCACTGATTCGGGCACCAGAATGGCGGCCATGATTTTTGCCACCGCGTGCGGGGTGTAGTACTCGGCGTATTTGCCGCCGCTGTCCTTGTTGTAGTCCTTGATCAGGTATTCAAACAACGCCGCGTAGAAATCGTATTTTTCGTTGAAGATGCGCTCGAAGCTGAAGTCGCCCAGCTTGTTGATGAGGGCGCGGCAAAAGGCATCGCGCTTGGACGTGTCAGTAATGAATTCGCTGACCCGATCAAACAGGGTGATCTTGGCGCCACCGTCGGTTTTGACGGCGAAGATGTCGTTGTTGCTGATGGCAATGTCGCGCAGGCTGTCGTCGAACAGCTTGGCGAATTCAGGGGCGTTCTGACGGCCAAACAGGTGGGCGATGAAGTGCTCAGGTTTCAGGCGCGCAGTATCCGGCCCCATCTGCATTTGCAACATGTCCCTGTCGTCGGCGCTCATGGCCGCGATGGCCGCTTCCCAGCTTTCGGCCTTGCCCAGATCGGGGCGGATTTTCTTGGCCTCGAAAGCGAACTTGTCGTTCAGGAATTTATAGAGAAAGACCTGGGTGATGATCTTGAACTCGTTGCCATCATTGCCCAGCCCATAGGCGGCGCAAATGGCCTTGAGGCTGTCGATCAGCTCGTGGGTGCGTTGTTCAAATTGTTGCGTTACCAAGGCTGTGCTCCGGTGCTGGCGCTGCCGCCCTTGCGGGCGCCAGCGGAAAATTCATTCATGTATTCGGCCACTACCAGTTGGTTGATGCTGCGGCTGGTGTCCGGGGTGAGTTTGATGTGCTGGCGGGTGTGAAACTCGTCGATCACGATGGGCTGCATCATCCGTTCGAAATAACTTTCGTTATTCAGCAGTTGGGTGTTTTGCAGCACCTGTTCATCGGCCTGCGCCTTGATGCCATTGAGCGCGTCGAACAGTTTTCGCTCGGTTTGCGCGAGCTTGCCGTGCTCTTGCAGGCGCTTGTGAATGCGCGTGTATTTGGCATCGCCCTGGTATTTGGCGCGCAGCTGATTGTTCTGGCGATTGAGTTCTTTGACCTGCTCGTGGATGGCGTTGAGGGCGCCAATGTTGGCCGTCATTTCTTCCTGGCTGACTTCGCTGAGCTTCTTTTTCTTGAACAGTCGTTCCAGCTCTTCGCGCAGGGTGACGAACATCGGGTCTTGCTGGTCAAAGTTGTCCGCCAGGGCTTCGCGTGTCTGGCGCAGGGTGTTTTTCAGCTGGTCGGCGAGGACAAGTTCTTCTTCCCTGATCTTGGCGAACTTGAAGATCACGTCTTCCAGCGCAACGTTCAGTAAATTACTCGTGTCTGTGGCGGATTCGATGGCATCTTTCAGGTTGAGTAGATCAAGGTGGTTGCAGGTTTCGCGGTAGAGCTGGCCCAACTTGTGGAAATCGAGCTGCTGCAACAGGCCGTATTCACCTTGCAGGCGGATCAGGTTGTAGAGGTTGCGGGCATCATTCAGCGCTTTTTTGAGCGCAAGCACGGTGGTTCGGTCTTGAATCTGGCTGAGCTGTTTTGAGAACTCTTCAGCATTCTGGATGTTGAAGCGAAACAGGATGTCCTTGATGGCTTCGATTTCTTGCGCGATCTCTTCGGCAGATTTGAACAGGTTGGAGTAGTGCTCGATCTCGTCGCCCAGTTCGGATTGCAGTTCGTCAAAGTAGTCTTTATTGGTTTTGTCGAATTCCTTGCAGATGTCGGCAAAGTCCACCACGTAGCCGTAGCGGAAATCCTTGTAGGTGCGGTTGACGCGAGTGAGTGCCTGCAGCAGGTTATGCGCCTTGATGACGCGGCCCAGGTAGAGCTTTTTCAGGCGCTTGGCATCAAAGCCGGTGAGCAGCATGTTGTAGACGAACAAGAGATCGATCTTGCCGGCCTTGAAGTCTTCCACCCAGTCTTTGCGCTCGTCTTTGCTGCCGACATCGTGCAGGATCAGCGCGGCATTCGTGACACGGTTTTCCAGCAGGGTCCGGGCAGCGTAGCTGTCGGGCTGCGCAGCGGCGATCAGGGCTTGCGCTGAGTCCTGCGCAGCGAACGCGGGCGAGGGTTGCGCGGCATAGACCGTATTGAAGATTTCGAACATCTGCCGGGCCTGCTCGGCGCTGTCACAGATCACCATGCCGCCGATGCTCGCATCGCACAATGCGCAGCGACTCTTTTCGAAGTCGCGCACGATGTAGTCGAGCATGGGCTCGACAAATTGCGGGTGCGAGTAGATCAATTTGCGGTCGATATCGCCTTGCTGCAACTGGACGGCGGCGAGTGCCTCTTGCAGCGAGATTTTGTAGTTGGTGGCGATTTCTTCGCGGATCAGGCGCAGGGTGTAACCGTCGGCGATGGAGGCGTTGTAGTAATACTTGTGGATGTAGTCGCCAAACAGGGCGCGCGAGTTGTAGTCGTCGCCCAGCAGCGGTGTGCCGGTAAGGCCGATCTTGATGGCGTTGCGATCGGACTGGCTGAGGTTGGCCAGAAAGCTGCCTTGCGGGTTGTAGCTGCGGTGCACCTCATCAAGAAAGTAGACGCGCTGGATGCTGAAGTCGTAATCCTCGGTGCGCACCACATCCGGGTCGTCCTGAAATTTCTGGATATTGACCACGGTGATTTCCGCCTTGCCGCTGTGGTTGTGCAGCACCTGTGTGTTTTTGATGTCTCGGGCAAAGTCTGCACGGCTGTCGATGTTGTGTACCACCAGCCCGCGACAGGAAAATTCACGCTGCGCCTGCGTGGCCAGATCAAGCCGGTCTACGATGAAGTAGAACTTGGGGATGACCCCTTGGCGCTGGAAGTAATCGGTGAGAAAACGGGTGTTGTAGTAGGCCAGCGCGGTTTTGCCGCTGCCCTGGGTGTGCCAGATGATGCCCTTCTTTACGCCAGCATCGAGCTTTTTCTCGATGGCCTTGGTGGCGAAGAGTTGCGGGTAGCGCATGACATGCTTGTGCTGGCCATCGCTTTCGTTCACATAGGCCAGCGCAAATCGCAGCAGGAAGGCTAGACGCTCACGACTGAACAAGGAGGTGCAGATGCGGTTGGTCGGTGTATCGGGCGACTTGTTGCTCAGAAACTCAGGGCTGTGCTTGATGACGTTGAGGTTGTTGTCGCGCAGCACTTCGTTTTCGATGAGGTCATCTTCAGCCGCCAGCAACTCGGCCAGATCCAGTGTTTCTTCTTCTCGGAAGTAGTTGAAGATTGGCGAGTCGTAGGACGGGCTGGCATAGAACGCGCCCTCGATGGGCTGCGGCGAGCCGTCGTCGTACTCCATGTTATTGGAGAAGACCATCAACTGCGTGATGTTGATAAAGCGCCAGAATTTTGGATTGCGGCTGCGCGTGATGATGCGGTTGCGCTCGGCCAGCACACCTTCGCGGTTGTTGGGCTTCTTGACCTCGATGAAGGCCAAAGGCATGCCGTTGATGAGCAGCGTGATGTCGGGCCGAAACTCATCGTCGCCGTTCTTGCAGGTGAGCTCGGTGACAACGTGGAAGCTGTTGTTGTCGAAGTTCGCGAAGTCGATCAGCCGGATGCCCGAGCGTTCCGTGAGCCTCTCGTAGAAGGCCTTGCCGAGGTCTTCGTTGTCCAGCAGGAGCTTGACGTCGGCCAGCAGACGGGTGGCGTCTTCTGCGCTCAATTCAGGGTTGATGCGGGCGATGGCTTCGCTGAAAAGCGCGGGGAAGATATTGGTTTCTTCGTCCCAGACGGCATCTTTCAGGGAAAGATAGCGGTAGCCAAGCCGCACCAGATGCAGGATGCAAGGAATCATGACCCGTGAGTCTTCGCTGAAAACCATCAGAGCTGATCTCCCTGTACTTGTTTTGTGTTTGTCAGGCTGACCCACTTGGCCCCGCGCCCCTTGCCCGTAGGGGCAATCAAACCCTCGGCCTTCATGGTGCGTAACACCAGCCGCACCATGGCGCGACTGATACCGGGGCAGGCTTCTTCGATTTCCGAAATCGAGAACGGCAGGTTTCTCTTGAGGATTTCCGCCCGCACTCTGTCGCCTTTGGCACCGCGCCCACGCTCGATGGTGCCGACGCGTTCTTCGAATTCCTTATAGGCGCGCAGCAATGCGCCCCAAAAATAATCGAGCCACGGGGCGATATTGTGAGCGCCCTCGTGCCAGCCTTGTGAGCTGGCCTCCAGCGTTTCGTAATAACTCTCCTTCGACTCTTCGAAAATGCGTTCCAGACTGATGAAGCGGCCCACGGTGTAGTCGGCGTGGTAGAGCAGTTGCAAGGTGAGCAGCCGAGCCATGCGGCCGTTGCCATCAGGGAATGGATGCACGCATAAAAAATCAAGGATGACCAGCGGTACCAATACCAGCGGGTCGGCCAGATGTTGATCGAGTGCGGTGCGGTAGCGCGCAATGGTGTCCGGCATTGCCATTGGCGTGAGGTGCGCCGCTACGGGTCGAAAGCGAATGCGCGAGCTGCCGTCCGGGTGACGTTCGATAATGTCGTTGTTGCTGGCCTTCCAATGCCCACCGGGTTGCGGCATGTAGCGGTACAGGATGCTGTGCAGTTGCAGGATCGTGCCCTCTGAGAAGGGCATTTGTTCTCCACTTTCGTGAATCAGCCCCAAGGCATCACGGTAGCCAGCGACTTCTTGTTCGGAACGGCTCTTGGGCGTGGCATTTTTGAGCACCAGCGACTTGAGCCGGTGGGCTGCAACCACTACGCCTTCGAGGCGGTTGGAGGACTCTGTCGATTCGACGACTGCCACTTGCCGCAGATCACTCAGCACCTCTGGCGACTGGGCGACATAGAGAATTTGCTTGCCCCGGTACTCGCCCAGCGCGCGCAGCGTTGCCAGTTGCTGCGTGTCAAAGCGCAGCTTGGCGAGGTAGTCTGGCGTCAGTGAGTGCATGGCTCGTAGGCGATTGAGGAAATGGGGTAATCTTAATGTATATTGGGGTATTGCGATACAGAATTACCCCTTTGTTTTTGTTGTTACCCCATTTAATAAAGGCCGAAAGCGTGGCTTCCTGATCAATCAGCGCGTTCATGGTGGTGTCGTTAATCAACCACGGAGCCCGCGATGAACACCCAACAAACCGCCCTCGACGCCTACCTCGCCGGCACTGCCGCCATCCACGCCAAGCTGGCACGGCTGCAGCAACTGGCCGACGATCACTTTAGCCACGACCCGGATGCCATCCACTGGGATCACGTTGGCGACCTCGGGCGGTTGGAAACCGCGCTCGATGATCTGCTGGCGATCTTTGGCGGCGAACAGGAGTGAGGCGATGACAATGATCAACCTGCAAAAACTCACGCCAACCCAGTCGACGATTATCTGATCCGCTGCCCGGCACCCCGAAGGCAGCATCGCCGTGCCTGCCACCCTGCAAGCTGGCGCGCGTGCAAATACCCTCAACGGGTTGCTGAAGCGTGGCTGGATCGTCGAGGCGGGCGACGGCCACCTGCTGACGGACGCCGGTTACGCCGCCATTGGCCAGCATCGACCATCCCGGCCGCCACCAATCGACGACTCCCCTGCACGCGATAGCGTTCAGCTCTGTCGCCCCGGCACCAAGCTGGCGAAAGTGGTGGCCGCCTTGCAGAACTCCGACGGTGCGACGATTTTTCAGCTGATGTGCTGCACGGACTGGCAAGCGCACACGATCCGGGGCGCGTTGTCCGGAATGGTGAGAAAGAAGCTCGGGCTCAACATGGTAACCACCAAAGCTGCCGGTGGTGAGCGGGTCTATCACATCGCCTGACAGGCGAATGCGCAAAGGGTGTCAGTTCAATTGACACCCTTTTCTTCGGCCAATTTCCTCGGTAGCCGTTTTGCCTGTTTTGGGTGTCGAAATCGTCGACAAGCTGCACCAGCGTTGGCTTTGCAAGGGGTGGCCGTTTTGGACTCAAAGGGTGTGAATTCAACGCACACCCTTGCCGGGGTGCAAACCGCAAACCCTGCAAACCTCGGTTTGCACTCTGACGGTAGCGCAATGCCGCGCTGTCGCCTCCCGTATTGGAATCTCGCCAGGAAGGACCCCTTTCGCCTGGGCGAGACTCAGATGGTTTCGGGCTCCTGCATCCACGCCGGGATATCGCGCTGGCCGTGCAGCACGCGCCAGACATCAATGTGCTCTGGACGCTCGACGTAAAATACCAGGTGGGGATAATGGGTCAGCGGCCAGAAACGCAGGCCGGGCAGGTTCAATTCGTGGGCGTAGCGTGGCGAGCCGGTAGCGGGGTGGCGAGCGATGTGCGCATAGGCCTGCTCCAAGGCATCAATGAAGCCGAGCGCCGCTTGTTCAGCGTTTTCGCTGAGGTAGTAGGCAATCGCGTCGTCGATGTCCCGGTTGGCAAGCTCACGCGGAACGACAGGCTTGGCCGTCACCCGCGAACGCCAACCTTGGCTACCTTGCGCACCCGATCACGCAGCCCTTCAAAGTAGGCCGGATCGGCTGCAGCTGCCGGTGCAGACGCCGCGCCCGCAAGCAGAAGGCCGCGCAGGTGCAGGCGATCCTGATCCTTGCGGATCAGCTCGCGCACGTACTCGCTGCTGGTGCCGTAGCTGCCTTGATTGACCTGCTCATCCACGAAGGACTTGAGCGTGTCGGGTAGGGAGATGTTCATTGTGCTCATGGCTCAAGATTAGTCGGTTTGGCAAAATTTGGCAAGATTCATGTTTGTGTATGACCGACCAGTTCAACCAGCCGAGTGAGATGAGCATTGCCAATGCTCACTCTCTCTTTAGAGAGACGCCACCGGGAACCGGGAACCTGATGACCTTGCCCTCGTAGACGTATCCCTTTCTGTGCTATCCAATGCAAAACAGCGCATCACACTGCATGTGTAATGCGCTGTTTTATTTGTAAAGAAGTGGTGGAGCGGATGGGGATCGAACCCACGACCTTCGCATTGCGAACGCGACGCTCTCCCAGCTGAGCTACCGCCCCACGAACGCGGAATGATACCGG
>PHCU01000139.1 GCA_002842345.1 Betaproteobacteria bacterium HGW-Betaproteobacteria-12 | reverse complement strand
GGGCGGAGATCAGGCTTCGACCGGCATGTGCGACGACGGCAGCACCTGCACCAGTTCGCCGAGGGATTCGATCATCTTCTGCTGGATGCCGCCGAGGGTCGCCGCTTCCATCATGCAACCGGAGCAGGCGCCCTTCAGATGCACGTAGATTTTCTTGCCCTGGACATCGGCCAGTTCGACATCGCCGTGGTCGCGCTGCAGCATCGGCCGCACCGACGCCAGCACTTCCTCGATGACTTTGATCTTCTCGACGATCGACAGCTTCTTGGCCGGCGGCTTCGGCGCTTCCGGGGTAGCCGGGCAGGCGGGCGGCGGCGAGACTTCGCCGGGGCCGGAGCGCGAGGCCTTGACCTTGGCGAGGATTTCCTCGATGCCTTCGTGACAGGCGGCGCAACCGCCGCCTGCCTTGGTGTAGAAGGTGACTTCTTCAACCGTGTTCAGGTTGTTGGCGTTGACCACGTCCTCGATCATCACCGCGTCGATGGCGAAGCACTTGCAGATCAGCGCGCCTTCTTCGTGGTCATCCGACCATTCCTCGCCGCGGTAATTGGCGATGGCGGCCTGCAGGGCTTCGCGGCCCATGACCGAGCAGTGCATCTTTTCCGGCGGCAGGCCGTCGAGGAAATCGGCGATGTCCTGGTTGGAGACTTTCAGCGCTTCGTCCAGCGTCAGGCCCTTGACCATTTCGGTCAGCGCCGACGACGAGGCAATGGCCGAACCGCAGCCGAAGGTCTGGAAGTGGGCGTCGAGGATGACCTCGGTTTCCGGCTCGACCTTGAGCATCAGGCGCAGCGCGTCGCCGCACTGGATGGAACCGACGTCGCCGATACCGTTGGCTTCTTCGAGCGGGCCGGAATTGCGCGGGTTGAAGAAGTGTTCGCGAACCTTGTCAGAGTATTCCCACATGCTGTGCGCTCCTTAGACCGAGAACGAGGAGCCGCAGGAACACTGGGCGCTGGCGTTCGGGTTGTCGAACTTGAAACCGGTATGGGTCAGGGTGTCGACGAAATCGACGGTGACGTTATCGATCATCGGGAAGGTCATGGCATCGACCAGCAGCTTGACGCCGTCGACTTCCAGTTCCCAGTCGTCCTCGGCCTTCTCGGTTTCGAGCTTCATGCCGTATTGCAGACCGGAGCAGCCGCCACCGGAGATGGTCAGGCGCAGGCCGATGACCGGCGTTTCGGAACCGCGGATGAAACGTTGTACGGCTTTGACGGCGGAGGGGGTCAGATTGATCATGGCGATTCTCCCAAGGGTTGATGGCTAGCTCTTCGCAAGGGGCGTGCCACACCGGCTGCTTAAAATAAATCACGTCGTTTCAATGGCTTGAAAATTCACCGGAGAATTTCCGCCGTGTCGTGTTTACGACAATGGCGCGACAGGCTGCCGGCCCGCCCCGCCTTATCGCCTAAGCAGCCGCCAAAATAGCCCTGCCCCAATGCCGCCCGATACGGCAAAATGCCGGCCCGGCAAGCCGCGGCGGCGGCCGGCAGGTACGGTCCGTGCTCTGGGCTACCTGGATCAGCAACCGACATAACAATATGACAGCCCCCTGGCAGAACACTTTCCGGGCCTTCGCCGGTCCCGGCATCGACCATCCCTCGGACAGCCTGCGCGTCAGCGAGGACGAGGCCGCCGAGATCATCGCGCAACTGGCGACCAGCGCCTGGGCAGCGGCGCGCCCGCTCGGAGCGGAGCGGCACCGGCCATACACGATCGCCGACGCCCAGACCGGGTGCGTCACTGCCCTCTTTGGTGCGGACGGCATCGTCGGCTTCTATGCCGGCTCCTACCTGTGGATCGCCCCGGCGCATCGGCGGCGCGGCCTGGCGATCCCGTTGATCCTCGCCGCCGCCGAGCAGCGCGGCGGCACCGTCGTGCCGCCGGGCGTCGTCGCCCAGGGCTTTTCGCCGACCGGCCTGCTCGCCCATCGGGCGGCGCACCGGCAGGCGGTGCTCACAGCGCTGGCCGCCGGCCGGCCGGTGCCGTCGGCGGTGATCGCCGAATATCTGGGGGATTGCCATGATCGGGCGGCGGCATAGGGCTGCGTAGCTGTTGCCGGCAATGGATCGCCCGGCTCAAGGCCTTGCCGGGAATCTAGCCGAGCACGTGCTCGTAAGCCCGGCGCAGCAGGTTGCGCTCGACTTCGCTCAGCGTCCGCGACTCGGTCAGCGCAATGAAGCGGCTGCCGGTCCGTTCGGCGGCGGCGAACGGCGGATCGATGCCGGCGAAGGCGGCGAGCAGCACCGGCACGTCGCCTGCCGGCGTATCGACCCAGGCCTGGAAATCGGCCTCGGGCACGATGGCACCTTCCGGCAGGCCGAGGTGAATCTCCGCTTCGCGCAGCACCGCCGTCGGATGCACCTGCACCGTCGGCGAATAATTCTCGTCGCGCAGCGCCGCCAGCACCGGCAGCGGACTGAAGGCGACAACGCCGGACGAAAGACAGAGGAAACGTACGCGACCGCTGGTCGCCTGCTTGTGCAGCAGGATCAGGCGCGGGACCACGCTCATGCTTAGCGGGCGTACTCGGCGAGTACCGCGTCGCCGCGCAGTTGCTCCGGCGGCCCCCAGACCTGCACGGCCTCGACGTAGTACGCGGCCTTGGCCGGATGCGGCAGCAAGACCTGATACTCGGCGAAGATGCGCCCGTCGGGGAAGAAGGTGACCGTGCCGTAGCGCTGGCCGCCCCGCCAGGTACCGACCAGGCTGACCTCCTGCGAGAACGGATCGATCGTCTCGGCGAAGCTCAGCCCACCCCAGAACGGCTCATCGCCGATCGACAGGCCGAGCTTTTCCACCTGGCGGCGCAAGGCGGTACAGATCGCCTCGCCCTCCACCGCCAGGGCGGAAACTTCGCTCAGCGAGCGCATTTTCAGGCCGGCGCGTAGGTGTAGCAGTTCTTCGGACAGACGCGGCCGCAGGAGCCGCAACCGATGCAGTCCATGGCGTTGGCCAGGGACATGACCATCATGTTGTCGTCCTCGTTGTCATCATCGTCGTCCAGCTCGCGCTCGACCAGATCGAGCACGTTGCGCGGGCAGACCTTGTAGCAGCGGCCGCAGCCGATGCACTTGGCCTGGTCGAGGTGGGTGGCGAATTGCGGCGTCCATTCGACGCCGCCACGGGTGAGACCGGTGATCATGCGGGTTGTCCTTTCTGGGCAGCCTGCAGGCGGGCGTTGGCATCGGCCCACGCCTGGCAGGCATCGTAGGTGGATTGGGAAAGCGCGGGAATTTCGTGAAAGCCCGCCGGCAGGCGGTCTTCCACCAGGTCGTGCATCTGCGACGCCCACTCGGAGGCGATACGCTTGAGCTTCTTGACCTCTTTGTCGAGGGCGGCCAGTTCTTCGTCAGTCATGTTGCCCTCCGTCCTTACAGCCCGGCGACTTCCGGATGCTGGCCGATGCGTTCGAGGGCAATGCCGAGCAGCTTGTCGGCGTCGTCCTTCATCTTGGACAGGCTGGGAAAGCCGAAGCGATGCACGTCGCGCAGGGTCTTCTCGACGGCAACCAGCTTGCCGACGGTGATGATGGCACGGCCGAAGCCTTCGTGCGTCAGGTGCACCAGCGGCACGGCGAGCAGCTTGCATTCCTTCTCGATCAGCACGGCGATGGCGTTGTAGAACGCCTTGACGCGCGAGATGGTCTCGTCGTCCGGATCGCCGATCAGCGGAATGGTGGCCTTGCGTTCCTTGGTCAGGATGTAGGGATCGAGGATCTTCTCGACGGTCCAGCCCTGGTAGGTGCCATAGGTATCGAGGGCGCGCATCTGGCGGGCCATTTCCTTGACGAAATCGGTTTCGAAGATGGGATCGGCGGCAATGGCTTCGGTCATGGTATTACTCCTTGGGGAATGGGGTGGATTGACGGGCAAGCGGGATCAGTTGCGGCGCCGGCAGCAGGCCGGGAACCAGGCCGATGACGACACGGGCGATGGCCAATGCGCCGACAAAGCCGATCATCGCGCCGAGGGCGGTGGCACCGTCGCTGCCTTCGAGGGCGGCACCGAGCCAGGCGCCGAAAATCATGGCGAAGGCGGGAAACAGGTAGCCGAGCACGGCCGACAGCGTCAGCTTGTTCTCCGGCAGGGCGATGCTGACCTGGTCGCCGGCCTTGATCCCACCGCTGACCGGCAGGGTCAGCAGGGTCGCCGGGCGGCCGGCGGCCATCTTGCCGATGCCGCAACTGCTGCCCTGGCCGCAGGAACCGCAGCCGGCGGTTTCCATGGCGACGATGGCCAGCCCGTCATCGACGCGCTGGACGATGCCGCGGTGTTCGATCATGGTCGTTTTCATCCTTCCCACCCCTCTTCTTCCATGGCGCTGAAGCGGTCCTCGGCCTTGGCCTTTTCCTGCAGGGCGATGGCCCGGTCGATCCAGGCGACGCCGCCCTCGCTCATGGCCTTGGAGATTTCCAGCAGCAGATCGTCGATGGCATCGACCTCATTGATGCGGATCGGCTGGACGCCGGCGGCCATCAGCTTCTTGATCGCCGAGGCGCCGATCGCCATGACGTAGACCGCAGCGCAGCCGGCGAGGAAATCGACCTTGGCGGCCAGCTTGTCCTCGTTGCCGTCCATCGCCTCCTCGGCGAATTCGGCGACGCCGACCAGGGTGGCCCGCTCGGGCGTCACTTCATAGACGGCGAAGCCCTCGGCGGCGCCGAAGTGCTGATTGACGCGGGTCCGGTCGGTGGAAGCGAAGGCGACCTTGATCACGGCTTGCGGCTCCTGCTTAATGGACCAGACCAGCTGCAGACGACGCGATGACATGTTGTTTGCCGGAACCGTCTCGGTCGTCGGCCCAGTAGATTGATCGATAGGGTGCGAGTTCATGGTGTTGTCCCAGCATCAGGTTGGCGAGATCGAACAGGGCCTGCCGCGTACCGCGGTAGCCCACCCAGGTGCGGGCATAACCGCCCACGTGGTCGTACTGCGGAAAACCCGCACGGAGCAGCGGCAAGCCGAGGCGATGCGCCGTATCGGCGGCATGCGAATTGGCCATGACGAGCTGGGCACCGGCGGCGCGCGCCGCCTTTTCCATGTCTTCCAGATCGCCGACGATCACCTTGTCGATCGGCAGACCGGCCAGGCTGTCATGTTTGTGCGGGCTGACCGCGGCCACCACCTCGGCGCCCATACCGGTCAGGAAGCGCACCTGCATGCCGAGCAAATCGGGATCGGCGGCCAGCGCGATGCGGGCGAAGCCGATCATGAAATGGCTGTCGACCATCGCATCCTGCAACTGGGCACGATGGCGCTCGATCTTCTCCGGAACCGGCTTGCCGGAAATCTCGGCCAGCGCCTGGGTGAAGGCATCGCAATCGTCGAGGCCCATCAGGCCTTGGAAACGGTAATCGGGCACGCCGGTGCGCGCCTTCAGGATATTCGCCGCCTTGTCCAGCGACGGGCCGACGACCAGAGTTGCCGTCGACTCGCCCATGATCTCGATTTCCGAACGCGGCGTGCCGCCGATGGTCAGCGATGAAGTTTCCGCCTCGACCAGATGGCCGTCGAGCGAATCGCCGATGTCCGGCACGACCACCGGCCGCAGGCCAAAGGCCTCGACCCAGTCCTTGATCGCCTCGATATCGCCCGGCGTCAGCATCCCCGAGGCCAGCACATTGACCTGCTTCGGCCGCTTGCCGGCACAAGCGCTTTCCGGCACCAGCGTCTGGATCAACGACTCGATGGCCAGCGCGTAACCGCTTTCCAGGCAACCGACGTAATCCGGCGTATTGACCGGCACCACGGCGACGTGGGCGAACTCCGGATGGGCTGCACGAAAATCCTTCACCGCCCGCAGGATGTCGGTGCCCTGCGTTTCCGACAGCCCGGTGGTGACCAGCCCGATGATGTCCGGCTTGCTCTTGTCCGACAGCGTGCGCAGCGCCTCGATGATGTTCTCGTCGGCACCCATGATCGTCGACACCTGATCCATCGCCGTCGTCTGCAGCGGAATCGGCTCGCGGAAATGGCGCACGAAAAACACCTTGCCGAACGCCGTGCAGCCCTGCGAGCCATGCATCAGCGGCAGGCTGCGGTTAAGCCCGAGAAAGGCCAGCGAGGCGCCGATCGGCTGGCTCACCTTCAGCGGATTAACCGCCAGCGCCTTCTTGGATTGGATGATTTCGGCCATTGGGACATCGTCCTGATGAGATTGGGCTTATCTCAGCAAGGAACGCGCCAATAAACAAATCAAATAAATTCAATAGCTTGAAGAATATTCAAGCTGTAGCAAACCCGACAACGACAGCACTACTCCGGCCAACACCACCCCGCGGCCGCAAGACTCAAGACTTGGACAATGAACAGAATCGAAGTCTTTGTCGTTTCGACTTCACAGCGCACCGCGCCGACGTTTGGCCATCCGTGGCGTGGCCGATTCTGCATTGGCCTGGGTACCAACCCGATCCAGCCCCTGACGCATGACCTCAGCCATCACTTCAGCCTCGCTCGCCCCCGCCTCCAGAGCAGCGGCACGAACCGGCGCCAAACCATCTCTATTGGGATCAAAGGAGACAAAACAATCCTTACGACTACCGCACATCACTGCCTTGGCGAGCGTTTTGACAAGGCCCATCTCATAGGGAACGGTCATCAAAGGAATGGTGATGTTGGCCCCCGCCAACTTCTCGGGATTGGCCCACATGCTACGGACCAATGCAGGAAGGCTGCGGTCAATTTGGCTGCCCGGATCGGCAGTTCGCATTTCAAGACTGGCATCTGGAACCCTGCTCAGCCGGCAGGTAATAGTGAGGCTGGCAGGTGCATACCAGCACGCCCAGCGCGGCCCTTCAGCTGCTAGATCTTCTGGATTGGCAAGCACACCATTTGAATTCAATGATGCAACCAGGAAGATTCCTTGACAAACAAGCTGCCGAACGATGCGCATAAGACCTCCCGGCAATCCCGCTGTCGTTGGGCGAAGCCTTGTAGCTCTCCCTTTAGACCGGTAATTTTGCGACCCTGCCTTTCGGTCAGGTGTGCCATTTTTCGAAAATAGTCGGGGCAATTCCCCCTATTTCTCATCGCGCGGCTCAAATGCGAAATGAGTTACCAACCATTCGGTTGACATATTCAATATATGTCAAATTATTTACTTATGCCATTGATGTTCATTTTTTTCTATAAAACAGCCCAATTACATCTTCAGTGGAAACGGTTTCGTCATAAGCCATTCTGACTATCAGCGCTTTTCATCAGTCGCCAGCAACAGCACAACACGAGAAAACCATGACCGAACAATTTCTCCGCATCCGCGACGAAACCCCCGCCGATATGGCCGCCATCGGCGCGATCACCGCCGCCGCCTTCGCGCCGCTGGCAATCAGCAGCCATACCGAGCAGTTCATCGTCGAGGCGCTACGCGCTGCCGGGGCGCTGAGCGTTTCGCTGGTTGCCGAGGTCGACGGCGAGGTGCTCGGGCATGTCGCCTTTTCGCCGGTCGCCATCGCCGATGGCAGCGCCGGCTGGTATGGCCTTGGCCCGGTGTCGGTACGGCCCGACTGCCAGCGCCAGGGCATCGGCAAGGCATTGATCACGGAAGGCCTGGCGCGCCTGCGCCGACTCGGCGCCGCCGGCTGCTGCCTGGTCGGCCACCCGGACTACTACCGCCAGTTCGGTTTCGCCAACGCCCCCGGCCTGATAGTCGATGGCGTGCCGGCCGAATTCGTTTTCGCGCTGTCCTTCGCCGGCGGCTTGCCGCAGGGCGGCGTCACCTTCCACGAGGCGTTCAGTGCCATTGGCTAACCGGGAATGGACCACGAATGCGCAGGAGCAACAGGTCTCGGAAACAAATGCCCCTCAAGTGGCTCTGGACACAATAGACAAGTCCGCCTACTCACATTTGCCGGGCCAGCCCTGAGTGTATATAGTCAACGTATATCGCAACAAAGGAGGCGCATCATGACCACCAGCACCGTCTTCACCAACAACCGCACCCAGGCAGTTCGCCTGCCGGCCGAATTGCGTTTTCCCGACAATGTCAAGCGGGTCGAAGTACGGGCAGTCGGCAATCAACGGGTAATCGTACCGATCGACCAGGCCTGGGACAGCTTTTTCCTGTCGCCCCCCCTGCCAAGCGACGACTTCATGGCCGAACGTGCTGACCAGACGCAAGCCGAGCGCGAGGTGCTGTAGGCGATGCTGAAGTATCTGCTCGACACCAACATCGTCATCTACGTGATCAAACGGCGCCCGCCGGAAGTACGCGAGGTGTTCAACCAGCAGCACGGCCGCATGGCCGTGTCGGCCATCACGCTGGCGGAACTGGTACACGGCGCGGAAAAGAGCCAGTTCCCCGCCCGCAATCTGGCCGTGGTCGAGGATTTCTGCAGCCGGCTGACGGTCCTGCCCTACCCGGCCGAAGCGGCCTATCACTACGGCAGCATCCGCGCCGACCTGGAACGGCAAGGCACGCCGATAGGCGTCAACGACCTGCATATCGCCGCCCATGCCCGTAGTTGCGGGCTGACCGTGGTCACCAACAATCGCGCCGAGTTCTCCCGCGTGCCCGGACTGCTGCTGGAAAACTGGCTGGCGCCGTAACAGTCCCATTCGAAAAACGTGAACAAGGGTGGCCGTGACAACTGAAAGCCAGACTGCCTCTGCTCCCATTTTTCCCCTGAAGAACAAGACCATGCTACGGCGGTGTTCGCCTGCCGAAACGGGAAGGCGCACAATGATGACCAACGCATTATCCCGTGGCAAAATCCACTTGCCCGGATACTCTCCCGGCCCATCTCACCCTCTGATGCCGGCCCCTGGCCTGCCCCCCCATCGCCCCCGCTAACCATGGAATGCCCCAACTGCCTGCAGGAAATCGCCTTCTTCTCGCGTGCAACCCATACCAGCGGGCAGATCACGACCTGCCACCACTGCGCCTCGCCGATGCGCAAGGAATTGTCCATTGGCCGGGTCATTGTCTTCAGCTTCTTGATCGGTGCCCCGCTCCGCTTGCTGGGCATTTTCGTGCCGGTGCTGTCCTTTCTCGACAGCCTCCTGACGACGGTGGCCAGCATCTGGCTCGCCACCATCCTCGGCGCGCGCTTCCGGCGTATCGATCCCATGCTGGACGGCACCGCCGTCGCACCGGGAAACGCCAGCCAACAGGACCAGGCGCCAACGCGACCAGCCATCCAATTGCCGGTCCCGGCCATCGTCGTAGCCTGGCTGCTCTATGGATTGCTGGTCTGGGACGGCATAGCCCGGGGCTACCTGGGAAACCTGCCCGTGATGGCCTGGGACGAGGTCGGTCAATGGATTCCTTCGATCCGGCAACTGGATGCCGTCGGCCGGGAATGGCCGAAGCTGCATGCTTCGCTACTCGTCACGACCCTGCCGCTGCTGGTGTTGGCCTTGCTGTACGCAGACATGAGTGTTGGCATCGCCCGCGTCGTGGCCAGCGGCCGGCGCGGGATGGCCGTGGTCATCCTCCCCCTGTTGGGGGCGGCCTTGTTCTTCGTCGGACTCGACAGCCGCAAGCTCGGCAACAGTTTCTTCAGCTTTGCCCTCGGCTCCTCGGTGTTGTTTGCCGGATCGGCCTATCTTCTGGTGCTCGGACTGCGACTTGCCGGGCAGGCATCCAGCTCGCCACAACCCAGCGCGCCAGCGAAAAGCGCAGCGGAAATCGCGCTCGAATCGCTGCAGGCACTGACCCGCAGCCAGGCGATGCCATCCACCGCCATTCCGCCAACCGCAACAATTCAGTCAGCCATTCGTCTGCTTGGCCGCCGGCATGGCATCGAGGAAGAATGCCGGGCTGCCCTCGCCGACCTCGCTGCCTCGCCACCGATCATTTCCGGCCAGGTGCTCTGCACGGCTAGACACCTGCTAGCCATCTCCGAAACCAGCGAGCATGAACGTCATTGAGGGATTGCTTGGCATCGCTACTCTGCTGCTGCACTGGCGCATAGCCATCTGTCTCGGCATGAGCGCACTCGGCGCCTACGCCCTGGTCCAGTTGCTGCCATGGCTTACTGGGCTACAAGGCGTGGTGATCGGGGTGCTGGGACTGATCCCCGGCACGATCTGGCAGGCCGGTCGCGAAGCGAACGGGAAGGCCGCCCAATTGCAGATCACCACGCCCTTCGTCGCAGGCTTGATGGCCTTCTTTGTCGGTGTCATCTGGGGGGGAGCCAGCAGCACGTCTCTGTCGTCGACCATGTCGGGAGCGCTGATCCTGCTGCTTGCCCTGCTCGCCTGGCATAGCTACAGAGTAAGCCGACCAGCGAGCATGGGACAACGCCGAGCCATCGGGTACGGCACGATCACTGTCGTCACCTATTTTCTGGTCATCGGCATAAATCAGTATCTCCTCTGAACGACAAATCAGCACGGCTTCGACGGCCGCAGCCCCCAGTGCTCACGCCAGCCGAGCTCTGAGCTCGGCACGGTGGCTTCCTGCGGCAACAGCATTTTGATCCGCGTCATGAAGCACGCGGCAATACCATAGTAAATTGATCAACTATTGAGGTTTGCCACGAAGGATATGCGATGTTCGGATCGAAGACCCGCCGGGAACTGGCTGCCGCCCAGGCCGAGAATGCCCTGTTGAAAGCGGGCAGCGCGGCGCTGCAGGCGGAGCTGGCGAACACCCGGCAGCAGCTGGCCGAGGCCGAACGGCGCCAGCAGCAGTTGCAGCAGCGGCAGGCCCTGCTCGACGGCGTGGTCGGCAATATTCCCCGCTTCGGCGAATCGCTGGCCGGCATCCGCCAATCCTTCTCGGGGCTGTCCGGGCAGTTGAGCGCCGATTCGGCGGCGGCGCGCACGGCGGCCAGCGAATCGGATGCCAACCGTGCCGCCTTCGCGCAGATCGCCGACAACCTGCATGGCATGTTCGAGCGCATCAGTGCCGCCGGCGAGAGCGTCGAGGATTTGTCGCGGCGGGCCGGCGAGATCGGCGGCATCGTCCAGCTGATCCGCGAGATCGCCGAACAGACCAACCTGCTGGCGCTCAATGCCGCCATCGAGGCGGCGCGGGCCGGCGAGGCCGGGCGCGGCTTCGCGGTGGTCGCCGACGAGGTGCGCAAACTGGCCGAGCGCACCGCCAAGGCAACCAAGGAAATCGGCGGCC
>PHCU01000010.1 GCA_002842345.1 Betaproteobacteria bacterium HGW-Betaproteobacteria-12 | reverse complement strand
GTCGGTCCGCGGGGCGGCGGCAAGTGGGAGCGGGTGACCTGGAAGGAGGCGCTGGACGAAATCGCCGATGCCTACCTCGACGTGACGGTCAACGAAGGTACGGACCGGACGATCTGGGATCTAGGCCCGGGGATCGACCTCGGGGTCTCGATGGCCGCCCAGACGCGCTTCAGCCTGCTGACCCAGTCGGTCAGCCTGGATATGGACGGTGAGATCGGCGATTCCCGGCGCGGGACGCTGGAAACCTTCGGCAAGATCGTCTTCGAGCGTTCGGCCGACGACTATTTCAACTCCGACCTGATCCTGTTCTGGGGCGGCAACCCGATCTACACCCAGATTCCGCAGGCGCACTTCTATATCGAAGCGAAATACCGCGGTGCCCGGATCATCTCGATCTCCCCCGACTACAACCCGTCGGCGACCAAGGCCGATTTGTGGCTGTCGTTGAAGCCGGGCACGGATGCGGCGCTGGCGCTGGGCGTCTGTCATCTGATCATTCGCGACGACAAGATCAACAAGGACTTCGTCAAGGAGCAGACCGACCTGCCGCTGCTGATTCGTGGCGATACGCGGATGTTCCTGAAGCAGTCGGACGTTCAGGCCGGTGGCCAGGCCAATCACTTCATGATGTGGGATGCCAAGAGCAATGCCCTGGTCGACGCGCCTTTCCGCTCCCTGAAGCTGGAAGGCATCGATCCCGAACTCGACGTGCGCCGGACGGTCAGTCTGAAGGACGGCCAGGAGATCGAGGTGCGCAGCGTGTTTTCGCTGCTGCGCGATCGTCTGGCCGAATACACGCCGGAAAACGCCTCGAAGATGTGCGGTGTCTCGCCCAAGATGATCGAGCGCCTGGCCATGGAGATCATGCGCGCCAAGGCCGTGTCGAGCGTCGCCCAGACCTCGATGTGTAAATATTTCCATGGCAATCTGGCTGAGCGCAGCGTCGCGCTGATCTTCAGCCTGACCGGCAACATGGGGCGCAAGGGCGCGGGCTTTGCCGGCTTCCCGCTGCTGACCATGGATGGCGGCGACAAGTTCGCCCTGCCGCCGACGCTACAGGAAGCGCCGCAGTTCTTCGCCAAGCTGCAACCGATCATCGAACAGCGTCTGGCCAACGGCGATACGCACGAAATGGTCGTCACCGATCTCGGGCGCCTGCTCTACGTTCCGAACAACGGCGTCATGCGCACCCCGATCTGGACCTCCGGCACCTTGTTCTGGTCGATCCACGGCGGGACGGGGCAACTGACGACGGCGGAAAACGCCGAGAAATGGGGGCTGGGCTACAAGCGTCCGATCGAGTCCTACGTCGACGAGTCGCTGAGCAAGCATTGGCAGCCGCTGACCCCGGCGCCGGGGCGCGATCCGCGCATCATGATCTCGATGGTCAGCAACCCCTTGCGGCGGGCGCGCGGCAGCGAGAAGCTGCTGGAAGTGCTCTGGCCCAAGCTGAAGAAGATCGTGGTCATGGACTGGCGGATCAATTCGACCGCCCGCCATGCCGACCTCGTGCTGCCGGCCGCGCCCTGGTATGAACATACCAATCTCAAGTGGGTCACGCCGCTGTCGCCGTATCTGACGACCAGCGACCAGGCGACGCCGCCGCTCGGCGACTCGAAGTGCGACTGGGACATCATCGTGCTGCTCGCCAAGCATATCCAGGAACGGGCGCTGGCGCGCGGCATCGCCGCCGTGAAGAGCCCGGAAGGTCTGGACGTCAAGCTCAACACCCTCTACGACGATCTGACCATGCAGGGCCAGTTCAAGGAAGGGGATGAGGACAAGGTCGCCAAGGTCATCTACGACATGAGCACTTCCCACAAGAAGAAAAGCTGGGAAGAGGTCAAGCAGAAGGGCTTCGCGCGCTTCGAGAGCCTGCCGGAAGACCCGGCCTCGATCGGCAACATGTGCGACTTCCCCGAGCACGACACCATCGTGCCGCTGCAGTACCACGTCCGCGACAAGGTGCCGTATCCGACCGCTTCGCGGCGCATCCAGTTCTACATCGATCACCCGCTCTACGACGAGCTCGACGAACTGCTGCCGCGTTACAAGGCGCCGCCGCTGATCGGCGGCGACTACCCGCTGGTGATGACCGGCGGCAAGACGCGGCAGAGCATCCATTCGACCTGGCGCGACAGCCCGTTGATGATGCGTCTCGACCGCCCTGAACCCTACATGCTGATTTCGGTGACCGATGCGGACAAACGCGGCATCAGCGAAGACGACATGGTGCGGGCATTCAACGATGTCGGTTCCTTCCAGTGCCGGGTCAAGGTTTCGCCGAGCATGCGTCCGGGGCAGACCCTGATGTATCACGCCTGGGAGCAGTATCAGTTCAGCGGCAAGGGCGACATGAACTCCGTGTCGCCGACGCCGCTCAATCCGGTGGAGTTGTCCGGCGGTCATCCGCATCTGGCTGCTGGCATCCTGCAGGGGATGAACTCGGTCTTCGATCGCGATACGCGGATCGAGATCGAGCGGCTTGAGGAAAGGAAACGGGCATGAGCACGGGTGAGATTTTGGATGTCGACATGGGTAATCCGGCCGGGCGCAGTGCGGTGTACCGTGCCCTGGCCGAGGCCTTCACCTATGCCGGGGCCAGGGATGGTCCGTTCCGGATCGACGGTGCCGACTACAACGATGCATTCGATCCGAGCATCCGCGATGCGGCGTGCTCCCTGCGCGAAGGTGCGCATATCGAGGATGATGCAAGCGGCTTGTTCGAGGAGTTGATGCGCTTCTACACCTTCTTTGGTCTGGAGCGGGAGGAGGGGGCCGAAATGCCGGATCACCTCAGCGTCGAACTCGAGTTCATGCATTACCTGACCCATCTGGAAAGCCAGGTGGCCGACCGCCCGGACGATCTGGCATCGGTACGCCTGGCCCAGCACGACTTCATCGAGCGCCACCTGTCACGCCTGGTCAATGCGCTGTGCGGCAAGCTGGACAGCCCGAGCACTGCCTGCGTGGCGTTGGTCGAGACCTGCGCCGCCTTCATCGGGGCCGAACGCGCCCGCGCCAAAGAGTACGCGCCGGCCTGAGCTATTGGCCTGACGCCGATTCATAAAAATATCGAAGGAGACAAGCCTTGAAAGTAATCGTTATCGGTGGCGGACCGGCCGGCTGTGCCGCCGCCTATACCCTGCGCAAACGTGGCCACGAGGTGCGCCTGTTCGAAGCCGCCGACTGTGTCGGCGGGCGGACCAAGCAATACAAGCGGGACGGCTACAACCTGGCTACCGGCGCCCTGTTCCTGATGGGCGGCCTGTATCCGCGGACCTCGGCGCTGCTCAAGGAAATGGGCCGCGACAAGGAACTGGTGCCGTGGAAGGGCGCCTCGCAACTGATGGACAACGACAACAGCCGCTATCCGGTGAATTTCGTCGCCCTGCAGAGTTACCTGAGCATTCCGAAACTCACCCTCGGCGACAAGCTCAAGGTGATCACCGCCGGCATCAAGCTTTTTCTCAGCCCCGGCGCCAAGAATGCCTTCGATGGTACCGAACTGGCCAAGTACGAAACGGGTGAAAATCTCGAGGACTGGTCGCGCAAGAACCTGGGTGACCGGGCCTACGAATACATCGTCCGGCCGATCATGGATTTTCTTTACGCGGTGCCGGCCAGCTGGCTGTCGCTGCCGTTTCCGCTGGCGGTGATCCAGCAAGCCTTGAAGATGTCGCTGTCGGTGCCGCCCGGCGGCATCGGTCAGGTGAGCGACTGGTTCATCGAGCACAGTCCCGGTATCCAGGTGCACCTCCAGTCCCCGGTCGAAAGCGTCGAACGCCTGGGCAACGGCTACAGGGTCGTCGCCCAGGGCCAGTCCTACGAGGCTGACCGGTTGGTCGTCGCGACCGAGTCCTTTGTCGCTGCCGAATTGCTGAAGGACATGATTTCGCAGCCGACGGCGCAAAAGCTGCTGAACACGCCGTATACCGATTACGCCCATGTGGCGATTGGTTATGCCAAGAATCCCTGGCCCAACTTTCCGGCCGACATCGTGCTGCCGGTTGGCTACGGCGAAACGCGCAACGTCGGTGCCATCGTCCTGCACAACCGGCGCAATCCGGGCTCCGTGCCGCCGGGCGGCGAAGTGGCCGGTATCTATTTCAATACGCCGCCACTGGCCCAGATGAGCGACGAGGACATCAAGCGCGAGGCGTTGGCGGCAGCGATTCAGGCCTTCGGGCCGGCGCCGGAGCCGACCTTCGTGCATCTGTTCCGCTACGACCGCGGCCTGACCATCGCCAAGCCGGGCCATTACCGCACCCTGGATTCGGTCCATGCCGAGATACCCGCCGGAATCTACCTTGCCGGCGACTATTTCTCCCAGGCCGGAGTCGAGGCCGCGGTGTTCAGTGGCGAGCGGGCCGCCTTGCTGGCAGATGGCGCCGGCCGCTAGCCCCCGGCGTCTTGAGAGAGAGACGAGATGAATGCCATCCACCATGGCGGCGCCCTCGGCGAGCGCCCCTACTACCTGCCCACCGCTAACGAAGTCGAGGTGTTCCGGGCCGCCTACAAGCAGAGGCTGCCGCTGATGCTCAAGGGGCCGACCGGTTGCGGCAAGACCCGTTTCGTCGAGCATATGGCGCACAGCCTTGGCCTGCCGCTGATCAGTGTCGCCTGCCACGAGGACATTACCGCCGCCGATCTGGTCGGCCGTTATCTGCTGACCGGCGGCGAAACGGTCTGGGTCGATGGCCCGCTGACCCGTGCCGTGCGCCAGGGAGCGATCTGCTACCTCGACGAGATCGTCGAGGCACGGGCCGATACGACGGTGGTCATCCATCCGCTGGCCGATCATCGCCGCGAACTCAATATCGAACGACTCGGCGAAAGCCTGCGCGCCCCCGACAGCTTCATGCTGGTCGTCTCCTACAACCCCGGCTACCAGAGCGTGCTCAAGGATCTGAAGCAGTCCACCCGGCAGCGCATGGTCGGCATCGAGATGGGCTACCCGCCGGCGGCCAAGGAAATCGAGATCGTCATGCAGGAATCGGGCATCGACCAGGCCGGGGCGACCGACCTGGTCAGGCTGGCCAACGCCATCCGCAAGCTCGACGCCAGCAGTCTGCCGGAGGTCTCGTCGACGCGCACCTTGATCAGCACCGCCCGCCTGATGAAAGAAGGCCTGAGTCCGCGGGCTGCGGCCACGGCGGCGATGCTGCTGCCGCTGACCGACGATAGCGAGATCGCCCACGGCCTGGGCGAGATCATCGCCACCTATCTGCAAGACTGAGCGCAGCCGGTCATGGACACCTCGGTCGCCGAAAGTCATCCGCTTCGGCTGCTGGCTGCCGCGATCGTCGGTCGGCCGGTGCCGATCACCTACCTGCTGCAGCCGGGTGCGCTCAGCTATACCGATGGCGAGCGGCTCTATCTGGCGGCGCACGACGGGGTCGAGGATCGCCGGCTGGAGCTGATGATCCAGGGCGCGTTGCTCGCCGGCCACTCGCTGGCCGCCCGGCAGCTGCGCGGCATCGTCGGCCGCTTCGAGTTGCGCCAGCGCTATCTGCTGCTCGAAGTCGAGCGCTGCTGCCGCTTGATCGAGGATCGCCTGCCAGCCCATGTCCACGCCCGCCTGCAGCCCTACCGCAGCGGCTGCGTATCGGCCAGCCCGGAAGCCTCGCTGGAGATCGCCCGCAGCGGCCGACGTCTGCCCGAACCGCCGAACTGGTTCGGCACGCTGCAGCCCTGGCGCGTACTGCGCAAGGGCCTGCAGGGCAGTGGCCAGGCCATGAGCGAGCAGAAGCTGGCCCAGCTGGAAAGCCAGCTGAAGAAAATGGACGACGATCAGGAGGACGAGGACGACGATCAGCTGACCCGCAATTCGTTCTGGAAACTGCTGTCTTCGCCGCTCGGCAAGGATGGCTTTTTCTCCCGCTTCATGCAGGAAGTGCTGGACATGAAGTCCTCGCCCGACAAGGACGCCGCCAATTCCGGCGTCGCCGGTTCTTCGGAAATGGTCAGTGGTCGGGTCTCCAGTCGTGTCCGCGATATCACCCAGGCCATCCGCTCCAGCCTGGACGTCGCCATTCCCAGTGCCTTCGTGCAGGCGGAGAGCGGCGCCCATAGCTATCCCGAATGGGATTGCGCGAGCCGGCGCTATCGTCCGCACTGGGTCAACGTCGAGGAAGTCGTGCCGCACGCCGACGAGCCGCTGTTCGCCGCCGGCGCCCTGAGCGGCGGCGACCTGGCCTTCCAGCGGGCGCTGGCCAGCCTGTGCCTCGGCGTCCAGCGCCACCGCGGCCAGCCGCAGGGCGACGATCTGGTACTCGATCAGATGATCCGCCTGGCCATCGACCTGCGCACCGGCCACAGCGGCGACGAGCGGGTCTATGCAGCCAACCTGAAGACGCGCCGCGATCTCGGCGTGCAGATCCTGCTTGATACCTCGAGTTCGACGCTGGAGCACAGCAGTGACGGCACCCGGGTCTTCGATCTGCAGGCCCATGCGGCGTGGAAGCTGTGCCGCGCCTTCGCGTTGCTTGGCGACCGCGTGGCGATGCATGGTTTCAATTCCTGGGGGCGGACGCTGGTTCGCTTCCAGACCCTGAAAAGCTTCGACGAACCGCCGGGCGCTTACCTCGAACAACGCCTGCGCCATTTGTCGGTCGCCGGCTACACGCGCAGCGGGGCGGCGATTCGCCATGCCACCGAGCTGATCGACAAGCACGCCGGTACGCCCTACAAACTGCTCGTGCTGATCTCCGACGGCTATCCCTACGACGACCAGTACGAGGGCGAGTACGCCGTGGCCGATACGCGCAAGGCGATCGATGAGGCCCACGCCCGCGGCGTCGCCTGCGTCTGCATCAGCGTCGGCAGCGATGCCGATGAACAGCGCCTGGAGCGGGTTTACGGGGCCACCAACTATCTGGCGATCAATCGTAGCGAGCAGATGCCGGTGCGCCTGCGCCGTCTGCTGGAGAGCGCCATCGCTGCTGCCGCCAAGGCGGGCAGGGCAGCCCGGGCGGCTTGAGGCGATGGGTTCGCAGCCATCCGCGAGCGCCAGCCGTGGCGAAAGGCTTCGGCAAGGGCCGCCCAATTACGCCTTCCAGCCGATCCGCACGCGGCTCCTCGACGAACTGCTGGCCGACGTCGCCGCCTGGCCACGGGTGCTTAGCGTCGTGGCGCCGATCGGCTATGGCAAGACGGTGTTGATGGCCGGCCTGTATGCCGGCTTGCAGGAACTGGCGCGGCCCTGCTTCTGGATTGGCCTGGATGATCGCGATGGCGATCTGGATCGCGTGCTGAGCGCCCTTGAACAGGCGATTAGCGTGCCCGGCGAGGAAGCGCCGCCGCTGCATGCGCTGTTGCCCGGGTATCGGCAGCCGGAGCTAAGGCTGGACGGACTGCTCGACAGTCTGGCCCGCCTGCCCGAGCAGTCGACCATCTTCATCGACAACCTGAACAGTTGCAGTGACCCAGCACTCGGCCAGTTGCTCGATACCCTGATTTTCCGGGCGCCGGCAGGCGTGCATTTCATTTGGTCGAGTTCGACGCGGCTGCCCTTCAATTTCGCCCGGGCCAAGCTGCAGGGTCTGATTCGCCAGATCGGCCTGGCCGAGCTGAGTCTGAACGAAGGCGAGACCCATGCCCTGCTGGGCGCCGAACTGGGCGGGCGGATCGGCTTCCTGGGCATCGAGGCGCTGTTGCAGCAGACCGAGGGCTGGCCGGCGGCCATTCGCCTGGCCCAGATCATTCTCAGCGATGCGGCCGAGCCGCGGGCGGCACTGGAGACCTTTTCCGGCTCGGACGAGGACATCGCCGCCTTGCTGAATCGCCATGTGCTCGACAGCTTTGCCCCGGAATTGCGCGCCTTCGTGCTGGCCCTGGCGCCGCTGCGTACGTTCAGCATCGAGTTGGCGCGCCAGGCGACCGGCAGCAGCGAGGCCGCCAGCCACATCGAGTTCCTCCTTCGGCGCAATGTCTTCATCATTCCGCTCGATCGCCAGCGCAAGCTGTACCGGCTGCATGGCCTGTTTCGCTCCTATCTGTGCAACGAGGCCGAGCGCCTGCTCGGGTCGGCACATCGCCAGGCGGTTCTGCGCCGGGCGGCCGGCAGTTGCGAGCAATCGGGCGAGCTGACGGATGCCGTGGACTATGCGCTGGCCGCCGGCGACATGATCCTGGCCAGCCGCCTGGTCGAGCAGGCAGCGACCGAGGCGGTTCGCGACCGTGGCGACATCCCGCAATACATCCGCTGGCTGGAGCATCTCCAGGCTGCCGGTGTCCGGCTGGGCTGGGAGAGCGAGTACTGGTTTGCCTGGTCGTTGGTCTTCAGCCACCGCTACGAGGCCGGTCGCCAGCAGTTGGAATGCCTGGTCCGCCGTCTGGAAGGCAGTTGGGAGCCGGAATCGCCGGCACCAGGCAACCTGGCACGGCGCATCGATCATCTGCGTGTCTGCATCGATCTATTCACCGATCGCCTCGCCGACACCCGGAGCGGCATGGAACGCTGGTTTGCCGGGGAGGGGGACGATCATCCGCATAGCCTGGGGTCGATGTATTGCATCCGGGCGGTCTGCCAGATCAATGCCTTTCACCTTGCCCTGGCCCGCCAGACCATGCACCTGGCCGAGTCGCACAAGCTGCAGGCCGGTGGGGCCTACGGCATCGGCTGGATCAGCCTGATCAATACGCTGGTCTGGTCGGCGCAGGGCGATTTCCGGCAGGCCGGCGAAGCGTTCGACAAGGGCCTGCTGCGGATTCGCCAGACGCTTGGCGACGACGCCGGACTCAGTGGCTCGATGGCGCTGGTCGGCATGAAATGCGCGGTCGAGATGGGTCTCGACGAACGGGCGCGCGACTTGTTGCGCCTGGGGCTGCGCACGGCGGGCAGCCACGGCCTGGTGGAGACGGCGGCCTGTGGCTTCGAGGCGGTGGTGAAACTGTGGGATGGTCAAACCGACGAACTGCTGTCCATTTCCCGTCTGCGCGAGCTGACCCGGAATTACCCGCTGCGCCTGTCGCTGATGCTTTCCTGCTATCTGGTGCAGCGCCTGTTGCACCTGGGGGCGCTGCCGGAGGCCATCGAGGAAGCCCGCAACCTCGGCCTGGGGCCGTTGAAAACCTGCGGTGCCGGGCCGGATGCCAGGATGATCGCCATCGCCTCGTTTCGCGACCTGTTCGCGGCAACGGCCATCGATCTGGATATCGCCACCGGCCAGATCAAGGTGGCGGAAGCGGCCATCGGCCGCGAGCTCAAACTGGCGCGCAGCGAAGGCCGGGCCGCCCGGCAGGTCGAGCTGATGCTGGCGCAGGCGCGGATCGCCCTGTGCCGCAACGAACCGGCGGCGGCGATGCGCGAACTCGTGCTGGCCATCGGCATCGCGGCCAGGCGCCGCATCGTCCGGCCGTTTCGCGACCAGGGGCCGTTGATCGCCAGTATCGTCAATAACACCGTGGCCGCGTCCTGGTCATTTTCCACGCCCGAGGAACGGGCCTTCTTCGGCGAAATATGCCGCCAGCTGCCACTCGATCACCCGGCCCGGGACGACAAGAGTGCGCTCTGGAACGCCGAAGCCGGCCAGTCGGCGACGCCGACCCGGCGCGAAGTGGAGTTGTTGTCGCTGATGGATATGGGCCTGTCCAACCAGGAACTGGCGAATTGCAGTCAGCTGACGGTGGCCACCGTCAAATGGCACCTGCAGAACCTCTATCGCAAGCTCGGCGTGGCCAATCGTTCGGCGGCACTGGCCCGGGCCCGGGCGCTCAATCTGCTGGGCAAGTAGTGCCAGCACCCATCCTGAAGGCGGGGTTCCGGGTGATCGGGAAAAGTCGAGGATGGCACTCACGGCGCTTCGGTGATTCTGTCCCCGCGCCGAAAAACGGATCAATGCGAAAAGGAGACACCGATGATCAAGCCCGAAGACTGCGATTTCCATTTCACCCCCGACTCCCACTGGCAGTGGGTGGAAACCATCGCGCTGCCGTTCTGCGTGCCCGAGGCCAATATCAATGCCGTCGTCTATGTCGTCACCCGCCCGATGCTGGGCGTGTGCATGTGCGACGTCACGCTGATGGACCGCATCACCGACCTGTGGGAAGAGCAGCTCTACGTCGACAACATGCAGCATCTGCCCTGTCCGAAGTCGCTGATGGATTTCTCGCTGCCGAACGGCCTGTCGATCAGGGCGGTCGAGCCGCTGAAGCACTACAAGGTGAGCTATGAAGGCATCGACGATACGCGTTTCAGCCTTGACTACGTCGGCCTGCACGAACCCTACGACATCAACGATCCGGCCATGGATCCGACGGCGACGCAGCGCAACGGCCCGGCCTGGGACAGTTCATGGTCCGGGCATTACGAACTGACCTACCGGATCACCGGCGAACTGGTCGTACGTGGCAAACGCTATGTCGTCGATTGTGTCGATACCGGCGATCGCAGTTGGGGGCCGCGCCCGGAGCGGGAGAATTCCTCGGTCATCTGGTGGCACGCCAGCTTCGGCGAGGCGCTGACGCTGCACCTGTTCACCGGCCACGACATCGCGCGGACGACGGCGATGGGGCCGCATATCAGCGGCTACATCCTGGAGGACGGCAAGCTCTACGGCGTCACGGAATCCAGCGGCTCGCAGGAATATCGCAAGGCGGTCCCGATGGGCGGCCAGCTGGAGGTCACCGATGTGCGTGGCAAGAAATTCCGTTTTACCTATTCGACGGTCAATAGCTGCTACTGGGCGCCCTATCCGTCGAATACCTACCTGCAAGCCTCGATGCGCGTCAGCCATGAGGGCAAGACCGGTTTCGGCGTGCAGCAGATGGGCCTCAGCCGGGCCTACCTGACGCGGCATCGCGATGCGATCCGCAGCCGCTACTGAGGGCGGGCAATAACACCGCCGGCCAACGATGCCGGTTGCAGCAGCGAAGTTCAGGAGGAGACACGATGAATCGAATAGACAAGGACCGTCCGACGCACGACTGGATCGAGCAGCTGCGCCGGCGCTTTCCCTGCGAAAGGGAGATCGACCGCGTGCTGACGCGCAAGTTGCAGCGCCGGGCCGGCCCGCCGTATGCGCCGGTCAGCCTGGAAACCCTGGTCCAGGGCACCGAGGCGCTGATCCGCAGCGAACTAGACGCGCCCTTCGAGATTCTCGAGGCCAACTGGTTGTCCGGCGGCGCCTCGAAACTGCAGATGGCCTTCAAGCTCAAGTGGCATCAACCCGGGGTCGGTCCGGCGCTGACGCCGATGGTCCTGCGCATGGAGCCGTCGGAATCGATCACCGAAACGAGCCGCCTGCGCGAGTATCAGGTGATCAAGGCGGTTGAGGGATATCTGCCGGTGCCGCCGACCTACTGGGTCGATGCGGAAGGCCGCTTTCTGCCCTATCCGGCGATCGTCTACGGTTTTGCGCCCGGGGTCGCCAAGCCGAGCGCCTCGAGCAGTGGCGTCAGCGGTGTCGGCACCTTCATGCCGGAAAGCGTGCGGGCACCCCTGGGGGCGCAGTACGTCGAGCATCTGGCCAAGCTGCATACCTTCGACTGGCGTCAGGCGAGACTCGACGCTTTCGACAAACCGGCCGGTCCGACGCAGGCCCTCGAATGGCAACTCAATCGCTGGGAGCGTGTCTGGGAGGAGGATATCAACGAGGATGTACCGCTGATGCGCCTGACGATGGCCTGGCTGCGCAAGAACATGCCGGCGCTCGACCATGTCTCGTTGATCCATGGTGATTACCGCGTCGGCAATTTTCTGTTCACCGAAGAAGACAACCGGATATCCGCCTGGCTGGACTGGGAGCTGTCCTATCTCGGCGATCGTCATGAGGATCTGTGCTGGGCGACCAAGGAGGCTTTCGGTCACCTTGCGGAGGACGGCAAAACCTTCCTGGTCGGCGGCCTGATGCCGCGAGAGGAATTTTTCGCGGCTTACGAGAAATCTTCCGGACTCTCCGTCTGCTCCGCCACCCTGCGGTACTACGAACTGTTCAACAACTATAAGTGCGTGGCGATCTGCCTGGCCACGGGGTGTCGTGCAACGCGCAACGGCAAAACGCACCAGGATGTCCTCGTCGCCTGGCTTTCGGGTATTTCCTACACGCTGCTGGACGAACTCAGAAGACAACTCGAGGAGGTGCTGTAAATGGACCTGCGTCCCGCACTTCAAATCAAAACCGTGATCAAGGCCATGCTCGATGTCGTCCTGCCGGCTGTCGATCCGCACAACAAGCTGGCCCAGGAACAGGCACGCCTGGTTGTCGGCATGCTGCAATTGCTGGCCCGGCATCTGCCGCTGATCTATCGCTATGACCGTGATGAACTGTCCGGTTTGTTGGCCCTGGCCAATGCGCTGCAGGAGCAGGCGCGCAACCTGCCCGGCATCGACGGTGCGCGGCATGCGCTGGTCACCAGTGCGGAAGCCGGTTCCGATGTGCTGGAGCGCGCACGGGCAGAGCCCGGCGAACTGGAAGCCGCCAATTTCGACCTGCGCGAGCGCGTCGGCGCCTTGATTACAGCGATGTATTCGGCGAATGATTTCTCGTCCCTGAAGCACGTCAGTGAAACGATCGCCATGCACTCCCGCGAACAGCTGCTGCGCGAACGAGCCTGGTTGGTCAGTCAGGGCTGGGAGGCCAATCCGCAGACCCTGCCGGCGATCGAAGAGCTGATCTCGCGCGCGCCGGGTGGGTGGTGAGTCGAGCCGGGCGTCCCCATCCTTTCGTCGGGGAGGATGGCGTTTCGTCGCGGACCATACTGTGCCAACGCATGCGTTTGGTGCTTCCGCGACAGGCCAGCTAAAGCCTGAATGGAGGATGGCAATCGCGAGCATCCGAACTGATTCCAGGAGAAATCGATCATGAACAATCCCTTCCAGTACTGGCGCCTGTGCTTTGCCGCCGGACCCGTCTTCCTGCTGAGCTATTTCGGCTTCTGGGGCATCCTCGGCTTCAATGTGCCGCCGCTGGCGCCGAGCCTGACCGCCGCCGAGATGGCCAGTCACTTCCAGGAGCATGCCAATCAGATGCGCCTGGGCATGGTTGGGGCGATGACCTTTGCGCCCACTTACATGATGTGGGGCCTTGGCATCACCAAGGTGATGGAAACCCTTGAGGGCGGTAACCGGGTCCTTTCCAAGTTGCAACTGTGGGGCGCCGGCCTGACGGTGATTCCGATCTACATGTGCTGCGTCTTCATTCTCGCCGGCACCTATCGCCCTGACACGCTGGATCCGGGCAGTATCCAGCTGCTGTACGACATGAGCTGGCTGACCATCAGCATCTGCTATTCGGTGACGACCATGCAGATGATCGCCATGGGCGCCATTTTTCTGAGCGACCGGCGGAAGACGCCGCTGATCCCCAAATGGCTGTGCTGGTACTCGATCTGGGGCGGCTTCATGTTCATTGCCGAGGACATCATGCCCTTCTTCAAGCATGGCGTCTTCGCGCGCAACGGGCTGCTCAACTTCTGGGTCGAATACTCGATCTACTTCTTCTACATGCTCTTCGTCACCTACTACCTGTTCAAGGCCATTGCCCGGCTGGAGCAGGAGTACAAGGCGGGCACGCTGGTCTTCCCGGGCAACGGCATCGCCTACGGCTTGAAAGCGAATGCCTGAGCAGCAACCCCGGGGCGAAGTGCCATCGATCTGGGCCTTCATCACGGCCGATGTGCTGGCCTTCGCCCTGTTTTTCGTCCTGTTCATGGCCGAGCGCGGTCGGCAGGTCGCCTTGTTCGACCAGTCGTCGCTGCAGCTGGATGCCAATCTCGGTCTGCTCAACACCCTGATCCTGATCACCAGCAGCTGGCTGGTTGCGCTCGGGGTCGAGGCGGCGCGGCACGGCAACCGCCTAGCCCTGCGCCGCTGGCTGCTGTTGGCGATGCTGGTCGGTGCTGGCTTCGCGGTGACCAAGTTCATCGAGTACAGCGCCAAGATCGGGCATGGCATCACCATGCTGAGCAACGATTTCTTCATGTTCTATTTCGCGCTGACTGGTATTCATTTCCTACATTTCCTGGTCGGCATCGGTGTCCTGCTGATGCTCTGGATGCAGGCCAGGGACCGTGAGCTCGCAGGATCCTTCATGGTCTGGCTGGAGTCGGGCGGCATCTACTGGCACATGGTCGATCTGCTGTGGATCGTGCTGTTCCCGATGCTCTATCTGCTGGGGAGATCGGCCTGATGAACGCCAGCCGCAAACTCACCGTGATCTGGCTGGTGCTGGTGTGCGCCACCATCGCCGGCTGGGCGCTGGCCGAGAATCACGGTGCCGGGCGCTGGACCGTGGTCTGCGTGATGCTGTTCGCCTTGTTCAAGGCGCGCCTGGTGTTCCTGCATTTCATGGAACTGAAGGTGGCGCCGCTCGGCTGGCGCCTGATCTTCGAGGCCTGGATTGCCGCCTGTGTTGCCATGATCGTGGCGATGCAATGGATCGGGCGCGGCTGATGTCCACGCGGGAAGCTCTCTTGATCACCAAAAAAACTGATCGGCCAACCACTGGGGCAAGCCCGATCGGTCCGGAGCAGCCGGCCGACGTGTCTGCCTTCCCACAAACAGAAACCTTCAGAGAAAATCATGGACGAAAAAGACTTTGACCTGTTCCTCAACCTCGCTCGGGAAAAGGGCGTTCCCCAACGCCTCTACCTGGTGTTTGCCGAAAAGGAATTCGCCACCGAGGACGAAATCCTGACCGGTCAGGCCTCGGCCGGCAGCTTTACCATCAGGCCGGTGATGTACACCGACAAGCCGCTGTCCAAGGTGAGCAATTTTGTCGAAATGCTCGATGAATCCCTCCAGAATGGGCAGCACTGGGACATCGTTTACGTCACCGCCGGCGAAGACAAAGGCATCACCGCCGAGTTCGTCGAAGACCGACTCGAGCATATGGTCAAGCGGATCGAAGAAGGCGAGGTTGACCTCTTGGTGGCTTTCACCCAGATGGGCGATGTGTACCGGGCGGACAAAGCTCCCGAACTGCATTGATCGCGTGGCGGCTCCCGGCCGCCAACCGAACGATATGGATGAGAGGCCTGCCTTGATCTCCGAGAAACTGATTCGCCACAGCCTGCGTCTGAGCGTCGTCTTCAACCTCGGGGCAGCCTGGCTGCTGGTCTTTCCCGACAATGCGCTGGGGCAGTTGGCCGGCTTCACCGCTTCATCGTCGCCGCTGCATACCGGGGTGGCGGCGCTGATGGTCGTCTCGCTCGGCCTCGCCTACGGCTGGCTGGCGCAACAGCCGGCGATCGACCGGCCGCTGCTGGCCGTGGGCGGCCTGATCAAGGGCGCCGCCTACCTGCTGTTCGTCGGCCAGTGGCTGTTCGGTGTGCTGTCCGGGCGCGTGGTGCTGTTCGCCACGGCCGACATCGTGCTGGCGATTCTCTGGCTGGGCTGGTTGTACCGCACCCGGACCTGAGCGGCGCCGAGCGCGTGGCCCTGGAGGCTCAGGCGCTCGGCTTGTTCACTTCCTCGATGAAGCTGCGCGCGCCGGCGAGATAGCTCTCGTCGAGTACGCCCGGGCTGTGCGTCTGCCAGGTGGCGAGGACGGCCTCGAAAGGCACGCCGGCGAAGTGGCCGCGATCGAGCACGTACTCCATGTGCCGGCGCTGGCGCTGATCGTAGGCATGGAACATCGAGTCGTGACGACCATCGAATTCCAGCGCCGCGATTCCGGCCTGGCGGCATAGCCTGAGGTCGAAGGCCGGCGTCGCCTTGACCCAGTTGCCGGCGAGCAACAGCTCGGCGTAGGAGTGCCAGCGGAAGATGTCGCCGTTGTTGGCCTTGATCAGGCGAGGGGAAGCCAGGTGGTTGCGCACATCGGCAAAGCCGATGCGAGCGGGAATGCCCAGTACCCGGGCGGCGGCGACGAGGAGTGCGGCCTTGGGAATGCAGAAGCCGCGCTGACGAGCCAGGGCACGCCGGGCCGAACAGCTTTCCGGCTCGGTCAGCCGGTCGTAGGGATCGTAGGCAATCTGGTCGCGCACCGCGCCGTAGAGGCGGATGGCACGCCCGATATCGTCGCCGGCCGCGTCGGCGGCTTCATGGGCGAAGGCGATGATCGCCGGGTCATCGCTCTCGATCAGCCTGGCAGGCTGCAGATAGATTTCGTTCGCTGCGTTCATTGGCCCGGCTGACCGATGAAGTCGAGAATCTGCGCGGTGACCGGTCCCGGCTGTTCGAGAGTCAGGAAATGGCCGGCGTTGGCGATGATCGCCGCCTTCGAGCCGCTGGCACCGTAGGCGGGTACGGCCTGGACGACCTTTTCGCTGAGGGCGATGCAGCCATCGCGGCTGCCGTGCAGGTAGAGCAGCGGCTGGGCCAGCGCCGGCTGCGGATCGACGACGATGCCGAAGGTCTGCGGCGAAATGTTGGCCCAGTAATAGCCGAGCGCGGCCGCCAGGTTTTCCGAGGCGCCGAGGCAGCGTTTGACGTAGGCCAGATCCTCGCGTGCATCGTAGCCCGGCGACCAGTCGGCCCAGATGCCGTCGATGAAGGCCAGGTCGTTGGCGGCGACGGCAGCCGGGGCGATCTTCATCTGGAAGAACCAGAAGTAGAAGGAGCGCTTGATCTGGGCATAGTCGAAGGCGACCTGGCCGAAGACCGGCAGCGGCGGCACGCTCAGCGTCACGCAGCGCCGCCAGCGCACCGGGTCCATCAGTGCCGCGCCATAGGCGGCGAGGGCGCCCCAGTCGTGGCCGATGAGCACGGCATCTTCCTTGCCGCCGAGCGCTTGATGCAGCGCATTGGCATCGCTGGCCAGAACGCTGCCGTCGTAGGCCGGTGTGGACGGTACTTCGGTCGGCGCATAGCCGCGCATGTACGGGGCGACGGCCCGGTAGCCGGCGGCCGCCAGGGCGGGCAGGATATGCCGCCAGGTCATCGGTGAGTCGGGGAAGCCATGCAGGCAGAGCGCCAGCGGACCTTCGCCCGCTTCCAGGTAGTGGAAGTCGAGGCCGTTGGCCCGGAGCGATCCGGTTTTCAGTGTCGGCAACGTCATGGTCAATCCTTTTTCGGGGTGCTGCTCGTTTGGGCTAGTGCGCCAGGCCGGCGAGGAATTCGATCAGCAGGGCGTTTACTTCGGCCGGGCGTTCCTGCTGTATCCAGTGGCCGACGCCCGGCATGACGACGCTCTTGCGCAGGCCGGGCATGGTCTCGCCAAGTGCCTCGTACTGCGGGTAGTACATGGCCATGGTGACGTCGAGGGCGCCGACGACGAACAGCGAGGGCTGATGGATCTTCGCGCCGCAGAGGGAGCGGGTCAGCTCCCACATCCGGTCGAAGTTGCGGTACCAGTTGAGGCCGCCGCGGAAACCGGAGATTTCGAAGGATTTGGCGAAGACTTCAAGGTCGCCTTCGCTGAGCCAGGCGGGCAGGGCCTTGGGCTGGCCGCCGGTGTCGAGCAGGGTCTCCGATTTCTCGAACATGAACCGCCAGCGCTCCTCCGGCAGGGCATCTCCGGAGGCGGCATAGAAGAACATCTTGAGGCTCTTGCGGATGTCGGCTTCGAGTTCGGCTTCGGCCTTGCCCGGCTCCTGGAAATAAAGCTGGTAAAACTCCTTGTCACCGGCCATTTCACGCATGGCCCGGGTCGGCTGCGGCTCGTTCCAGTGGTAGCCGAAGTAGGGAACGCTCAATAGTCCGAGGGCCGGAAAAACATCGGGGCGCAGGACGGCGCAGGTCCAGGCGACGACGGCACCCCAGTCGTGACCGACGATGGTCGCCGTCTCTTCGCCGAGGGCGTGGACCAGGCCGACGATATCGGCGGTCAGGTTGAGGATGTGGTACTGGTCGATATTCTCTGGCCGGTCAGTCAGGCCGTAACCGCGCTGATCGGGGGCAACGACGCGATAGCCGGCCGCAGCCAAGGCTTCGATCTGGTGACGCCAGACGTACCAGCATTCGGGAAAGCCGTGGCAAAGAATCACCAGCGGCCCCTGACCCTGTTCGGCGATGTGCATGCGAATACCGTTGGTTTCGATGAAGCGGTGCTGCAGCGGCATGGTCATGATGTTGTCTCGTGTGGGTGGGCGATGGCATGGTGGCCGTGAACCGGAAATGCGGGCACACGGCCCGCATTTCCGGTCGGTCGGCTGGAGAGCTGGGTCTCAGTTCTTGCCGAAGTTGTCCTCGACCCGCTTCATCGCCTCTTCGTGGCTGTAGCGCGGTGAGTTGGAATACTTCTCCAGATCGGTCCGGCGCTGGATCGGCAGGTCCGGACGCGGGCAGGCGGTGCCGGTGCCCGGGCCGCACATGCGGGTGCCGACGGTGAAGAAGGCCGGCGTGTCATCGGGGAAGGGATCGGCATTGGCCGTGATCAGCGACATCGGCATGACGTAGATGAACAGTTCGATGACCTGGCAGAAGCCGACGACGGCGATCGCCCGCATCATGCCCTTGCGGAAGTTGGACCGGCGGCACATGTCGATCTTTTCGACGCCGCGCTCGACCCAGGTCAGGCCCTTGTCGTCCTTGAAATAGAGCAGGACGGTGCACAGTCCCCACCAGCCGCCGAAGAAGATGCCTTCGTAGATCGGGAACTGGTACCAGTGACCGCCCCACAGGCTGAGCGAACGGACGGCGCCCGGATAGGCGTAGATGCCGGTGACGCGGATAAGCAGAATTTCCAGCACGGTGTCGAACACCATCGTGGCGAACACGCCGATGATGGCCAGCTTGACGTTGTTGATGCCGGGCATCCTGGCCTTGGTCCAGCGCATTGCCGCCAGACCGAACAGGCAGCCCCAGATAAGGAAACCCGGATAACCGCCGGCCCAGGCGAGCAGCGGCTCGGGCAGGCGCTCGGCGTTCGGGCTCATCCAGCCGGGGATTTCGGCGGAGAGGAAGCCCATGTTGAACAGGTAGGGGTTGTATACGCAGCCCTGCTGGATGAAGTTCATCGACGGATCCCAGAAGATCGCGAAGAAGAAGGCGATGCCGAGCAGGCCCAGGGTGTTGGGCTGGCCGGTCTGGCGAATCGGCTTGATCAGCTGGGTGTAGATGAAATACATCCAGACCAGGCTCATGCCGATTTCGACGGCATGGCCGCCGATCTTGAACTGCAGCGGAACGTCGACATCCGGCGGGAGAACCGTACGGCCGAAGTAGGGGGCGGTCACCCAGTTGAAGATGACCCAGCCCATGAAGATGAAAGATACGCAGCCGATAAAGAACCACGTCTTGACGACGATGCTCGGGTCTTTGCCGCTGATGTCGATCGGTGTATCGATTGTTTTGCTGGCGATGGATGAATCCATATGGCCTCCCACTGGATGGTCTGATGTGTGAACTGAACCCCGGCCCCGGCCGTGAGGTTGCGGCAAGTGATATAGACGGTCGCTCCTTCGGCTCCTTGTTGGATCGTGGAACGCGTCGGGAGGAAATCGTCTTAAAGGTATTCAACCATACAATACGCAATGTTTCCAGTTTTGCTTCGCCTTTTTTTACTTGGTGCGCACATGGCTGGTAGATCGCCAGCTACGCCCGGTGCTCATACAGCACAGTGACCGCGGAGCTGGTTTGCTGCACCGAAATGCGCTAGTGGCCTTCGTTTGATGGCCTGCTCGTAGTTTGCTGCGATGCTTGCTGCGGTGGGGGGCAGGGCTGCAGGGAGTCGCGTCCGGCCATGGAACGGCAGGCCGCTTGTTTCGGCGAGTGGGCAGTGCCAACGCGATAGTAAGGCTGGACTGGTATTGAGGCGTACGATATCTTTGCCCCTTTTTGCCTGCATGGGCTGTTTGCTAAGGGGTATGGATTTGAACAAGATCAGCATTCGTAGCAAGTTGAATCTGCTAATCGGGCTCTCGATTGCCGCGCTGGTATTTGTCGGCCTATTCGGCTGGCACGGACTGGAGCGGATGTCGTTGTCGCTGCATGCCGTCAGCGACCAGAGCCTTGCGGCCGTCAAGCATCTGTCAATGCTCCGGACCTCGCGCCTGGAGGCCATCGTTGCCGTACAGGAAGGCGCTGCCTGGAAAATCGACAAATTCGAAGCCCTCGTGCAGGACAGGAACGAGTTGCTGGCCGAGAGCAAGGGAATCTTCGAAGGCATCCTCGAGCGCTTCGTCGAGGCGGGAGAGAAGGCGAAACGGGCTTATCAGGACTATGACGTCCTGACCAAGAGCGACGAGCAGGAACGCCTGTGGCAGGAAATCCGCCCGATGTGGGACGATTTTTCCCGCTTCGACGAGCGCCAGGTTGCGCTGACGCGGGAACTGGTCGAATCCCGCGACTGGGATGCGTTCCGCGCCCGCTTCCCGGAATTCGAGTCTTCCGCTCTACGCTGGGGGACTTCCTATGCCACGCTCGATGCGCAACTGAGTAAATTGGTGGCGACCAGCATCAGTGATGGCGCGGCGGCTCAGGCCGATGCCGACGACGTTGCCAGCATTGCGACGCGAACCACGCTCGGTGCGGTCGTCGTCGCCGGTGTGCTGATCAGCATTCTGGGTTTCATGATTGCGCGCAGTGTCGTCGGCTCGCTGGAGTCGATGCGCAAGACCATTACGCAGATTGCCGAGAGCAATAATTTCAACCTGCGCGCCGAGATCGGAGGCAGGGATGAACTTGCCCATACGGCCGATGCGCTCAATACGCTGTTGCAGTGCGTCCAGCAATCGTTGCGCGATGTCATGGCGGAGGCGGAAACCATCGGCGAGTCGTCCCGCCAGGCCTCCGGCGTGTCCTCACGGGTGGCCGAGGCCTCCAGCCGGCAGAGCGAGGCGGCGAGCTCGATGGCGACGGCGGTGGGGCAGATGCTGCATGGGATCACCCATATTTCGGCGAGTGCCTGCGAGGCTTTGGAGCGTTCTCAAGGGGCCAACCGCGAGGCCATTTCCGGCGCCGCATCGATCAAGGCCATGGCCGCCGAGATCGACCAGATTGCCCTGCAGATTGCCGCGGCGGGTACTGCTGTCAGCGCCCTGGAAGGCGACTCGGATCGCATCTCCGGAATCGTCCAGGTGATCAAGGATCTGTCGGACCAGACCAACCTGCTGGCCCTCAATGCGGCCATCGAAGCTGCCCGGGCCGGCGAGCAGGGGCGCGGCTTCGCTGTCGTTGCCGACGAGGTACGCAAGCTGGCCGAGCGGACCGCAGCATCGGCCAAGGAGATCGATGAAAAGGTTGTCACCATGCAGGACGCGACGCGCGTCGCGGTCGGCTCCATGGAGTCGGTCGTGCAACGCGCAGCGGGCGGGCAGAGGCTGTCGGAAGACGCTGCCCGGCACGTCCATGAGATACAGGCCAGTACCACCCTGGCCGCGAGCGCCATCGAAGATGTTTCGGCGTCGATCATCGAGCAGAACAGGGCGGCTAGCGACATCTCCGAGCGCGTCTCCGCCGTTGCCCGGATGAGTGAGGAAAACTGCGCCGCGGGCGCGCTCAGCGCCACCGTTTCCTCCGATTTGGACGGCGCGGCGGCCCGCTTGAATCAGACGATGGCGCTGTTCACGGTGTAGTCTGGAATCGGTGATCACTATATTCGCGAGTCGTTGCACCAATGTCACAAGCCGATTCTCACAGCCGCCACCTGATCGATTGCTGCGCTGGGCAAACTGGCTAGACGGAATCGGCGAGTTCTTCTGCCTGTCTTGCATTGATCTTTTTGGCCAGCTTCGCGGCTCGAAGGTGGGTGTAATCCTTCAACATCTGGAGTGTTTTATGACCCGTAATGGCCGCTGCTTCGACTCGATCGAGGCCCAACTCGAACAGCCTGCTGGTCGCTTCGTGACGAAGATCATGGAAGCGTAATCCCGATATCGCGGCGCGCTTGCAGGCATAGTCCCATGCGGTCCGGATGCTGTACTTGGTCATCGGGAATACGCGGCCGCCGTCGGATGGCCGCGGTAGCTGGCGAATTAGAGATATGGCCTTGGCCGGCAAAGGCACTACGCGATCCTCGCCGTTCTTGGTGTCATGCAAGTAGGCTGTGCCATGGTCATCATGAAGCTCGAGATCTTCCCAGCGCATCTTCAGCAGTTCGCCCTGCCGCATGGCTGTTTCGATCGCCAACTGAACCAGAGTCAGCATTGCAGGGTTGCGGCTTGCCTTGAGCGCAACGATCAAGCGGGTTTCCTCTCCTTCCTCCAGGCGCCGTTTGCGACTCTTGCATGGCGGGGGGGGGGCAATATCTCGGACCGGGTTAGCTACACCTATAGCCATTGACGTCGGGCTACCTCATAAAGAGATGAAATCAGGCTGGCGTACTTTCGTTTGAACCTTCAACACCACACCACACTGACTTTGAGCGGCTTGTACTTGCGCCCCTTGCTCATAGGGTCTGCTAACCCCCTACATAAAGCGCTGACAGTCAGCTTTCCCCAACAACCCTAAACCATTCCAGCCCTTTCCTCATCAGTCGTGCGTGGGCAGCAATGTGTTGCTCATCGGCCCTGCAGCCTTGAGCGCTCATCACAGGCAGTCGGTAAATGTGACGTCCGCGGTATAGTTTCAGCCCCCCACACTTCTGAGCATTTGCCATGTTCGCAATAATCGTCGCCCTCATTTTTCTGGTTGCTGGCGTGGCGGGACTTTATCTGCTGGTAAAAAATATGACCGAAGAAGGCATCGAGATTGCGCCGCCTGGAAGTTGCAAGCGGGGCCGCTGTGGTGTGCCAAGCCGTCCGTCGCTTGAGGACGCGGAGGAAGCACAGTTGCAAGCCGCGGATGTGGTCGATCAGGGTAAATCCAATTCTTGAAGGCTGGATTTAGCCAACGAAACAACAGGAGGTTTCGGTCAACCGCTGCCGGTCGATGCACCGGGAGTGCCGTCACTTGAACGGCAACTGCACTTTGGAAGCTGCCGGAGGGGCAATTCACACTAATCGGCCATGGCTGACATTGGCCTCCTTACCTGCCAATAGCCGGTATCAAATCATCACCGGTTATAGCCGATGGCCTGTGCAAATTGGTCAGGAGGCAGCGATTTCAGGGACGATTGCTGCCTAGTCGTCCCGTCCAGGCCAAGAAACCCCATTTGCTGCTATGCATCGGGACGGCACAGAATAGGCGGGAAACTAGCGCCGTCCCTGATGAGCTACGCTTGGATCAGTAGATGTAGCTGACCATGACCCCACCGCCATGGTCCGGACTGTTGTCCGAGAAGCCCTTGACGGCGTAAACCTGCAGCTTCCATTCATTGCTCAACTTCTGGCTCAGGAAGATTGAGGCCTCGCTGACTGGATCTCCACTCGACGTGAGTTTTTGCCGCCAGTCATAGGTGGTGCCGATAGTGGTCGCTGGGGCGACCTTGGCCGCGAGCCCGAGCGATGCAAAGTACGGATTCCGGAAATCCGAATTGCCCATGTCTTTCCAGCCGAGGGTGCCGAACCCTGTTACCGAACCGAAGCTCTTCGCGACATCGAACTGCAGGGAGTAGTCGGTCTTGTTGTTGCCAAGGCAGTCGTTCTCGGCGGTGGGAAGTTTCACCTTGCCGACGGCATCGAGCAACCAGCCCCCTTGAGTGCCATCGAGCAGCGCATATCCTGCGCTTGCGGAGATGTCGCCCATCCCGGACTTGGTGCCCCCGCAGTTCGATACCGGCACGCCGTCCTGGTCGACCACCGCATTGGTAATGCGCAGATACGGAATGGTCAGTTTCAGCGTTACGGGGCCGGTTTCGTATTTCGCCGCAATCGGCATGTACCAGATTTCACTGGTTTCGCTCGTGCCGTACTTGCCGCTCGAATAGTCGAGTCCGGTCGTTACGGTAACCTCTCCCGCCGTCGCAGGAAGGGATAAGAGTGCAGCAAGGCCCGACAGCAGTACGGATGAGTTTTTCATGAAGCCCCCCAAATTAAGGTATTAAAACAATAAACTATCTCACCGAATGCTCGGCAAGAAACTTAAGCAATATGACTGCGGTTGACTGTATCCAGATTCAGCGATCCTTGCCACTTCGTTCTATTCTCTCCGGACGCTCGACCTTTTCTGGGCGCTCCACTTTCTCGGGTCGTTCTACTTTCTCCGGTCGCTCCACCCGCTCCGGGCGTTCGATTTTCTCTTGGCGCTCGACTTTGTCAGGCCGCGCAACCTGATCGACGCGTTCGATGCGATCCACCCGACCTGTCTGATCGAATAGCTCGATCCGCTCGCGCACCTCGAGGGTGCCGTTCGACTCGCGAGTCTCGATTCGCACCCGGCGTTCGAGTTCGCCGCTCGCACTCTCGTTCCTGATTTCGATCTTCTCCCGTTCGAGTTCGCCATCTGACGTTAATCTGCGTTCAATTTTCTCTTCCGAAGTTTCGGTTCGGTTCTCTATGCGGATTTCTGTTTCGCCGTCGTCGTCAGTCCGCGACCGCTTCTTGTCGTCGTCAGCCGGATCGTCTTCGGAGCCGGATCCCGTTCCCTCGCCGTGCCCTCGCTTGCCGCCTCCCTGATCGGGACGGACAAGTTCGATACGGGTCGCCTTGATTTCCCGTGAGCCGCTGAAGACACCGTGTACCCTGACGCGGCGATCGGCGACGAGGTGCTCTCGCTCGCCCTCGGCGAATTGCGTGCCGCGATCGAGTACCACGGTGAAACCACCAATGGCGAGGTGAGAATTGGTCCGAGCGTGGACTAACCCTTCGACGATGGCCCCGCGCACTCGTCCGGCAAAGGGAATGTCCGGATCAGGACGACTGTGTTCGACCGCCAGAGCCTGCCCTGACCAGGTGCCCCGCACGAGAACCATGGTGCTAGGCGGATTGCGCAATTCGCTCAGTGGCAGGCCATGAAGCGAGCCCTGACGATCGATCGTGCCAATGGCACTCGCCCGCTGCTGATCAGGAGCCCGATCCACCCGGGTTGCGACGATCTCGCCCCCGGCGCCGCGCAAGCCGCTGACGCGCACCGTCTGGCCAGGCACGAGACCCGCCTCGATCTGTATGTTGGCGGCAAGCCGCACCGGCTGCCCCATCACCCGCATCGGTTCGGCGCCGTGCGGCAGCGCCGTGAGCGGTCCCTCAAGCGCATTGAGCACCGAGATCCTGCGGGCTTCGAGTCCGCGACGCGACACGCCGGCCTCCACGGCAACTACTTGGCCGACCGCCAGTTCGCCACTTATCGCCGGTACGCCGTTAATCGTCACCGGGACGTCATCAGCAAAATGAACCTCGACACCGTTGACGCAAATCGATGCGAAGCCGGTGATCGTTCCGACGATTCCCGTCCCTGCTTCCCCTTCGTGGCCGACGGGTGCGCCGGTGCCGCCGATGCCTCCCGGTACTTGTGCCAGGGGAGCCCCGGTTCCGCCGATGCCGGATTCCGTATGTTCGGTGAGTGGCGCTCCCGTGCCCCCGATACCGCGCTCAATGACAGGAGCACCTGTGCCGCCAATGCCGCCATTTTGGGGTGCTCCGGTTCCGCCGATGCCCCCCGGGTCTACGCATGCTGGTGCTGCGTGTGCAAGGACGCCGACGCAGAGAAGTAAGCCAGCGGTGCATGCGCGAAAGCCACGAATACGGTTGCTCATGTCGTCGTATCCTGATTGTTGTTCTCACCGCTGGCCTCGGCGTACATGTAGAGGCCGATCGTTATGCGTTGGGCGCCCGAGTCTGCGTGGGTTGCATCACGAGCTTCACACTCCGCGGCGAGGCCGTTCAGTGCGATCAGCAACTGCATGCCATCCGTTCCAACCGCACGACGCAAGGCCTCCACGCTTGAGACGGAGAGCTCGTCGTAATGCACACTGCGCTCGAAGAATGCGGGCCCGTCTGCGGTCAGATTGTGCACAGCAGCACAGGCATGGTCGTGAACGTTGTGTGAAAAATAGGCGATTTTCTCTTCGAAGCCCTTCTGCGGAACGAAAGCCGCCGTCTCGAGGTGAACCATGTCCTGCTCATCCACCCTTACGATCCCAAGCCGCACCCATTCGTCAAGAACGGCACGGGCGCGAATGTCGGTGCTTACGTGGGCAACGAGCCCGTCAAACGAATGTTCTCCTCCGGTGCTGGCCAATCGCGGTAGCGGCAGAGGGGTTCCTTGACACTTGCAGAACGGTGGTGTCTTCAGCCACGTGCTGACTAGGTGCGCACCCAGCGAGATTGATTTGGGCAACTGCTCCGCTATTTCGTCGTCGATGGCGCGCAACCGTCGGACATCCTTGCGATGTACTCCCGTGATGAGGCTGATGCGGCTGTCGGTAGGGGGCTTTGCGTCGAGTTGAAACTCCTTGTTCGCCACCTCGACGAAAAGCCCCTTGAGCAGATTGGAGAAGAACGTATAGGTAATCCCCTTTCTCAACATCAGGCGCACGATCGGGCGCATGACATGTCGAAGGGCTCGAAGCAAAGATTCCGGTGGGGCGGGGGAGGTCATGTGCAAAGATCCTGACAGCAACGATCTGTATTCTAGATCTGCGTGGGAAAAATTTCCATGCACGACTCCCCCGCCCGAGTCCCTTAGCCGCGACCGCTGCGCTCGGGGCGTTCGACTCGCTCAGGGCGTTCGACGCGCTCGGGACGTTCGACGCGCTCGGGACGTTCGACGCGCTCGGGACGTTCGACGCGCTCGGGACGTTCGACGCGCTCGGGACGTTCGACGCGCTCGGGGCGTTCGACGCGCTCGGGGCGTTCGACGCGCTCGGGGCGTTCGACGCGCTCGGGGCGTTCGACTCGCTCAGGGCGTTCGACTCGCGCGACACGTTCGACTCGTTCGGGACGTGCAGCCCGCTCGGGGCGTTCAGCTCGTCCAGCCCGCTCCACCGGTCCTGCGCGTTCTGGGCGGTCGATTACCTGCACACGATCCCGGCTCCGGATTATCTCGCCGGCATCGTTACGGCGAATTTCTGAGCGAGCCCGTGTGGTTACACCGTCAACCACTTCGATAGTCGTGGTGCGCTCGCGCAACACGATGTCGTCCGCATTGGTGCGCGTATCCACGCGTGTCTTCGTAAGCAGATTTCCGTCTGCGTCGCGCGTGGTTTCAATGATCCGGGTGCGTGCCGGCGCATTGCCGGTCGCAGCCAAAGTGCGTGTTTCCGTAGTCGTGGTCGATCCATCTTCATTAACTGTAGTCTCGATCGTGCGTACCGGCATCGCGCCGCCGGGCTGACTATCATCAATGCTGCCATCGCCGCGCAACTTGACGCCGTCGACAAGGTCGTCGTTTCCGGCAGTCGCGCCCGGTTGGCTGTCATCCACGCTGCCATCGCCGCGTAACTTGACGCCGCCGACAAGGTTATCGTTTCCGGCAGTGACGCCCGGTTGGCTGTCGTCAATGCTGCCATCACCCCGCAACTTGACGCCGGCGACAAGGTTGTCGTTCGCGGCTGGAACTCCAGGCTGACTGTCATCCACGCTGCCGTCGCCACGCAACTTCACCCCGTCCACGAGATCGTCAAGGGAGTGAAGGGTGCCGGGTTGGCGGTCATCGATCGTGCCGTCGCCCCGCAGTTTTAGACCAGCGGCGTTGATGTCGTCAGCTCCTGCTGCACTGACCCATGTTCCGTTGAGTGCAAGGAAGAGCGCGGTAGTCGCCACGACTGGCGTTGCAATCCAAGAGGTTTTCATTTTCGTCTCCTTTGGGAATGTGGGAAAACTTCCCACGTACCCAATCGTAGAAAACGAAAACTCACCTGTCAAGAAGAGAAATCGAGTTCTGTTACGAGAGCATCGCCGATGGACAAACGACGTTTCTCGGTAGGGTTCGAAAACCAATATTTCAGCCGGCTGCAGAGTGTCTAGAAAAACCGAGGCGATTCAGCTCTGCCTGAGGCGGTTGATTTCATGCGGTGAAGCTGCCATTGTCAGCAACCCCAAAAATTGACCTGATCCGCCCTCGGATCGTGATACTACTTACCGATGATCCGCGTCCTTCAATCCTCCGCATTTCCCCTGTTTGCCCTTCAATGAGCACCCGGGAACCCCGCCGTCTCCTCGCCCAGGAGCTTGCCGCTACGGCTGCCGCCTATCAGGATGCTGCCGTGATTCCGCACTGCCCGACGTGCGCCAAGCCCTGCTGTCGTCTCGATAAGCTCGTTCTCGAGCTGGAGTGGAAGCAGGTCAAGGTGTTCTGGAGGCTCGACGAGTCGCGCGAGGCGTTCGACCGGCGGCTCGCCTCGGGTCAAGGTCCGCAGGAGATCAGGGAGGGGAACGGGCTCTACTACGTCCATAGCAAGCCCTGTCCGGCCTATGACGAGGCGGGCCGGTCGTGCCGGGTTTATGGGCAGGAGATCAAGCCACTGGGGTGCTCGGACTTTCCGGTGTACGAGGATCGGGGCGGCGTGCTCGCCGATCTGCGCTGCGAAGCCGTGGATATCGAGGCCCTGGCGGACTGGCTGGCGAAGGCCATCGGCCCGGAGTGGCGCATCGTTCGCTCGGCCGACGAGGAGTTTCCCTTTTTGGTTACGCTGGCGGTCAGGAAGATCGGCAAGCGTAGCCGCTCGTGATCTGGATTCCCGCCTACGCGGAATGACGGGTTCGGGAATCGCGCTGGGGCCGCCAACGGTGGGCCGGCCGCTCACGCGGGCACCGATCCTCAGGCCGCTTGCCCCAGCCACTCTTCCAAAAACTCCACGCATACCCGCACCTTGGCCGAGGTGGACAGCCGCGAGGGGGTGACGGCCCAGACGTCGACGTCCTGGGCGTAGTCGGGCAGCAGGTGTACCAGGTCGCCGCGCTCGATGCTCGGGCCGACGTCCCATAGCGAACGCAGGATGATGCCGTGGCCGGCGATGGCCCACTGGTGGACGATCTCGCCGTTGTTGGCGGAGAGCGGGCCGCCGATGCGGACGGCTTCGGCGCCGTGCGGGCCGTGCAGGGTCCATTGGCCGAACTGGAAGTCGCGTTCGCGGATGACGATGCAGCGGTGGCCGGCGAGTTCGGCCAGCGTCTGCGGCGCGCCGTGGCCGGCCAAGTAGGCGGGTGCGGCGCAGAGTACGCGGCGGTTGCGGGCGATGCGCCGGGAGATGACGTTCGGCTCGGTGACGGCGCCGATGCGGATGTCGAGGTGGAAGCCTTCGTCGATCAGGTTGACCGGCCGGTCGAGCAGTTCCAGTTCGATTTCCAGCGCCGGGTAGCGCTGGGCGAGGGCGGAGAGGGCGGGGCCGACGCGGTTGCGGCCGAAGCCGGAGCTGGTGCAGATGCGCAGCAGGCCGCCCGGTTCGGCGCGGGCGCTGGAGACGGCTTCGCCCATCTGCTCGACGTCTTCGAGGATGCGCTGGGCCCACTGATGGACGATGTCGCCCTGTTCGGTGAGGCTGACGCGGCGCGTCGTCCGATGTAGCAGGCGGGTTTGCAGGCTGGCTTCGAGCAGGGCGATGCGCTTGCTGACATAGGCGTTGGAGACGCCCAGCTCGCGGGCAGTGGCGGCAAAGCCGCCCTTGCGGACAACGGTGCAGAACAGCTGGAGGTCGTCGAGCAGCGGTTTGTTGTTCACGATATGTGCACGGTGGTGTTACGGATTGGCTGATTATATGCGTTGGCGTTTCCAGTACCATCGTCGGTGTTCAATCAGCCAGAGGCCCGCCCGTGTCCCCTCACTCCATCGCAGTCATCGCCGGCGACGGCATCGGCAACGAAGTCATGCCCGAGGGCCTGCGCGTGCTGCAGGCCGCCGCCGGCAAGTTCGCCATCGACCTGGAGCTGACCACCTACGACTGGGCCAACTGCGACTACTACCTGCAGCACGGCCAGATGATGCCGGACGACTGGTTCGCCCAGCTGCGCGGCCACGCGGCGATTTTCTTCGGCGCCGTCGGCTGGCCGGCGACGGTGCCCGACCATATTTCGCTGTGGGGTTCGTTGTTGAAGTTCCGCCGCGAGTTCGACCAGTACGTGAACCTGCGGCCGGTGCGCCTGATGCCCGGCGTGCCCTGTCCGCTGGTCGGGCGCCAGGTCGGCGACATCGATTTCTACGTCGTGCGCGAGAACACCGAAGGCGAGTATTCCTCGGTCGGCGGCCGGATGTTCGAGGGCACAGAACGGGAGATCGTGCTGCAGGAGGCGGTGTTCAGCCGCCAGGGCGTGGACCGTATTCTCAAGTACGCCTTCGAGCTGGCGCAGAGCCGGCCGAAGAAGCACCTGACTTCGGCTACCAAGTCGAACGGCATCGCCATCAGCATGCCCTACTGGGACGAACGGGTGGAGGCGATGGCCGCCGCCTACCCGGAGGTGCGCTGGGACAAGTCGCACATCGATATCCTGACCGCCCGCTTCGTGCTGCATCCGGACCGCTTCGACGTGGTCGTCGCTTCCAACCTGTTCGGCGACATCCTCTCCGACCTCGGTCCGGCCTGTACCGGCACCATCGGCATCGCGCCCTCGGCCAATCTCAACCCGGAGCGTACTTTCCCCTCGCTGTTCGAGCCGGTGCATGGTTCGGCGCCGGACATCGCCGGGCGCAACATCGCCAACCCGATCGCCCAGATCTGGTCGGCGGCGATGCTGCTCGATTTTCTCGGCGATGGCAAAGGCCGCTACCGGGCGGCGCACGACGCCATCGTCAAGGCCATCGAGATCGTGCTGGTCGACGGGCCGCGGACGCCGGACATGGGCGGCACGGCGAACACCACCGAGGTCGGCCGGGCTGTCGCCGAGGCGCTCGATGGCCTTTGATTTCAGCCTGCCGGCGCTGCTCTTGCCGCTGCTCATGGGCGCCGCGCTCGGCTGGGTCGGCGGCCTGCTCGGCATCGGCGGCGGCATCATCGCCATCCCGGTTCTGGCCATGGGCTTCGGCATGAGCCAGCAACTGGCGCAGGGCACGGCGCTGGTCATGATCACGCCCAACGTGCTGCTCGCCTTCTGGCGCTACCACCAACGCAACCCACTGCCGCTGAAGACCATCGGCCTGCTCGGCGCCGCCGCGCTGCTCGCCACCTGGCCGGCGGCACGGCTGGCGGTGCTGCTCGATTCGCGGGTGCTGATGGTCTGCTTCGCCGTGTTCCTGATCGGCCTGGCGCTGTATTTCCTCTGGGGCAGCCGCCGTTCGGCGCCGGCCGTCGATCCGGCCACGGCCTGGCACGAGCGCTGGCTGCCCGGCGTCGGCGTCATCAGCGGCTTGTTCTCCGGGCTGTTCAGCGTCGGTGCCGGCATCGTCGCCGCGCCCATCCTGGTTCGCTGCTTCGCCAAACGCCAGGCAGTGGCGCAGGGCATCGCGCTGGCCGTGGTGGTGCCCGGTTCGCTGGTGTCGCTGAGCATCTATGGGCAGGCCGGCATGGTCAATTGGCAGAGCGGTTTGCTGCTGGCGCTGGGCGGCATGACGACGATTTCCTCCGGTGTGGCCTGGGCGTACCGCCTGCCGGAACGTCGGCTGCGCCGCATTTTTGCCGTGCTGCTGCTGGTCACCGCCGGGCTGATGATCCGCGCCGGCATCGGCGGCTGATTTTTGCGACAATGGCGGCCCGCCGCCGTCCGAGCATCATCGCCATCGTGTTCCGCCTTCCCGTCCCATTGCCGCATTGCCAGGCCGCCTGATGGACGGCAATTCGCGCTTCATCAGCAGCGCCCAGGACGGGCCGCACCGCGATCTGGAGGCGCTGGTGCGCCGCCATATGGCGCATCCGTTCCGCAAGCCGATCCTCGACTACAACCGCGCGGCGCTGGCCTCCGCCCTGGCCGCCCGCGCCGCCTGGCAGCCGGCGGCGCCGCTGATTCTCGATGCCGGCTGCGGCGTCGGCTGGAGCACGCAGCGCCTCGCCGAGACCTATGCCGATCACTTCGTCATCGGCGTCGACCAGTCGCTGGATCGCCTGAGCCGCGGCAAACCCTTGCCGCTGCCGGCCAATGCCGTACTGCTGCGGGCCGATCTGGTCGATTTCTGGCGCCTGCTGGCGGCAGACGGCATCCGCCTGGCCCGCCACTACAACCTCTACCCGAATCCGTGGCCGAAGATCGGCCATCTCGCCCGGCGCTGGCAGGGGCATGCGGTATTCCCGGTGTGGCGCGCGCTGGGCGGCGAAGTCGAATGCCGCAGCAACTGGCGCATCTACATCGAGGAAATGGCGCTGGCCCTGGGCTGGCTGAGCGGTCAGCCGGTCGTCGCCGAGCCGTGGCGCACCGATGCGCCGATGACGCCGTTCGAGAAGAAATACCTCGCTTCCGGCCACGAACTGTGGCGCTGCCGGGTGAATCTGGGATGAGCGTCTGCCAGAGCTGCGGCGCCTGCTGCGCCAGTCTGCGCGTCGATTTCCATCCGGCCGAACTGGCCGGCGGCGCCTTCGCCTGGGGCGCTGGCGTGCCGCTGGTCATGACGGTGCCAGTGACGCCGGCCATCGTTCGCCTGCGCGGTACCGACGATGCACCGCCGCGCTGCGTGGCGCTGGCCGGCGAAGTCGGTGTCGCCGTCAGCTGCACCATCTACGCTGAACGGCCGTCGCCGTGCCGCGAATTCGATGTCGAGCATCCGGCCTGCAACCGGGCGCGCCGGCAGTGCGGGCTGCCGCCGCTCGACTGAGTTCAGGCGGCGACGCTGGCCAGCCAGCGCAGGATCGTGGCGAACAGTTTTTCCGGATCGACCGGCTTGCCGATGTGGTCGTTCATGCCGGCGGCCAGGCAGCGCTGGCGGTCCTCGGCGAAGGCGTTGGCGGTCATGGCGATGATCGGCACCGTGCCACCGCCGGGCAGGGCGCGGATCGCCCGGGTGGCGTCGAGGCCGTCCATCCGCGGCATCTGCATGTCCATCAGGATCAGGTCGTAGGTTTCGTGCCGGGCGAGGCGCAGCGCCTCCTCGCCGTCGCCGGCGACTTCGACGACGACGCCGGCTTCTTCGAGCAGGTCGCGCGAGACTTCGCGATTGATCGGCTCGTCCTCGACCAACAGGATGCGCACCCCGGGATACTCCCGGCGCAAGCGTTCCTCGTACGAATGGGCTGCTGCGGCGCGCGGGTCGGGGCTACGGTCGGCGGCGCTGTCGAGGCGGGCGGTGAACCAGAAGGTGCTGCCGACGCCGGGCTGGCTGCGCACGCCGATCTCGCCGCCCATCAGCCCGACCAGGCGCTTGCTGATCGCCAGGCCGAGGCCGGAGCCGCCGTACTTGCGGCCCAGCGAGCCGTCGGCCTGCTCGAAGGCATTGAACAGCCGGCGCTGGTCGGCGGCGGCAATGCCAATGCCGCTGTCTTCGACCTCGAAGCGCAGCGTCAGCTGCTCCGCCGTCGCCGCCACCTGCAGGACGCGCACCGAGATGTTGCCGGTCTCGGTGAATTTGACGGCGTTGCTGCACAGGTTGAGCAGGATCTGCCCGAGGCGCCCCGGGTCGCCGCGCAGGGTCGTCTGTTCCAGGCGGGCCGGCAGGTCGAAGCGCAGGCTGAGGCCCTTTTCCGCGGCCAGGTGGCCGACCAGGCTGCGGGTGTCCGCCAGCAGGCTGCCCAGGCGGAAGACACTGCGCGCCAGAACCAGCTTGTCGGCTTCGATGCGCGACAAGTCGAGGATGTCGTTGATCACCGCCAGCAAATGGCGGGAGGCGTCGATGACCTTGTGCAACTGCTCCTTTTGCTTGACGTCGCTGGCCCGGCGCAGGGCCAGGTCGGTCATGCCCATGATGGCGTTCATCGGCGTCCGCAGTTCGTGGCTCATCGTCGCCAGGAAGGTGCTTTTGGCCCGGCTGGCGCTTTCGGCGGCGTCCTTGGCTTCGGACAGGGCGATGGTCCGTTCCTCGACCATCATTTCCAGATGCAGGTGGTAGCGCTCGAGTTCGCCCTCGGCGCGCCGCCGTTCGGTGATGTCGCGGGTGATGCCGAGGATCTGCCGCGGCCGCCCTTCGCCGTCGAGCAGGATGGTGCTGACCACCTCGGTCGGGACGATGTGGCCATCCTTGCACGGTTGGTCGAGCTCCATCGTGGTGAAGCGGGCTTCCGGGTTGCCGGCGGCGATGTTGCTCAGGCCGCGCTGCAGCGCGGCGTCGACGCGTTGCAACGACTCCGGCGTCAGCGCCGCGGTCAGCGGCTGGGCCATGATTTCCTCGGCGCTCCAGCCGCGCAGGCGCTCGACCGACGGGCTGATGTAGCTGAAGCGCAGGTCGGGCAGGTCGAGCAGCCAGATGACGTCGTTGCTGTTGTCGGAAATCAGCCGGTAGCGCTGCTCGGAGCGGCGCAGCGCATCGTCGGTGCGGGCGCGTTCGACGGCCAGACCGGCCAGTTGCACGTAGCGCTCGATGTCGGCGATTTCCTCGGCGGCCGGCGTCGTCGGCTGGCGGTGATAGATGGCGAAACTACCGGTGACGGTGCCGCCGGCGTCGGTGAAGGGCTGCGACCAGCAGGCGCCGACGCCGGCCTGGCGGGCCAGCTCGCGGAAATTCGCCCAGTAGGGATGGCTGGCGATGTCGGCGACGATGACCCGTTCCTTGCGGTGGGCGGCGGTGCCGCAGCAGGCAACGCCGTCGCCGATGGCCAGGCCTTCCAGGGCCTCGATGAAGAAGCCGGGCAGGCTGGGGGCGGCGCCGTGGCGGATGTGCCGGCCGTCCTCGTCGATCAGCAGGATCGAACAGAGCCGGCCGGGGTGGCGCGCCTCGACGCCGCGGGCCAGGGTGTCGAGCACCTCGGCCAGACTGGCGCGGCAGCTGAGCAGCTGGAGCACTTGGTTCTGCAGCAGCAGGTCGTCGCGGCGCGCCGCCAGTTCCTCGCGGCTACGCCGCAGGCGGCCGTTCAGCCGGGCGCCGTAGAGGGCGATGCCACTGATGACGAAGAGTGCGACCAGCGCCGCCGCCAGGCCGGTGGTATAGCGGCGCAGGTCGCTCGCGCCGGGCGCCTGGTAGAGAAAGCCGTCGAGTCGCAGAGCGGCCGGCAGCATGCCGATCTCGGCGTAGGTGTCGGCGATGTGCCGCCAGCGGCCGGCGTTCATGTAGCCGATGGCGACGAGGTCGCGGCGGATCAGCGGCAGCATGCGCTCGGCCTCGAAGCGCAGGAAGTCGCGGTCGATGCCGGGGGCGTACTGGCTGGCGATCAGCTCGACGATTTCCTCGGGATGATCCAGCGCATAGTCCCAGCCGCGCAGGCTGGCTTCCAGGAAGGCACGCACCCGCTCCGGGTGGTCGCGCAATTCCTGCTCCGAGGTGAACAGGTTATCGCCGTAGAAATCGATGCCGACCGAACGTGGGGTGAAGGTCAGGAATTCGAGCCCGGCCTGGAGCAGGAAATAGGGTTCGTTGGTGCTGTAGGCGGTGATCGCGTCCACCCGCCCGGCGATCAGGTCCTGCGGGCTGAAGCTGTGCGGCAGGCGCTCGATGCGCGCGAGCGGGATCGCCTCGCGCTTCAGGTAGGCGGTGAGTTCGTCGGTCTGCGCTTCGAACATGACGCGCTTGTCCACCAGGTCATGGACGCTCTGGTTGGTCGCCGTCTGGCGCGCCAGCAGTACCTGCGGCGAGTGCTGGAAGATCGCCGCGAGGACGACCACCGGCTTGCCGGCCTGGCGTTCGAGCAGCAGGCTGCTGCTGCCGATGCCGTAGTTCGCCCGGCCGGCCACGACCTCGCCGACGACATCGTCGCTCGGCTTGGCCGCGCGGATGCTGACTGTCAGACCGGCATCGCGGTAATAGCCCTGGGCTTCGGCGGCGTAATAGCCGGCGAACTGGAAGGCATGCGTCCATTTCAGCTGCAGGGTGAGCGCCTCGCCAGCAATGGCGCAGGAGGCAGTCGCGGGGCCCAGGCAGAGGCCGAGAAACAGCAGGCAGATCGACCGAAAATTCACAAAATTGCTATATGTGGCGAGGAATTGGCAATGATACCTGCCGGCTCGCGCGGGTCGGGGAAAAACTCGCGCGCCCAAAGAAGCCATTCCCGCGCCGCCAGCCATCCAGAAGGCGTGGCTCCTCTACCTTCTGCCGCGTTGCCTGTCGCCGCTTTATCCCCGGCCGGGTCGGGTAAGTCTGTGGATAAGCTCGGGAGAAGTCAGGCAAGTGGCTGATCGGCAGCGGAAATCCGCCATTGCCCAAGAATTGGGCGACGGCTTCGCCGCCGCCCTGCCGGCGGCCGGCCGGGGCCAGCCGCCAGTAGCGGTTTACTACAGTGACAGCACCCACTCGGCCAAGCGCTTGGCTTCGGCTTCGCTGACGTTGTTCGGCGGCATCGGGATGGCGCCCCAGGCGCCCTTGCCGCCGGCCTTGATCTTGGTCGCCAGCGCGGCTGCCGCGCTCTTGTCGCCCTTGTACTTGACGGCGACTTCCTTGTAGCCGGGGCCGACCAGTTTTTTCTCGACGCCGTGGCAGGACATGCAGTTCTTGGCCTTGGCCAGGGCCAGTTCGTCGGCGGCCTGAGCCAGACCGGCGCTGCCGAGGGCGGCGGCGACGAGCAGGGTGGTGGGGATGAATTTCATGATGCAACTCCGTTTCGTGGGTGGGGAACAAAAACCATGACCGGTAGCGAGCGCCGGGGTCATGGCGGGAACCGGCGCCGGCCGGGGGCCGGAGCGCGGTGCCGAGGGGAGCGCGGCGCAAGGCCGCGGCTTACATTCTTTCGTCATGGCTGACGCCGCCGCTCAGGTCGACCATCTCGAGCGTCACTTCGGCGAAGGGCAGGACCTTGCCGCCATGCTGTTCGGCATATCGGGCAGCGTCGGCGGCGCTGGCGAAGCCGGGAACGGTCGGGCCCATCGAACCGCGGCGCGGGCTGCCGACGACGTAGAAGGCGCTGCGGGCGTCCAGCCAGTGGCCGTCCGGATGCTCCCAGTCGGCCTTGGCCATGTCCTGGGTGTAGATGGCGACGATGCGTTTCTGCTGCTCGGGGCGCAGCACCAGCGAGAACATTTCGCGCGTGTCGCAGAAGAAATCCGGCTCGCCGCGGTCGTAATGGATCTGCGCCTTGGGGCCGGGGAAATCGCCGAGGATCATGCCGTCCAGCGCGCAGGCGGCGCCGTCGGGCAGTTCCAGCGGCAGCGCCGTCTTGGCCGGCTCGTTGCAGGCGGCGAGCAGCAGCGCGGCGGCGAACAGGGTGGGGATGATGGCGGAAAACGGGCGGCGCGGCAGCCGCGACGAATGGACTTGTTTCATTTGAACCTCCAGGCGGCCACGCCGAGTGGCGCAATGATCCAGAACACCATGGCGCTGCCGAGCAGCCACGGATTGGCCAGGGTTTCCGGGAAAACCGTGGCCAGGCCGTAGAGCCGGCGGACGTCCTCGAAACCGAAAATGTTCAGGATGCGGAAGATGTCGGCCGGGTTGAGCAGCAGCAGGGCCGGGAAGAAATCGAGGCTGAAACGGCCTTCGCCGAGCACCAGCAGGCCGAGCAGCAGCAGGTCGTAGACCAGCACATAGAAGAACCACAGGGCGATGGCGATGCCGCTGGCCCGCATGCGGTCCTCGGCCAGCACCGAGACCATCACCGCCAGGCTGAGGAAACACAGGCTCAACAGGAAGGCGCTCAGGACGAAGCCGGCGTAGTGGTAGAGCGCGCCGCCGCCCAATTGGGCGAACAGCAGCAGCCCGGCCAAGCCGAAACCGCCGACCGTGGCGACGCCGAGCGCCCCGGCCAGGCCGGTGAACTTGCCGAGCAGCACTTCGAAACGGGTGATCGGCAGCGACAGCAGCAGGTCGAGCGAGCCGCGCTCGCGTTCGGCGACGATGGCGTCGTAGCCGAGGATCAGCGCGATCAGCGGCACCAGGTAGATGACCAGGCTGACCAGGCTGGCGATGGTGACGTCGATGCTGCGCCAGCCGACGGCACCCTGCTGGGCGGCGCCGAAATAGGCGATGACCAGCGCGAAGACGGTGAACACGCAGGCGACGGCGAGCACCCAGCGGTTGCGCAGGCGGTCGCGGAATTCCTTGCCGGCGATAACGCCGATCTGGCCGAACTCGATGCCGCTCATGGCGCCATTTCCTCCGCATAGCCCAGGAAGATATCTTCAAGGGACGGTTCATGCACGTCGATGTCGGTGACGGCCGGGCCGAGGCCGGCCAGTGCTGCCAGCACCGCCATCTTGCGTTGCCGTGGGCAGGTGAAGCGGAGCTCGGACGCGCTCGCCGCGAGCGGCGCGATGGCCAGCTCGTCCAGCGTTTGGCGCAGCGCCGCTTCGCCGTCCGGGCGGAAGGCGACGCGCAGCGTCAGCGGCAGGTCCTGGCCGGCGCGCAGCGCCGCCACCGTGCCCAGCGCCTGGATGCGGCCGTTGCGCATCAGCGCCAGGCGGTCGACGCGTTGCTGGATTTCGGCCAGGATGTGCGAGGTCAGCACGACGGTGACGCCGCCCTGGCGCAACTCGGCCAGCTGCCGGTAGAACTCCAGGATGCCCTGCGGATCGAGGCCGTTGGTCGGCTCGTCGAGAAACAGCAGGCGCGGCGAACCGAGCAGGGCCTGGGCGAAACCGAGGCGCTGGCGCATGCCTTTCGAGTAGTTGCGGACGCGCTGGTCGGCGGCGCCGGCCAGGCCGACCTGTTCGAGCAGCGCCGGACAGGTGCTGCGGTCGGCGCCTTTCAGACGGGCGAAGAAGTGCAGGGTTTCGAGGCCGGTCAGGTTGTCGTACAGGGCCAGGCTTTCCGGCAGGTAGCCGATGCTCCGGCGCACCTGGCGGAAAGCTTCGCCGCGCACGGCCTGGCCGCCGATGCGGATTTCGCCGGAAGTTACCGGCAGCAGGCCCAACATCATCTTGAACAGCGTCGTCTTGCCGGCGCCGTTGTGGCCGATCAGGCCGAACAGTTCGCCGGGCGCGATGTCGAGGTCGATGCCGTCCACGGCGTTGATCGCGCCGTAACGTTTGTGCACGCCGCGGATTTCAATAAGCGGGTCGGTCAAGCCACTGGCTCCAGTCGGGGTTCGAAGGTTGCATGCGCGGTTGTTTATCCACGATGCTCGGGCTGCGCAGCAGCGGGAACTGGCGGGCGATCAGGCGCAGGCTGTGCACCGCCGGGCTGTTCAAGAGCAGCTTGACCAGCGGAAATTTCCAGGTCAGCCGGTCGACCAGGTCGTTGGCCTCGTAGGGCACGTCGCCGATGCCGTCGCCATTGCCGTCCCAGCCGGCGTAGTTGCTCCAGTAGTTGCCCTGCTTGGCGCCCCACGGCACGTCGCGGGTGGCGACATAGCGCACCTGCTCGCGGTTCTGGACGAAATCGTTGCCGTCCACGTCGTTGTTGATCGAGCCGGCCCAGACGTGGGCGCCGACCCGGTTGCCGATCACCCGGTTGCCGCGCAGCACGTTGTATTCGGCGTCGTAGATGAAGAAGCCACGGCCGTTGCCGGCGACGACATTGTTCTCGATGACCGAATCGACAATGGTGCGCAGCATGATGCCGTGGTCGCTGTTGCCCCAGGCGCGGTTGTTGCGCACCGTCTGCCGGCGCACTTCCATCAGCGCCAGGCCGCCGCGGTTGAGGTAGGTCTCGTTGTCTTCCCACAGGTTGTCGTTGGAATTCATGTAGTGCGTGCCGTAGCGCAGGTGGTGCATCCTGTTGCCGCGAAACACCGCGCGATGCGAGACGTCGACATAGATGCCGTCGCGGGCGAAGCTGACGTGGTTGCCGATGATGCGGGCGCCGGTCGTGTTGTACAGCTGGATGCCGTTGCCGCGCCGGGCGGAAGCCAGGTCGCGCTTGCCGGTAATGACGTTGGCACTGACCTCGGGATCCTTGAGCTTCTCCAGCCAGACGCCGAACAGGTTGTAGACCAGCGCGTTGTGGCGCACCGCGATGCGGTCGCCGCCTGGCTCGACGTAGATGCCGGCGTTCTGGGCGGTCAGGTCGGCGCCGCTGTCGCGGATGATGAAACCCTCGATCGTCACGTCCGGTGATTTGACCCGGATCACGTCGCCCTGTTCGCCGCCGCTGATGGTCGGCCGGTCGACGCCGAGCAGGCGCAGCGGCTTGTCGATGACCAGGCGCTCGGCGTAGTGGCCGCGTTGCACGCGCACCGTGTCGCCGGGCTGCGCCCCGGCGATCGCGGCGGCGATCGAGGCGCCGGGCGCGACCGCCCATTCGGCGGCGGCAAGGGGCCAGGCAACGACGAGCAGCAGCAGGGCGGCGAGGGATTTCATGGCCGGTGTCCGCTCACGGCACCGCCTTGATCGGGATGTAGTAGCCATCGTCGCCGATCGGCGTAAGTTCGAGGCCGCCTCGGGTCCGCCGGCGGCGTTCCTGGGCCAGCGGCGGGCAGCTGTGGGTGTCGTAATAGAGGATCTGGCATTCCAGGCAGAGCAGGCACTCGCGCTGGTCGATCCGGCCATCGTCGGCGATGGCCAGCGAGCCGCAGCCTTTCTGGCAGGCGTGGCAGGTGGTGCATTCGGCCTTGCGCTTCAACTGGATGAAACGCAAGGTGGTCGGGATCGCCAAGCCGGCGCCGAGCGGGCACAGGTACTTGCAGAACGGCCGCTCGACGAACAGGCCGAGGACAAACAGCGTGCCCCAGTAGGCGACGAATGGCCAGGCGCGGTTCCACACGCCGCCGACCAGGAAGGTCGACTTGAACGGCTCGACTTCGGCCATCTGCTCGGCCAGGCCGATGTCGTAGAAGGAGACGCCGACCAAGAGCGCGAAGATGCCGTACTTGAGCCAGCGCAGCCGGTTGTGCCAGACCATTGGCAGATGGAACTGGAAGCGCTTGAGGCCGAGCCGCCCGGCGAGCTTGAACGACAGTTCGGACAGCGAGCCGTACGGGCACAGCCAGCCGCAGAACAGGCCGCGGCCCCAGATGAAGAGGGTGGCGGCGATGAACAGCCAGAAGATGAAAATCAGCGGGTCGGACAGGAACAGTTCCCAGCGCCACTGATAGACCAGCGAATGCAGCCAGGTCATGACATGGGTGATGCTCGGCTGGGCCAGGGCGAAGAAGCCGACAAAACCGATGCTGATCGACCACACGATATATTTGGGGATCGATACCCAGCGCTTGTCCTTGCGCGAGGCCATGCGCACCAGCCGGTCGCGCATGGCGTAGAGCCCGGCGGTGGCGGCGAGCAGCAGCACGAACAGCGCGATTTCCAGTTTCTTGCCGCGCCACACCTGCAGCCAGGTCGGATCGGGGCGCAGCACCTGCGGCCGGCCGCCTTCCAGATAGCGGTCGGGCAGCCAGTATTCGCGCTCGAAATTGGCGAAAGTCTTGCTGCCACTGGCGCGGTCGATCTTGTTGGCGAGGAACACCAGGCTCCACGGGTAGGCGGCGCTGAACTGGCTGCCGCGCAGGATGAAGATTCCGGATTCCTTGTAGGCCGGGGCGCCGGCGGCGGCGATGCCGTACAGGTTGAGATAGTCGGTGTCGCGGAAAGTGTGGCTGTCCACTTCCTGGGCGACCTGGATGCGGTCGTAGATGCCGCCGCGGACGAAGCCGGAACCCTTGAACGAAGCCGTGCCGTTGGCGACGATGAAAATCGCGTGCTCGTCCGGCTTGAGGTCGGCCATCAGCCGCTTCCAGCCGGCCTCGCCGAGGATGCTGCGGCCGACCGCCGGGGCGTTCAGGTAGCCGAAATAAAGGTCGATGTAGGGCTGGCCGCTGGCCGGAATGCCGAGTTCGTCGGGCTGCACGATCAGGTGCTGGACGCTGCCTTCGTCGACCAGGCTGGGCCAGTCGAGCGTCGCGCTCTGGGCGGTGAAGCGGGCCGCCGGCCGCGGCGTCGACTTGACGATGCCGACCTGGCGGGCAATGGCGTAGGCGCTGCGCATCACTACCTGGTTCTCGGCGATGACGGTTACGGTGGCGCCGCTGATCGCATCGAGGCCGATGCGCCCGCCGCCGGCCGACGACTTGCCGATTTCGACCTTGCCGCCGGCGAACTGGCCGACGTACTGGGCGATGAACTTGTCGAGTTCGCTTTCCGGGATGCCCACCAGCAGGATCGGCTCGCTGTGCTTGAGGATACGGACGCCGCTGATGACGCCCTGCGGATACATGCCGATCAGCGTGATCACCGGCTTGCCGGAATAGGCGGGGATATCGACGATGTCGGTGGACAGGAAAACGTAGCCGAGCAGTTGGCGTTGCGCGCCGCTGCCGCGGTAAGCCTCGACGTAGCTCGGCCGGCCTTTGCGTGGCGAAAAACTGTCGGCGCCGGGCATCACCGCGCGGCACGGGGCGTAGGCGCACAGATCGGGGTCGGTGAACAACTGCGCCGGCAGCGGCGCGTCGTAGGACGCGGCATGGCCCGAAGACCAGCTGACGGCGAATAACAGGGCGACCAGCAGGGCAAAAAACGGGGGCAGCAGACCTGCCGGGAAACGGTGCAACTTCGCGGGCAACTTCATGATTCGGCCGTAGGGGAGGGGAGCAGCGGGGGGAGGAAAACCCGCCGCCCCCCTCGGGGAGAGACGATGGCCGATCAGGCCTCGACGATCATGCGGCCGCGCATTTCCAGGTGCAGGGCATGGCAGAAGTGCGTGCAGTAGAACCAGAAGACGCCGGGGCGTTCGACCTTGAAGGTCATCGACTTGGTTTCCTGCGGACCGACGATGAAATTGACGTCGTGGCCTTCGATGGCGAAGCCGTGGTGCAGGTCCTCGACCTTGTCGTGGTTGGTCAGCACGACGGTGACTACGTCGCCTTTCTTCAACACGAACTCCGACGGCGTGAAGGTCGGCGCCACCGACATGATGCGCACCGTGACCTTGTTGCCGTCGCGCTTGACGCCGGTGTCGTCGAAGCCCTTGACGTGAATCGGCGAGTCTTCAAGGGTGTAGATCTGCTTGGTCTTGATGATGTCGCGGCGGACGATGATCGCGTCGTGCGGTTCCGGATGGGCGGTGTGGTCGTGCAACAACTCCATCTTGTCGCCGCTGATGTCGATCAGCTGCTCGGTCTCGACGTGCAGCGGGCCGACCGGCAGGAAGCGGTCCTTCGAGAACTTGTTGCCGGAGTTGAAGTACTTGCCGTCGGCTTCCTTGGTCTCGCCCATCGAGGCGTAGCCGTGGCCGGGCTGGTAATGCACGTCGAGCCGGTCGAGCACGACCTTGGCGGCCTTGTCGCCGTTGTAATGGGCGATGGCGGCGGCGACGTTCCACTTGACGACCTGACTGTCGAGGAACAGCGAGGTGTAGGCATTGCCCTTGCCATCGAAGCCGGTATGCAAGGGGCCGAGGCCGATTTCCGGCTCGGCGACGATGCATTCCTTGGCTTCCTTGACGTCGCCGGCGAACCACTTCAACACCCGTTCGTGCTCGATCACCGTCGCCGTCGGCGACAGCTTGCCGGCGCAGACGTAGTACTTGCCGTCCGGCGTGATGTTGACGCCGTGCGGGTTCTTCGGCACCGGCACGTAGCAGGTCAGCGCCGTCTTCGGATCCTTGTTGGCTTCGCGCGTGCCGTCGACCACCGGCACCTTGGACGTACCGATGGTGACCGTCTTGCCGGCCTTGATCGCCGCCTCGATGCGCTCGACGTTGAAGAAGATGCAGGCATCGTGTTCGGCCGACATCATGTCGGAGAAGATCAGGCCGTTTTCGACGTTGTAGCTGTTCAGCGCGGCCAGCTTGCCATCGTAGGACGTCGCGCAGAGGTCCATGTTGCCGTCGATGCGCACCTGCCAGCGGACGTCCATGCTTTCGGCGTCGACGCAGGTCAGCAGGCAGCCGTAGTGGGCGCCGTCCTGCCAGTTCTTCGGCGTGTTCGGCAGCGGCACGTGGAACTCGGCGCCGCAGAAAACGCGGGTGGTGTGGTTGATCGCCGCGTCGACCGGGTCGCGCTTGTCCGGGAAAATGCCGTGGAAGCCCTGGACGTTGGGGATCTCGGTGATCTTGTCGGTTTCCAGGTAATCGCCGCGAATGCGCGCCAGGCGATTGTTGATCTTGTCGTTGATCCAGAAATACTTGCCGTCGTAGGTGCCGTCCTTGTACGAGCCGTGCACGTGGTGCGTGTCGCCGGTCATGTACTTGAGGCTGCCATCGGCCTTGGTGCCGAGGATCTGCTTCGACTCATTGGTCAGGCCCCAGCCCGACATCGGATCGACGTTGAACACCGGAATGCGCTTCAGGGTGCGCCCCGACGGCACGCCGTAGATGCGCGCCTCGCCGGAATGGCCGCCGCTCGACAGCATGTAGTATTCGTCGAGCTGGCCAGCGGCGACGCTGCCCTTGGCGTGCGCTGCGTCCGCCTTGGCCGGTGCCGTCGCGGCGCCGTCGTCGGCCTTGTTGCAGCCGGCCAGGCCGAGACTGGCACCGGCGCCGGCGATGCCGGCGATACCGGCGGTGTTCAGGAACTTGCGCCGTCCGCTATCGAGCGGCGTATCGGCTTTCGTATCTTCGGTCATGCTGCACTTCCTCGTGGGTTCATCGGTTTTTCGATGATCCCCGTCGGGGCGGGCTGCTGTATGTCGGATATCCCTTACAGCCGATGGCGCATTTATCGATTTGCCACGAAGATTCGATCCAGATCAAAAGCCATGGTCATAAAGTGGTCAAACCGTGCTGCAGCGCGAACTTGACCAGGCCCGGCAGGTCACCGATGCCGAGCTTCTGCATCATGCGGCTGCGATAGGTGTCCACGGTCTTCGGCGAGACATGCAGCAGGCGGGCGATCTCGATGCCCGAGCGCCCTTCGACCAGCATCTGCAGGATTTCCCGCTCGCGCTGGCTGAGCGAATCGAGCGGGCTGTCGACCGAGCGCTTGCGGATGTAGTCGTCGACCACCGATTCGGTGATCTTCTGGCTCAGGTAGCGGCGGCCGGCGTGCACCGTGCGCACCGCGTCGACCACTTCGCTGCCCGCCGACTCCTTGCGCAGATAGCCGAGGGCGCCGGCCTGCAGAGCCCGGAACACATGTTCGACGGTCGAGTGCATCGACAGCATGACGATCCGGCTGTCCGGCCGTTTGTCGAGGATCTGTGCGGTGGCGTCGGCGCCGTTGAGCAGCGGCATGGCCAGATCCATGATCACCACGTCCGGCTGCAGGCGCAGCACCGCCTCGACCGCCGCCCGGCCGTCGGCGACCTCGCCGACGACGCGGATGTCGGACTGGCATTCGAGCAGCAGGCGCAGGCCGTCGCGGACCACGGCATGATCGTCGGCAATCAACACGCTGATGCTCATAGCGCCTCCGCGGAGCCGTCGGGGATGCAGACGGCGACTGTGGTTCCCTGGTCGCCGCCCTCGATGCGCATCTCGCCGCCGAGTGTGCGCGCCCGCTCGGCCATGATGGTCAGCCCCCAGCCGCTGCCGGCGGCCGGCCGGGCCAGTCGCTCGGGGGCGATGCCGCGGCCGTCGTCGCTGACTTTCAGCTCGATGCCGGCCGGTGTCCGCGCCAGCGAGACGGTGACTGCCGTCGCGCCGGCATGCTTGGCGACATTGATCAGCGCTTCCTGGACGATGCGGAACAGTGTCGTCTCGACTTGCGGGTCGAGCCGGGGAAAAGCCTCGCCGGCCTGGCAGCGGAAGGCGATGCCGGTGCGCCCGGCGAATTCCTCGCCATGCCAGCGCAGCGCAGTGCCCAGGCCGTATTGTTCGAGCAGCGCCGGATGCAGTTCCTCCATGACGCCGCGGATGACTTCGGTGGTCTGCTCGACCAGTGCAAGGGCGTCGCCGATGCGCGCCCGCGTCGCCGCCATGGCGGCCGGCGGCAACTGGGTGGCGAGCAGGGCCAGGTTCAGGTTCAGACTCATGTTCAAGGCCGACAGGTTTTGCCCGATGCGATCATGCAGTTCGGTGGCCAGGGCCTTGCGCTCGGCGTCGCGCACTTCCACCAGCTGCCGGGTCAGGGCTTGCAGGCGCTGAGTGTAGTCGATGATCGTCGCCTCGGCGGCCTTGCGCTCGGCTACCTCGCTCTCCAGTTCGCGGTTGGCCGCGCGCCAGGCCGCGGTTCGTTCCGCCACCTGGCGTTCCAGTTCCCGGCTGTATTCGCGGCGGTTCGCCTCGAGCAACCGGCGACCCCATTCGAGGCCGACCGCCACCCAGATCAGCAGCGAGAAAATGATCCGGTTGGCGTAGCCCAGCCAAGCCACCCCGTTTTCCGGATAGATCAGCACCTTGAGGCCGGCGAGCAGCGGCCCGAGGAGGGCGATTGCGAGCAGCGTGCGGTTCGGTGCCTCGACGGCGAAGATCAGGCCGATGGCGACGGCGACGACGAGGTTGGTCAGCAGGGTTTTGCGATGTGCTGGCATGGTGTTGGCTGGGGCTGGGGGCAAGGCGTATTCATCCGCTTCGTCGGGGCGCCCGGTCGGACCGCGCCGACCGTGCGCATGGGTAAGACGCACGCGCCCCGGGGAAAGTTGCCGGGGCCGCATAGTACGCCGGTCACCGGCCTCTGGCCCAGCCCTTTACAGTTCGAGCTGCAGCGCCGCCAGCCGGGCGTAGAGACCGCCCTGCCGGCGCAGGTCCGCTGGCGTGCCGGTTTCGACGATGCGGCCGCGTTCCATGACGACGATACGGTCGACCTTCTGCACCGTCGCCAGGCGGTGGGCGATGATCAGCGTCGTCCGCCCCTGCATCGCTGCGGCGAGGCCTTGCTGAACCAGGATTTCGGATTCGGCATCGAGGGCGCTGGTGGCTTCGTCGAGCAGCAGCAGGCGGGCGCCTTTCAACATGGCGCGGGCAATGGCGATGCGCTGGCGCTGGCCGCCGGAGAGCCGGGTGCCGCGCTCGCCGAGAAAAGTCTGGTAACCCTCGGGCAGGCGGTCGATGAACTCGTCGACCAGGGCCGCCTTGGCCGCCGCAATGACTTCCGCGTCGCTGGCATCGGCCCGGCCGTAGCGGATGTTCTCCAGGGCGTTGGCGGAAAAGATCACCGGCTCCTGG
>PHCU01000138.1 GCA_002842345.1 Betaproteobacteria bacterium HGW-Betaproteobacteria-12 | reverse complement strand
CAGGTACGCGGCCGCTCCCTCCTGGATGGCCTTGGCAATTTCCTGCATGCGTTCGTTGCCAGCTGGCAACGCGAGAATCTGGCGACTGGAAACCCAGCCGTACAGCACTGCAATTACGGCGCAAGCCAGCGCCAATAGCAACTCTGCAGACATTTACTCTCCCCCATGGTTAATGAAACTACACTTCGAAAGCTCCCAGTTTTCTTGTTACGGCAATATTTTTCAGACGCACATAATCGGGCAGGCCGTTGCGGTACGGCGGCGGTTCCTCGCCCTCGATCAGCGGCTGCAGATAGGTCCGACAGGCGTCGGTGATGTGGAAACCGTCGGCGCTGATGAACTCTGGCGGCATCTTGCGCTCGACGTTGGCGATCTGGCTGAGCGGCGCCTCGCCGATTTCCCAGCGGTAGGGTGCATCGGCCAGGCGGCGAACGGTGGCCATCACGGCATTCTTGCCCTGCAGTGCCAGATCGACGGCGGCGACGCCGAGCGCATGCGCCTGTTCGAGATCGGTGCGCGAGGCTAGGTGGCGGGCCGAGCGTTGCAGGTAGTCAGCCAATGCCCAGTGATACTTGTAGCCGAGGCGGTCTTTGATCAGTTGTGCAACGATCTGACCGACGCCGCCGAGTTGCGAATGGCCGAAGGCATCCTTGCTGGCCGATTCGGCGATCAGCTTGCCGTCGGCATCGGACAAGCCTTCGGAAACGGCCACCGTGCAGTAGCCGTACTCCTTGACGCACTGATCGACGCGAGCCAGGAAGCGCTCCGGATCGAACGGTACTTCGGGAAACAGCAAAATGTGCGGCGGCTCACCGGCATTCTCGCTGGCCAGACCGCAAGCGGCGGTGATCCAACCGGCGTGTCGGCCCATCACTTCGAGCACGAAAATCTTGGTAGACGTCCGGGCCATCGAGGCGACGTCGTAACCGGCCTCGCGAATCGAGGTGGCGACATATTTGGCCACCGAACCAAAGCCGGGGCAGCAGTCGGTCAACGGCAGATCGTTGTCGACGGTTTTCGGCACGCCGACGCAGACGACCGGATAGCCCAGCTTCTCGGCGATCTGCGACACCTTCCAGGCGGTGTCCATCGAGTCGTTGCCGCCGTTGTAGAAGAAGTAGCCGATGTCGTGCGCCTTGAACACCTCGATCAGGCGTTCGTACTGGGCGCGGTGCTGCTCCAGACTCTTCAGCTTGTAGCGGCAGGAACCGAAGGCGCCGCCCGGCGTGTGGCGCAGGCGGGCGATGGCCTCGTCGGTCTCAAAGCTGGTGTCGATCAGGTCTTCGGTCAGGGCGCCGATGATGCCGTCACGTCCCGCATAGACCTTGCCGATCCGCTCGGGATGGCGGCGCGCTTCCTGGATCAGGCCGCACGCCGTCGTATTGATGACGGCGGTGACGCCCCCTGACTGTGCGTAGAAGGCGTTTTTCACCGTCATTTCCACCCCTTATTTCAGTGCGTCGAAAACGCTCTTGGTGATGCCATCGACACTACCGACACCGGCCACCTTGCGCACCTGCGGCGCCTTGGCATCGCCTTCGGCCGCCCACTTGCTGTAGAAGTCGACCAGCGGTTTGGTCTGCGAATGGTAGATCTCGAGGCGCTTCTTGACGGTTTCTTCCTTGTCGTCGTCGCGTTGAACCAGATCTTCGCCGGTCACATCATCCTTGCCCTCGACCTTCGGCGGGTTGAACTTGACGTGATAAGTGCGACCGGACGACAGGTGTGCGCGGCGACCGGCCATGCGTTCGACGATATCGCTATCGGGCACGTCGATCTCGAGCACGAAGTCGAGCGCCACGCCGGCATCCTTCATCGCCTGAGCCTGCGGAATGGTGCGCGGGAAGCCGTCGAACAGATAGCCGTTCTGGCAGTCGGCCTGGGTCAGGCGGTCCTTGACCATGCCGATGATCACGGCATCCGGCACCAGACCGCCGGCATCCATGTGCTTCTTGGCCTCCAGACCGAGCGCGGTGCCGGCCTTGACCTGGGCGCGCAACATGTCGCCCGTGGAGATTTGCGGAATGCCAAATTTCTCGGAGATGAATTTGGCTTGCGTACCCTTGCCGGCGCCGGGGGCGCCCAACAAAATCAATTTCATGAATAGTCCCTCGGGTCTGTGGTGCTGAAAATATTGTTATCGGCTTGGGCCGGATTGCTCCTGGCTGCCGTTCTCCGAAGCCGGAAAATTACCTGCTATTTCCGGCAGGGTCAAACAGTTTGCGCATCCTGTCAGCGTCTTCGGGCGTATCGACGCCCGGCGCCGGAGCCGCGTCGATCAGCGTCACGCTGATCCGGTAGCCGTGCCACAGGGCGCGCAACTGCTCCAGCGATTCGAACTGCTCGGTCGGCGCCGGCGTCAGTCCAGCATAGGCTTTCAGAAAGCTGGCGCGGTAGGCATAAAGACCGACATGGCGATAGGCCGGAAAGCTCACCGGCAAGGTCTCGCCGCCGGCTTCGCGGGCGAAGTGATCGCGGGCATAGGGGATCGGCGCCCGCGAGAAATAGGCGGCATCGCCGTCGGCGCGGCAGACGACCTTGACCACGTTGGGATTGAAGAAGTCGGCAGCCTCGACGATCGGGTGCGCCACCGTGGCGATATCGGCGCCACTGATGGCCAGTTGGCGCGCCGTCTGCAGGATCACTTCCGGCTCGATCAGCGGTTCGTCGCCCTGGACATTGACGATGATGGTGTCGGCCGACCAGCCGCGTTGTTCGACCACTTCGGCCAGACGGTCGGTGCCGGTGGCGTGATCGGCACGGGTCATCAGCGCCGCGACTTCGTGCGCCTCGGCGGCGGCGCGGACCTCGGCATGATCGGTCGCCACCCATATTTCCTCAGCGCCGGACAGGCGCGCCCGCTCGGCAACGCGCACGACCATCGGCTTGCCACCCAGATCGAGCAGCGGTTTGGCCGGCAGTCGCGTCGAGGCGTAGCGCGCCGGAATGACGACCTTGAAGGCGAGCTGGCTCATGCTCAGTCTTCGAGCGGCAACTGGCGGGCCTCGTCCTCCAGCATCACCGGGATGTCGTCGCGGATCGGGAAGGCCAGGCGGCAGGGTTTGCAGACCAGTTCGGCTTCGCTCTTGCGGTATTCGAGATTGCCCTTGCAGATCGGGCAGACGAGGATATCAAGCAACCTGGCGTCCACGGATTTTCTCCAGAATAAGTTCAACGAGGGCCGGCGAAAGCTCGGCCTCGACCGGCAGCACCCAGGTCTCACCGGGTGTCAGTCCGGCGCATTTTACTGCATCCTTCTCGGTCATCAGCAGTACGCCGTCGGCAGCAAAAGCCAGGTCGGCTGTCGTGTAGGCATGATGATCGGCAAACGGGTGACGGGAGAAGGCCAGACCGAGCCCTTCCAGCGTGCGAAAAAAGCGCCCGGGATCACCGATCCCGGCCAGCGCATGCAACCGGCGCCCGGCCAGCTGCGCTGCCTGGCAAGTGAGCGCCGGCTGGTCGAGGCAGTAGAAATCGCCGGGCTGAAGCTGCATTTCGAAGCGCCTGATAGTGACCGGCAGACGCGGGTCGGCGCCGCCATTGCAGACGACCGCGTCGACCTCGGCAAGACGGGCCAGCGATTCGCGCAACGGCCCCGCCGGCAGCAGCCAGCCGTTGCCGACGCCACGGCCGTCGAAAACGGCCAGTTCGACATCGCGCGCCAGCCGGTAATGCTGCAGGCCATCGTCGCAGAGCAGCAGGTCTACCTCGGGATGCGCCGCCAGCAAGGCCAGGCCGGCCGCCGCCCGGTCGCGCCCGACCCAGACCGGGACACCGCTACGCCGGGCAAGCAGCAGCGGTTCGTCACCGACCTCGGCCGGCGACGAAGCGAGTTCGACCGCCCGCGGTACATCGGCATTGCCGCCATAACCGCGACTGACGATACCCGGCTGCCGGCCCTGCACGCGCAACTGCTGCGCCAGCCACAAGGTCAGCGGCGTCTTGCCGGCGCCGCCGACCGTAATATTGCCGACGACGATGACCGGCACCGGCAGGCGCTGCGGCCGGGTAAGCCGGCGTTTCAACCGGGAGAGCAGGAAAAACAGCGCCGACAGCGGCAGCAGAAACCACAACGCCGGCGACAGCCGGCGTTGGGCGAACCACTGACGCTGCAACCAGCGAGCGAACATCAGCGCGGGGTCTGGGTGGCGAAGGAAATGTGCGGATAACCGGCGGTCTGCGCCGCCTGCATGACGTCGACAACATTCTGGTGTGTCGCCTTGGCGTCGGCATTGATGACGATCACCGGATCCTGGCGGTCGCCGGCGGCGCGGCGCAGGGCCTCGGCAATCGCCTTGACGTCACTGGCCACCAGCGGTGACTTGTTGATCAGGATCTGGCCAGTTGCCGTTACTGCCACGTCGATCTCGTTCGGCTGCTCGGCCTGCTTGGCCGCGTCAGCCGTCGGTAGGTTGATTTCGAGGCCGGAGAACTTCGAATAGGTCGTCGTCAGCATCAGGAAGATGATGATCACCAGCAACACGTCGATCATCGGAATCAGGTTGATTTCCGGCTCTTCCCGGGAACGCCCGCGCTGAAAATTCATGGCTTACTTCCGGTCGCCGTGCATGTATTCGACGAGGCGGACCGCCTGCTGCTCCATCTCGACGACGAAGCCGTCGACCTGGGCGCGGAAGTGGCGCCAGAAGATCATGCTCGGAATGGCGATGAAGATGCCGAAACCGGTGTTGTACAAGGCAATCGAGATGCCTTGCGCCAGTTGCTGCGGATTGCCGGTACCCGGCGCTTGCGAGCCGAAGATTTCGATCATGCCGACGACCGTGCCGAACAGGCCCATCAGCGGACTGATCGAAGCGATGGTGCCAAGCGTCGTCAGGTAGCGGCTAAGCTCATGGCTGACCGCGCTGCCGGCCTCTTCGATCGATTCCTTCATCACTTCGCGCGAGTTGTTTACATTGCGCAAGCCGGCGGAGAGCACGCGACCGAGCGGCGAATGCCGGTCGAGTTCCTCGAGCAGATTATCGTTGTTGGCGCCGCGGCGGAATTCACCGACCGCGCGTTGAAGCAGGCCCTGCGGGACCACCTTGGCGCGGCGCAGGGCGACCAGGCGTTCGATGATCAGGGCTACGGAAATGATGGAGGCCAGCAGCAAAGGCCAGATGGGCCAACCGGCGGCCTGAACGATTGCAAACACGTGTGACACCCTCGCTGGAAAATCAATCCGGGATTTTGCCTCTCCAGAGCAGGTGGGGCAAGCGACAAATTGCCGCGGCCGCGGGACACGGCCGGCGCGCTTATCCCCAAAAGCTGTGGATAAGTCTGTGAATGAACTGTCATCAAACGCGCTAACCCCCTTCCGGCAAAGACTTTTTCCTGCTCTGCCGAAAAACGAGGCATCATGTTTAACATGTTAATAATCAATGACTTGGCAATGTCAAGCAGAATCAGAAAAAAGCCACAGGCATTGCTCAGGGTTACAATCGCCGGATGACTGCCAGCCCGCCCCCTGTCGATAACTTGATCCTCTCCGTCTCCGGACTCAACCGCCTGGTGCGCGAGTGCCTGGAAGCGAATTTCCCGCTGACCTGGGTCGGCGGCGAGATATCCAATCTGACCTATGCGGCCTCCGGCCATGTCTATTTTTCCCTGAAGGATGCGGGCGCTCAGGTGCGTTGCGTGATGTGGCGCAGCCGGGCGCAGTTGCTCGGCTGGCGGCTGGAAAACGGGCACAAGATCGAGGCCCGGGCCCTGGTTTCCTTCTACGAACCGCGCGGCGAGTTCCAGCTCAATATCGAAGCCATCCGCCGCGCCGGCCAGGGCGATCTGTATGAACGCTTCCTGCGCCTGAAGGCACAACTGGAGGACGAAGGGCTCTTCGCCGCCGCCGGCAAGCGGCCCTTACCCGCCTTCCCGCGCCGCATCGCCATCGTCACCAGCCTGCAGGCCGCCGCCCTGCGTGACGTCCTCAGCACCTTGCGCCGCCGCGCAGCGCACATCGCCATCAGTCTCTTCCCGACCGCGGTGCAGGGCGAAGGCGCCGGCCAGCGCATCGCCGACGCCCTGGCTGCCGCCGGCAACAGTGATTGCGACCTGATCCTGCTCTGCCGCGGCGGCGGTTCGATCGAAGATCTCTGGTCCTTCAACGAGGAATGCGTCGCCCGTGCCATCCGGGCGACGGCGATTCCGGTCATTGCCGGCATCGGCCACGAAACCGACTTCACCATCGCCGACTTCGCTGCCGACCTGCGTGCCCCGACGCCAACCGCGGCGGCGGAAATGGCCGCCCCCGAACGCGCCACGCTGTTGCAGTCCCTCGACGCCTTGCACCGCCAATTGCAGCGCCGCCTGGAGCGGGCACTGGGCGAACGCCAGCAACGCGTCGACTGGTTGGCCGGTCGCCTGCTACACCCGGCGGAACGACTGGCCCAGCGGCGCGACATGCTGCATGGACAAGGGCGCAGACTGGCGCAGGCGCTGCGCCGCCTCGGCGAGACCAGCCGGCTGAAGCTGTCCGCCGTCGCGCTGCGCCTGAACGCCACCCGGCCACGCGCGACACAGCGCAGCGAAGGCATCGAACACTTGCGGCAGCGGCTGAGTCGACAGATGCGCTGGCAACTCGCCCAGCAGCAAATGAAACTAAATACCCTCGGCAACGGTCTCAAGCAACTCGATCCGCATGCCGTGCTTGCCCGGGGTTACGCCCTGGCCACCGGAGCTGATGGCCGGACCGTGCGCAACGCGGCGGAACTGAAGCCCGGGACGATCCTGAAACTCGACTTTGCCCGGGGTAGCGCGCTGGCCACGGTTGATCAGGTTGTCGGCGCCGCGGAAGCTGACTAGAATTTTTTACCCCAACCCCACTTTCCAACAACGGAGAATACCAATGGAACACCAACTGCCCGCCCTGCCCTTTGCCAAGGACGCTCTGGCCCCGCACATGTCGGCCGAGACCTTCGATTACCACTACAGCAAGCATCACAACGCCTACGTGGTTAATCTGAACAATCTGATCAAGGGCACCGAGTACGAAGCCCTCGACCTCGAAGCCATCGTCAAGAAGGCGCCGGCCGGCGGCGTGTACAACAATGCCGCCCAGGTCTGGAACCACACCTTCTTCTGGAACTGTCTGAGCCCGAACGGCGGCGGCGCACCGAAGGGCGCCCTGGCCGCGGCGATCGACGCCAAGTGGGGCTCCCTGGATGCCTTCAAGGCCGCCTTCCAGGCTTCCGCCGTCGGCAACTTCGGTTCCGGCTGGACCTGGCTGGTCAAGAAGGCCGACGGTTCCGTCGACATCGTCAACATGGGCGCCGCCGGCACCCCGCTGACCACCGGCGACAAGGCCCTGCTCTGCATCGACGTCTGGGAACACGCCTACTACATCGACTACCGCAACCTGCGCCCGAAGTTCGTCGAGACCTTCCTCACCAACCTGGTCAACTGGTCCTTCGCCGAAGCCAACTTCGCCGGCTGAAACGGACGACGAGAACCGCCCGCCGGGCAGTGATCATCAGGGCGCCTGCGGGCGCCCTTTGCATTGGCATTGCGCTCGATCCCGACCGCCGCAAGCATCGGTTTTTCCGATGCGACACTCCCGGGGATTCGGCAGCGCCGCAGGATCTTTCAGCCATACCATGGCTGCCTTCTCCAGTCTCCATCCTCAGTGATGACCCCAACTGTCGACACCTTCGCAACGCCCGCCATGTGGGCAGGCTTCATCGCCTTCGTTCTCGCCATGCTGGCGCTCGACCTGTTCGTTTTCGGCGGCCGCAAGTCGCATCGCGTCTCGGTCAAGGAAGCAGCCACCTGGGTCGTCGCCTGGGCCTGCCTGGCGCTGGCCTTTGCCGGCCTGCTCTGGTGGTACCTGAACGACACGCTGGGCGCCGAGATCGCCCAGCGCAAGACGCTCGAGTTCCTCGCCGGCTACCTGATCGAACAATCGCTGTCGGTCGACAACATGTTCGTCTTCGTGATGATCTTCGGTTACTTCGCCGTACCGCCGGAACTGCAGCGCCGCGTGCTGCTATATGGCGTACTCGGCGCCATCGTCATGCGTGCCGGCATGATCCTCGGCGGCGTCTGGCTGGTCTCGCAGTTCGCCTGGCTGCTCTATGTGTTCGGCGCCTTCCTGGTGGTCACCGGCATCAAGATGATCGTCTTCGCCGAAGCTGAGCCCGACCTCGACCAGAACCCCTTGCTGCGCTGGCTGCGCAGCCACCTGCGGATCACCCGGAGTTTTCATGGCGAAGCCTTCTTCGTCCGTCAGAACGGCATCCTCTGGGCCACCCCGATGTTCCTCGTCCTGGTCCTCATCGAGGCCAGCGACGTCGTCTTCGCCGTGGACAGCATCCCGGCCATTTTCGCGGTGACCACCGACCCGTTCATCGTGTTCACCTCCAACATCTTCGCCATCATGGGCCTGCGCGCCCTGTACTTCCTGCTCGCCGACATGGCCGACCGCTTCCATCTGCTCAAGTACGGCCTGGCCATCGTCCTCGTCTTCATTGGCGGCAAGATGCTGGCCGCTCCCTGGTTCCACATGCCGATCCAGTGGTCGCTGGCCATCGTCGGCAGCATCATCTTCGGCTCGGTTGCCCTGAGCCTGGCCCTGTCGAAAAAAGCCCCCCCAAAGGGAGAGAAACCATGATCCAGACGCCACCCTCCCACCTGCCCGAACCGCTCGAAAGCCGTCGCGATGCCGATGGACGGCTGATCCGCCTGCGCCTGGCCAGCCAAGTGCCAGCGGACCTATCGTCAAGGCCTTCCTGGCTGGTTGCCCTCGACGGTTCGCCGCATGCCGTGCGGGCCGGCGCGGAAGCGCTGCGCCTTGCTGGCGAAATGAAGTCGTGCACGCTGCATCTGGTGCATGTCCAGCACTGGCTGAGCAAGGAAGCCGCCGAAACCGAGCTGGCCGCCCGTGGCCGGGAGGCCAGCCAGGAAGCCCGGCGCCTGCTCGATGCCGCCGGCCAACCGTGGTCGCTGCACATCGCCATGGGCCCCAGTGCCGAAACGATAGTCGACATTGCCCGCGAACTGGGCTGCCGCGGCATCGTCATCGGTTGCCGCGGCCTGGGTTCGGCGAGCAGCCTGCTGCTTGGCTCGGTGACCAGCAAGGTCATCCAGCACAGCCCGGTGCCGGTGCTGGTGGTTCCCTAGCAAGCAGCCAGCCCTCGGGCACGAAGCTTATTGCCGGCAGTCGCTGACGGGGAGCTCCAAGACTGCCGGGGCGGACAAACAGTCTTTGGTCGGCAAAATGCTGCATCGCCTGAGGTGCCCGCCGTTGCACATAGCGCAACTAATTGCATTCTGTCAGCAAACCGTAAGCCTTACGGAACAGACTGCCCCGTAGCGTCGCAATCGGCACCGTCATCCCGCACCACAAAATCTGGCCAGGCCACCGATACTGCGGTTGATTCGGTCGCCATCGAGTGATCTGCCGGCATCCCACATGAGTCAAGCGGGCTGGGGACAGCAAGCCGACTTGCTACTGACGGCCGGGCACTCCCCGGCGTTCGCCAAGACAACCCCGAACCACGAAAACCAGGGCAAACACTAGTTGCCTTGATATACGTCATGGACTAGACGCCGTCAGCGAACTGTAAGTTTTCCAGAACAGACTGCCACCGTCGCCTTGCGCGTAAGCAGCTGGGCACATCCAATCAAAAGGAGGAGTAAATATGGAACATGGCGGAAAGACCTACTGGCAAACAGTAGTTAGTCTGCTGACCAAGATCCTGATTGTCTGGTTCTTGATCTCGTTCGGCGCAGGCATCCTGTTCGTCGATGTATTTAACACCATCAAACTGGGTGGATATCCCCTGGGCTTCTGGTTCGCCCATCAGGGATCAATCTACGGCTTCATCATCCTGATCTTCTTCTACGCGAAGAAGATGGGTGACATCGACCGTCAGTTCGACGTGCACGAAGACTAAGAGGGGATACTCAATGGATCTTCAAACAATTACCTATCTCGTTGTCGGTGCCAGCTTCGCGCTGTACATCGGCATCGCCATCTGGGCGCGCGCTGGTAGCACGTCCGAGTTCTACGCTGCCGGCGGCAGCGTTCACCCGATCACCAACGGCATGGCTACGGCGGCCGACTGGATGTCGGCAGCCTCCTTCATCTCCATGGCCGGCCTGATCGCCAACATGGGTTACGGCGGCGGCCTGTTCCTGATGGGCTGGACCGGCGGCTACGTTCTGCTGGCGATGCTGCTGGCTCCGTACCTGCGCAAGTTCGGCAAGTTCACCGTACCGCAGTTCATCGGTGACCGCTTCTACTCGCAATCCGCCTCGACCGTGGCTGTGGTCTGTCTGCTGACCGCATCGATGACCTACATCATCGGCCAGATGACCGGCGTCGGCGTCGCCTTCTCCCGCTTCCTGGGCGTTTCCAGCGACACCGGCATCTACATCGGCCAGGCCATCGTCTTCCTGTATGCCGTGTTCGGCGGCATGAAGGGCATCACCTACACCCAGGTCGCCCAGTACATCGTGCTGATCGCTGCCTACCTGGTGCCGGCCATCTTCATCTCGCTGAACCTGACTGGCAACCCGATCCCGCAACTGGGTCTGGGCTCCAGCGTCTCCGGCACCGATGTCGCCCTGCTGACCCGTCTGGACCAGGTCGTCACCGACCTCGGCTTCGGTCAATACACCACGACGACTGCCGGCAGCACGCTGAACATGTTCGTGTACACGATGTCGCTGATGATCGGCACCGCCGGTCTGCCGCACGTCATCATGCGCTTCTTCACCGTTCCGACGGTCAAGGATGCGCGCTCCTCCGCCGGCTGGGCGCTGATCTTCATCGCCCTGCTGTACACGACCGCCCCGGCTGTTGCCGCGATGGCCAAGCTGAACCTGCATGGCACGCTCAACTCCGCAGTTGGCCTGCAAACCGCAGCTGACGGCTCGATGATGGTCAATCCCGATGTCGTCAAGGCAAAGGGCGACATCTATGCGCCGGAAGCCAGCCTGGAAGTTGCAAAGCGTCCGGAATGGATGAAGCGCTGGGAAAAGACCGGCCTGTTGAAGTTCGAAGACAAGAACGGCGACGGTCGTATCCAGTACTACAACGACAAGACCAAGAACGCCGATGCCAAGGCCAAGGCCGAAGCTGCTGGCTGGAAGGGTAACGAGCTGACGGTCAACGCCGACATCATCGTGCTGGCCAATCCGGAAATCGCCCTGCTGCCGAACTGGGTTATCGCCCTGGTCGCTGCCGGTGGTCTGGCTGCC
>PHCU01000137.1 GCA_002842345.1 Betaproteobacteria bacterium HGW-Betaproteobacteria-12 | reverse complement strand
GACGACGGTGATCGAGGTCGGCGTCGATGTGCCCAACGCCAGCCTGATGGTCATCGAGCATGCCGAGCGCTTCGGCCTGTCGCAACTGCACCAGCTGCGCGGTCGGGTCGGCCGCGGCCAGTACGAATCGAGTTGCGTGCTGATCTATGCCGGGCCGCTCGGCGAGATCGCCCGCCAGCGCCTGAAGATCATTTTCGAGCACACCGACGGCTTCGAGATTGCCCGCCAGGACCTGCAACTGCGCGGTCCCGGCGAATTCGTCGGCGCCCGGCAGAGCGGCGTGCCGCTGCTGCGCTATGCCGATCTCGAACTGGATGCCGAGCTGGTCGAGCTGGCCCGAGGCGTGGCCGAGGAGATGCTGACCGGGCATCCGGAGCTGGTCGAGCGCCACCTGCGCCGCTGGCTCGGTGCCCGCGAGGAACTGCTCAAGTCGTGAGCGGGCAGGCGGCGCGCCAGCGCTCGGCCAGCGCCGCGGCCGGTTCCGGGCGGCCGTACAGGTAGCCCTGCAGCAGGTCGCAGCCGTGCTGGCGCAGGAAGCGGCTCTGCCCTTCGGTCTCGATGCCCTCGGCCACCACCTTCAACCCCAGGCTGTGCGCCAGGGCCAGCGTCGCGGCGCTGATCGCCGCATCGTTCTCGTCGGTTTCGATATCGCGGACGAAGGCGCGGTCGAGCTTCAGCACCTGGATCGGCAGGCGCTTCAGGTAGGCCAGCGACGAATAGCCGGTGCCGAAGTCATCGATGGCCAGCGTCACGCCCAGTTCGCGCAGGGCATCCAGGCGTTCGATGGCGCTCGCCGGGTCGCTCATCGCCACCGATTCGGTGATTTCCAGTTCCAGTTCGTCGTGCGCCAGGCGGTAGCGCTGCAGTACTTCGGCGACCCGTTCGACCAGGTCGGCGGTGCGCAACTGGTGCGCCGAAATGTTGACGGCGACGCGCTGCGGCCCGATGCCCTCGGCCTTCCACTGCGCCAGCTGGTTGCAGGCTTCGTGCAGCACCCAGTCGCCGATCGCTTCGATCAGGCCGGTCTCCTCGGCCACCGGGATGAAGCGGTCGGGCGGGATCAGGCCGCGCTGCGGATGCCGCCAGCGGACCAGGGCCTCGACGGCGAACGGCCGATCGAACGGGCCGTCGGCGGTGAATTGCGGCTGGTAATGCAGCTCGAACTGCCGGGTTTCGATGGCGATGCGCAGTTCGCGTTCGAGCAGCAGGCGTTCGCTGGCCGCGGCGTTGAGTTCGGCGGTGAAGTACTGCAGGTTGTTACGGCCCTGTTCCTTGGCGTGGTACATCGCCGCATCGGCATGCTTCATCAGTGTGCCGGCATCGTCGCCGTCGCCGGGGAAGATGGCGATGCCGATGCTGGGGCTGCTGTGCAGGCGGTCGCCGGCGATTTCGTAGGGTTCGGCCAGCGCCTGCAGGATCTTGCTGGCAGGTGGCGAGGCATCGGCCGGCACGGCCAGGCCGCTGAGGACGACGACGAACTCGTCGCCGCCCTGGCGGGCGACGATGTCGCTTTCGCGGACGCAGCCCTTCAGACGGCGGGCGACTTCGACCAGCAACTGGTCGCCGGTATGGTGGCCGAGCGTGTCGTTGATCACCTTGAAGCGATCGAGGTCGATGAACAGCACGGCCAGGAAGTGCTGCTCCCGGCGCGCCGAGAGCAGCGCCTGCGACAGGCGGATTTCCAGGTTGTAGCGGTTGAACAGGCCGGTCAGGCTGTCGTGGTGGGCGAGGTGCTCGATGCGCTCCTCGGCCGCCTTGCGATCGCTGATGTCGGTGAAGCTGGCGATGTAGTGGGTGATCTCGCCGCGCGCATCGCGAATGGCCGAGATCACCGCCCATTTCGGATAGATCCGGCCGTCGCGGTTACGGTCCCAGAGTTCGCCCTGCCAATAGCCGCTCTGGGCCAGCGCCGCCCACAGCGCCGTATAGGTTTCCGGCGTGGTGCGGCCGGCGGCCAGCAGGCGCGGGTTCTTGCCGGCGACCTCGGCCAGCGTGTAGCCGGTCTGCCGGCTGAAGGCCGGATTGACGGCGACGATGCGGTTATCGTGGTCGGTGACCATGATCGCCTCGCCGCTGTGCTGGAAGACGTTGGCGTAGAGTTCCAGCGTTTCCTCGGCCTGCTGATGTTCGGTGATGTCCTGCACCGTGCCGTGCGACAGCAGCGCCGTGCCGTCGGCGGCGAATTGCGTCTCGCCGTGTTCGTGCACATATTTGATGCGGCCGTCGGCAAAGAGCAGGCGATGGGTGAATTCGTACGGCTCGTGTTTTTCCAGCGAAGCCCGGTAGGCGCGATCGACGGCGTCACGGTCGTCCGGATGGATGGCGGCGACGAAACTTTCGTAGGTTGCCGGGAAGCGCTGCGGGTCGATCTCGAAAATGCGGAACACCTCCTCCGACCAGTACAGCTGATTGCTCGCCAGGTCCAGGCGCCAGTTGCCGATCTGGGCGATGCGCTGGGCCTCGCGCAGGTTGTCCAGCGACTCGACCAGCGCCGCCTCGGCGCGCTGGCGGGCGGTGATGTCCTTGAGTACCGAGAGGAGGTCGCCGCTGGGCAGGCGGATCACCTCGGTCTCCACCCACAGGTCCACGCGCTGGTCGTGGTAGGTGGTCAGGCTCACCGTTTCGCGCTGACCGCTGGCGGCGACGCGGCGGAAGGCGGCGTAGATGCCGGCGGCTTCCAGACCCGGGAAGGCGACGCGCGAGCGCTGGCCGACGACGGCGGCGCGGGCCACGCCGGTGATCCGCTCGCCGGCCGGATTGATGTCGAGGAGGATGAATTCCTCACCGTTGGCGGTCGGGCGGTAGAGCGCCACGCCGTCGTTCATGCTGCCGAACATCGCCCGGTAGCGCACCTCCTGGGTGGCGATGATGCTTTCGCTGCGGATGAAGCGGCGACCGAGCAGCAGCGCAATCGCCGCCGACAGCAGCAGGAAGGCGAGGAAGACCAGTACCGTCAGGCGCTGCCGCGCGTGCAGCGGGGCCAGCGCCTCGGCGACGTCGATCTTGACCACCATGCCCCAGCCGAGCGCCGGCAGGTGGCTCCAGTTGGCGACCACCAGCTGGCCGGCGTAATCGGTGGCGATGCCGCGGCCGTTGTCGCCGGCCAGGGCGCGCTGCATCGGGATGCCCAGGTACTCGTCGGTGACCAGGCGGGAGAAGGGGGGGGCGGGCAGGCGCGCCAGCGGCACCGTGTAGCGCACCCGCTTGCCTTCGCGCACCGCCATCACCGTTTCGCCGCTGGCGCCGAGGCCGGTACGGTCGGCGACGACCGGCATCAGCGTCGCCAGGTCGATCTGCAGGGCCAGGGCTCCGACCGCCTTGCCGCGGTCGAGCACCGGGGCCACGGCGAAAGCGGCGGCCCGGTTGGCCGAGGGGGCGTAGGGCGCGAAGCGGGTCAGGTCGATGTGCAGGAAGGTCATCGCCTGGCGGAAGCCGCTGGCCAGGCCGCTGTCCCGATAGGGGCCATGCAGCAGGTTGGTGTGCAGGTCGGACTCGCCGCGCAGCGAGAAAACGACGTTGCCGGCGGCATCGATCAACAGCACGTCGTGGTAGGCGCCGCGCTCGCCGAGGGCGGCCAGTTCGCCCTGCAGCGCGGCGCCTAGCGCTGCCGTGGGGGCGCCGGCGCCGTGGCGGGCCAGGGCGTCGCGCAACTCGGGTCGGCTGGCGTAGAGGCGGGCGTCGGCCAGGCGTTCGTTGATGTACTGGTCGATCTGCTGGGTCTTCTTGTCGGCGATCGAGGTGATGTTTTGCAGCACCGTCGTCGCCAGCGCCTGCTCGAAAGTATGCAGGTAGAACCAGGCCAGCCCGGCCAGCGGCAGCAGGGCGACGATCAGGAAACCGAGGGCGAGGCGGACGCCGAGGCTCAACTGGTTCATGGCGGCGTCGACCCGGTCAGCGGCCGCAGGCGCTCCGCCCATTCGGCACGGCTGCGGTAGGGCGGGAAGGGCGCCGGGCGGATCGGCACCTCGGAAATCTCGCTGGCGACGAACTGGCCGTCGTCGCCGGCCTTGCCGACATAGACGCGCCGCCAGCGGTGGCGGGTGGCGGCATCGACGGCGACGATGCCGGCCGGGCCGGCCAGGTTGACCCGGCTGAGGGCGCGATTGACCTGCTGCGGATCGGTGCTGCCGGCTTCGCGCACCGCTGCCGCCCACAGGCGGACGGCGTCATGGCTGCTGAGCAGCGGGTCGCTGAGCACGCGGTCCTTGCCGAAGCGCTGGCGGAAGCGGCTGACGAAAGCCTGGTTGGCGGCGCCGCCGAGGCTCTGGAAATAGCCCCAGACGGCATAGTGTTCGGGGTGGAAATGCTCGCCGACCAGCTGGCGCAATTCCGGTTCGGCGACGCTGAACGAGACCACCGGGATGCGGCCGAGGCCGGCGGCGGCCAGGGCGGCGAAGAAATGCCGGTTGCCGTCGCCGTTCAGCGTGTTGAGCACGACGTCAGGGGCCTGGCGGCGGATGTCCTCGACCACCGCCGAGAAATCGCTGGCGGTCATCGGCAGGTAGCGTTCGCCGACGATGCTGCCATCGCCGGCGCTGACCAGGTCGCGGATCAGCAGATTGGCGGCGCGCGGGAACAGGTAGTCGGAACCGAGCAGATAGACGCGCTGGCCGAAGCGGTCCAACGCCCAGCGGGCGCCGGGGATGATCTGCTGGTTGGGGGCGGCGCCCATGTAGACGAGGTGCGGCGACATTTCCATCCCCTCGTACTGCAGCGGATAGAACATCAGGTGCCGTTTGCCCTCGACCACCGGGCGCACGGCCTGGCGGCAGGACGAGGTCCAGCAGGCGAAGAGGGCGCTGACTTTCTCGTCGCGGATCAGGCGGCCGGCTTCGACGGCGGCGTGGGTCCAGTCGGAGCGGCTGTCGGCGAGGAGCATTTCCACTGGCCGGCCGAGCAGACCGCCGTCGGCGTTGAGCTCATCGACCGCCAGTTGCAGGGCATCGACCAGGCCGCGTTCGCTGTCGGCCATGACGCCGCTCAAGGCGTGAATGACGCCGATGCGTATCGGTTCCGGGGCCGGCTGCCGCACAGCGAAATACAGGCCGGCCAGCAGGGCGGCGAACAGCAGGGGCAGAAGCGGACGCAGGTTGAAGACGGGCATGGCAGGTGGCAGGCGGGAGTGCGGCGATTATGCCATCTTCACAGTGGCGACTGCCGGAAAGCCCGGAAGTTTCAGGCAAACCAGTTTTCGATCAGATTGGCGACGGCCGCCGGCTGGTCGTGGTGCAGCATGTGGTCGGCCTGCTCGATCCATTCCTCGCGCACATCGGCAAAGCAGGCGCGGCGCGCCTCCCAGTCGCCGGGGCGGGCGGCGAAGTCGCGGACGATCCACGACTGGCGGCCGGCGACCCACAGCACCGGGCAGACCACCTGGCGCCAGATGGCCATCGATTCCTCGAGGCGGAACAAATAGGGCGACATCGCCTTGTGCCACGGGTCGCCGTTCCAGATGATGCCGTGCCGCTGCTCGCCGGCGCGCGTCGTGCCGTCGCCGATGCGGGCCAGGTGGCGGGAGAGGAAATCGGCGCGCTCAGCCGTCAGGTAGGGATCGCTTTTCAGCAGCCGGCGGGCGAAGGCGGTGCGGTCCGGGTAGGCATGCAGCCGCGGCGGATTCTGCAGTTCGCCCAGCCACTGGCGGTAGCGCTCCGGCGCCATGTCCGGCGTCGTCGGCGCGATGCCGAAGCCTTCCAACGAAATCAGCCGTTCGACGCGTTCCGGGCGCAGGCCGGCATACAGGCAGGCGAGGATGCCGCCCATGCTGTGCCCGGCCAGGCGCAGCTGGCCGTCCGGGGCGTAGCGGTCGACGATGGCTTCCAGGTCGCCCAGGTGCTCGGCGAAGAAGTACGGCCGGTTGAGCCACTGCGACGGGCCGAAGCCGCGCCAGTCGGGAGCGACGATGTTCCAGTCGCGCAGCAGCTCGTCGACGACGAACTGCCACGAGGCCGAGACATCCATCCAGCCGTGCAGCAGGAACAGCGTCGGGGCATCGGGATCGCCCCAGCGGCGGATGTGCAGGCGAACGGAAGGCAGGTCGAGGAATTCGGAGCGGGAGGGGCGCATGCGGCGGTCGGCAAGGACGGGGAGCGACGATTCTAGCAGCCGTGACGGCCGCCCCCCGCCGGCTACAGCCAGTACACGAAGACGAACAGCATCAGCCAGACGACATCGACGAAGTGCCAGTACCAGGCCACCGCCTCGAAGCCGAAGTGATGCTGGCTGCTGAAATGGCCGGCGAAGACGCGGCCGGTGATGACCGCCAGCATGATCGCGCCGAGCGTCACGTGCAGGCCGTGGAAACCGGTCAGCATGAAGAAGGTGGCACCGTAGATGCCGGTGCGGATGGTGAACGCGGCTTCGCCGTATTCGTGGATCTGCAGGGCCATGAACACCAGGCCGAGGGCGATGGTCAGCAGCAGGCCGGCTTTCAGTTGGCCGCGCCGCCCCAGCTTCATGCCCCAGTGCGCCCAGGTGATGGTGGCGCCGGAGGACAGCAGGATCAGCGTGTTGATCGCCGGAATGCCCCAGGCCGCCATCGGCGTGAACGGGTCGGTCAGCGCCGGGCCGGCGGTCGGCCAGGTGCCGGCATAGCCGGGCCAGATCAGTTCCGCCTCGCCGAGCCAGGGCACGGCGATGGTGCGGGCATAGAACAGCGCGCCGAAAAAGCCGGCGAAGAACATCACCTCGGAAAAGATAAACCACACCATGCCCCAGCGAAACGAGCCATCGACCTGGCCTTCGAGCAGGCCGGCCTGGTTCTCGCGGATGACGCTGCCGAACCAGCCGATCAGCATGAACACCAGCAGCCCGGCACCGAGGGCCATGAGCCACGGGCCGGCGGCGATCTTGGCGAGGAGCAGGATGAAGCCGCTGGCCAGCCCGAGCAGGGCGAAGGAACCGACGATCGGCCAGTGGGAGGGGGGCGGCACGTAGTAGCCGGAGGTGTGTTCGCTCATGGTCTGCTCCTCCCTAGTCGACCCGCGGCGGGGTATTGAAGGAGTGGTAGGGCGGCGGTGACGGCAGCGTCCATTCCAGCGTGTCGGCGCCGTCCCACGGCTTGTCGCCGGCCGCCCGGCCGCCGCGGATGCATTTGATCACGGTGTACATGAACAGTAGCTGGGCGACCCCGAGCACGAAGGCGCCGAGGCTGGCGATCAGGTTGAAATCGGCGAACTGCAGCGCGTAGTCGGGGATGCGCCGCGGCATGCCGGCCAGGCCGAGGAAATGCATCGGGAAGAAGGTGACGTTGAAGGCGATGGCGGTCAGCCAGAAGTGCCACTTGCCGAGCGTTTCGTCGTACATATGGCCGGTCCACTTGGGCAGCCAGTAGTAGATGCCGCCCATGATGCTCATCGCCGCGCCGGAGAACAGCACGTAGTGGAAATGGGCGACCACGTAGTAGGTGTCCTGCAACTGGATATCGACCGGCACCAAGGCGAGCACGACGCCCGAGAAACCGCCGATGGTGAACAGGCAGACGACGGCGATGGCGAACAGCATCGGCGTCTCGAACGTCAGCGAGCCGCGCCATAGCGTCGCCACCCAGTTGAACACCTTGACCCCGGTCGGGATGGCAATCAGCATCGTCGAGTACATGAAGAACAGCTGGCCGGTCACCGGCATGCCGGTGGTGAACATGTGGTGGGCCCAGACGATGAAGGACAGGAAGGCGATCGAGGCCACCGCCCAGACCATCGAGGTGTAGCCGAACAGCTTCTTTCGGGCGAAGGTCGGGATGATCGTCGAGATGATGCCGAAGGCCGGCAGGATCATGATGTACACCTCGGGGTGACCGAAGAACCAGAAGATGTGCTGGAACATCACCGGGTCGCCGCCGCCGCCGGCATTGAAGAAATGCGTGCCGAAGTGGCGGTCGGTCAGCAGCATGGTGATGACGCTGGCCAGTACCGGCATCACGGCCACCAGCAGGTAGGCGGTGATCAGCCAGGTCCACACGAACAGCGGCATCTTCATCAGGGTCATGCCCGGCGCCCGCAGGTTGAGGATGGTGACGATGATGTTGATCGCCCCCATGATCGACGACAGGCCGAGGATGTGGATGGCCAGGATGGTCATGTCGTAGGCGATGCCGCCCTGCATGAACAGCGGCGGATACATCGTCCACCCCGCCGCCATCGCCCCGCCGGGGGCGAAGAAGGAAGTCAGCAGCAGGCTGGCGGCCACCGGTAGCAGCCAGAAGCTCCAGTTGTTCAGCCGGGGAAAGGCCATGTCCGGGGCGCCGATCATCAGCGGCACCTGCCAGTTGGCGAAGCCGACGAAGGCCGGCATGATCGCCCCGAAAATCATGATCAGGCCGTGCATCGAGGTCAGCTGGTTGAACACCGCCGGATTGACTACCTGCAGCCCGGGCTGGAACAGTTCGGCGCGGATCAGCATGGCCAGCGCCCCGGCGAACAGGAACATGGCCAGCGAGAACCACAGGTACAGCGTGCCGATATCCTTGTGGTTGGTGGTGGTGACCCAGCGCATCAGGCCGCTCGGGTGGCCCTCGTCGTGGGGCGCATGCAGGGTGGTGTCCATGGCGGCTTCTCCTTATTTTTGCGGTGGCGCGCGCAGCGCGGCGACCATCGTCGGTTGCACGCCGTCGGCGGTCTTGTTGCCCCAGCTGTTGCGCTCGTAGCTGACGACGGCGGCGATGTCCACATCCGACAACTGCTGGCCGAAGGCCTGCATCGCCGTCCCCGGCTTGCCGTGGAAGACCATGTTCAGATGCGCGGCCGGCGGGCCGGCGACCAGGGGCGAGCCGGCGAGGGCCGGGAAGGCGCCGGGTACGCCGGCGCCATTGGCCTGGTGGCAGGCGGCGCAGTTGGTGGCGTACACCTTTTCGCCGAGGGCGATCAGTTCGGGCAGCGCGAATTCCCTTTGGGCTTCGCTCTTGGCGGCGGCCAGCCGCGTCTTCTGCTCCGCCATCCAGGCGGCGTACTGCGCCGGCGGCACGGCCTCGACGACGATCGGCATGAAGGCATGGCCGACGCCGCACAGTTCGGCGCACTGGCCACGGTAGGTGCCCGGCGTGTCGACGCTGAACCAGGCGTCGCGGATGAAGCCGGGCACGGCATCCTGCTTGACCCCAAGGGCCGGCACCCACCACGAATGGATGACGTCCTCGGCGGTGAATACCAGGCGCACCTTCTGGCCGGTCGGCACGACCAGCGGCCGGTCCACTTCCAGCAGGTAGTGCTCGCCCTTGGCTTCCCGGTTGTCGATCTGCGCCTGTGGCGTGGTGCTGTTGCTGATGAATTTCAGCTCCTGGCCGAGATACTCGTATTCCCACTTCCATTGCCGGCCGGTGACCTTGATCGAGATGTCGGCGGCGCCGGTGTCCTTCATCGCCAGCACCACCTTGGTCGTCGGAATGGCCATGGCGATCAGGATCAGCGCCGGTACCACGGTCCACGCCATTTCCAGCTGCGGGTGGTCATGAAAGGGATGGGCGGCGTGGCCGCGTGATTTCCGGTGTTGCCAGATGGCGTAGAACATCGGCACGAAGACCACCAGGAAAATGCCGAAGCAGATCCACAGCACCAGGGTGTGCAGGTCGTAGATCTGCCGGGCGATGCCGGTGGCCGGCGGGGCCAGGTTGAGGGCGTAGTCGGCGGTGGCCGGCAAGGCCGCGAGCCCGACCGGCAGGAGCAGCGCACGACGGCCAGGCCTAGGTGATGGATGTCCCATGTCCGCCCTCCCTTCGCCATTCAATGCCTGAGCCGCGCCAGGCGCCGGCCGAGTTCCTTGCTGACGGCGAGGCGCTCGTCATCGGACATCAGGCTTCCGATGGGGATTTCCTTGCCATGGGAACGCAGGCAGAGCGTGTTGCTGCCGATGGCCGAGGTGTGCAGGTCGACCTGCACCCAGTAGCCGTTAAATTCGAGATGCTGGTCGCCGGCCAGGGTATGGCGGTCGACGATCAGGCGGTCGTCGCGCAGGGTCAGGCTCTCGAAATCGCTGGTGTGGCGCTCGACATACATGAAGGCGGCGAGCACCGCGAGAATGTGCAGACTCAGGAACAGGGTCACCGGCCAGGCGCCGATCAGCAGGAAGATCAGACCGGTGATCGAACAGGCGGGGAGCAGGATGGCCATCGAGATCAGCAGCCCGGACTTGCCGAGCGCCGAATTGGGCCGTGCGGTCACGGAGAACGGGGTTACAGGGTCGGCTGCGCCGACAAACTCCACCATGGCGTCTTATCCCGGCAAGTTCTGCTGGTCAAAACCCCCCGACCGCCCCCTCATCCTCCCTCGTCAATGCAATGTCATCGGACGAGGCACTGGTATTGCAATTTCATGCTGCTTTGAATGCTATTCCCGCCCCGAGTTCCCGGGCGGGGCGCTTCATCCATTCCCTTCGTTGCCGGTTGCCGGCGCCACCGTCAGCTCGCGGTAGGCGTGCCAGGTGGCATGCCCGAGCAAGGGCATGACGACGATCAGGCCGAGAAACAGCGTGGCCATGCCGAGCCCCACCAGCAGCGTGATGGTGGCCGCCCACAGCAGCATCGGTCCCGGATTGCGGGCGCAGGCGCCGATGCTGGCGATGCCGGCAGTGACCGCGTCGGTGCCGCGGTCGAGCATCAGCGGCACGGCAACGACGCTGATGGCGAAGACGAACAGGGCGAAGAAGCCGCCGACCATGAAATAGACCAGGGCGAACTCGGGCTGCTCGAAGGCGACGATGGCCAGTACGACATCGGCGAAGCTCGGCAAGGCGGCGGCGTCGAAGAACAGCGCGAAGATCACCATCGAGGCGCGGGCCCAGACCAGCAGCACGACCGCCAGGACGGCGGCGAGGACGCCGATGTTGGCCAGGTTGGGGCGCCAGGCGGTCAGCGTCACCATCAAGTTGGGCGCTTCGCCGCGCTCGAGGCGGCGGCTGAGGTCGTACAGCCCCATTGCCAGGAACGGGGCGACCAGCAGGAAGCCGGTGACCAGACCGGCGAACAGCGCGTAGGCGTGGGCGAAGACGAGCTGCGTCAGCCAGCCGCCGACGGCGAAACAGGTGCCGTAGAACAGGCTGGCGCTACCGCCCCGGCGCAGATCGCTCCAGCCGGCGCGCAACCAGCGACCGGGGGCGGCCAGATCGACCTGGCGGATCTCGGGGAAAGCATCGGCGGCGGTCGGCGCGTGGGTTTTCTCGGTCATCGCTAGGGCCTGTTCACAGTAGCTGATTTGTGTTTACATCCTGGAATTTGGATGTTGCACATGGATCGGCGAATGTTGAACGATGAACAGTGGTTGCGGATA
>PHCU01000136.1 GCA_002842345.1 Betaproteobacteria bacterium HGW-Betaproteobacteria-12 | reverse complement strand
CCCAAGGGCTACCGCCGTGTCGAAGCGATCCAGAACTGGGTCCGCCAGCGCGTCGCCTTCCGCTCCAACACCAGCAACTCCAACACCTCCGCGCTCGATACGCTGACCGACTGCGTCGGCGTCTGCCGCGATTTCGCCCACCTGATGATCGCCCTCTGCCGCGCCCTGAGCATTCCGGCGCGCTTCACCACCGGCATCGATTACGGCGCCGACCCGGCACTCGGTCCGACCGACTTCCACGCCTATGTCGAAGTTTTTCTCGACGGCCGCTGGTACATGTTCGACCCCTCCGGCACGGCAATTCCGATGGGCTTCATCCGTATCGGCACCGGCCGCGACGCGGCCGACGTGTCGTATGCCACCATTTTCGGCAGCGTCACCTCGCCGCCGCCGCTGATTTCGGTCAGCGCCCTCACCGAATCCGGCCGGCCATGGGAAATGCCCCGCCACCGGACGGAAGCCCTATCGACCGATGCCTCGCTGGTCATGGCCGGCTGATTACCCCATTTACTGAAGGAGCAGCACACTTGGCAAAAGAAGAACTACTGGAAATGCAGGGCGTCGTCGATGACGTTCTCCCCGATACCCGCTTTCGCGTGACGCTGGAAAACGGCCACCAACTGGTCGCCTATACCTCCGGCAAGATGAAGAAGAACCACATCCGCATCCTGGTCGGCGACAAGGTCACCCTCGAGCTTTCGCCCTACGACCTGTCGAAGGGCCGCATCACCTTCCGTCATCTGGAAACCCGCAGCGGCCCGAAGCCGCCGGTGCGCCGCCGCTACTAAGGCGCCGACGGCCGCGCCGGGCGAAACTGCCAGGCATCGTCGTAATAGGCCGGATCCTCGCTGGCCGGCGTCATGCCGGGAATACCGAGCAGCGGCAAGGGCTGGAAGTCGCGCGGACGGGTATAACGCCCGGCCGAAAAATCACCGGCCAGACGCCCGTCGACCGCAGCGCTCAGCGCCTCGGCCGACATGCCCAACCAGTCGTCGCTGACTTCGTAGAGCACGGCCTTGGCCGTCAGGCCACGGAAGGGCTGCAGTAATTGCTCGTAGGTGGCGTGACCGAAGACGACAAAGCGCATGCAGGCCTGCACGGCCTGGCGCCGCACGACGAACAGTTCCCGCCAGCGATGCTGGCGCAGCAGATCGAGCAGTTCCGCCTGCGTCGACAGCACGACGATCCCGCACTCGTCGAAATGGGTCAGGGCATCGCGCACCTGGCCGCGCACGGCCCCGGCCGGTGCCATGGCGGCCATGTGGCGGGCCGTGACAGCCCGCTTGCTGGACGGAAAATTCAGCCAGACCAGGGCGTTGAAGAAGTCGTGCCAGTTATCCGGCCGCGTTTCCACAGCGCCTTGCGTCCAGATCCGGCACTCGTAGGCCAATCCGTCGACTGACGGCGGCACGAAACGAATCACCGCGCCGTCATCGCCAACGACCGGATGGCGAGCCAACAGTTCAGCCAGGGCAACGCTGTCCGGCGCCGCCGGCAACTGCACCAGCCAGCGCCGCAGCGGGGCAAACAGCGGTGCCGCATAGAGCGCGTCGGCACTCACTCTTCGGCATCTTCAGCGCCGGGCGCCGCTTCCTTGACGAAGACCCATTCACCCTTGCGCACGCGGAAGATGCCGCGCAATTCGCCCATGCCCTCGACCGGCTCGGCATCGAGCTTGGCGAAACTCTCGCAGGTCTGCGTCTCGGTGGCATACAGGCGTTTGCCGACACGGACGATGAAGGCGCCCGACGGCACCTGCCAGACTTCGACACGCGACCGCTCGGTGCCGGCACCAAGGCTGTGCCGGCGCAGGCAGACCGGCATGCGCGAGACCACTAGGAACAATTCCACCTTGCTGTCCCAGAAATAGGGCTGCTCGCGGATCACCGACAGCACGTGCTCGCGGGTGTTGTCGATCTCGTAGGTCGCCCCGTCGTTGACGCAGGCGGCAAGGAGCGGCACGGCGAGCAGCGGGAGCAGCAGATGGCGCAAACGCATGGCGATTTTCCTCAGCGCATTTTCCAGGACAGGGTTTCGCCGGCGCGCAACGGCACGATGCGGTCGCCGGCGATATACGGATAGTCGGCCGGCACCGTCCAGTTTTCCTTGGCCAGCGTCAGCGTGCCGGCATTGCGCGGCAGGCCGTACCAGTCCGGGCCGTGGAAGCTGGCAAAGGCTTCCAGCTTGTCCAGGGCGCCGGCCTGCTCGAAGGCTTCGGCATAGAGTTCGATGGCGGCGTAGGCGGTGTAGCAGCCGGCGCAGCCGCAGGCGGCTTCCTTGGCGCCCTTGGCGTGCGGCGCCGAATCGGTGCCGAGGAAGAATTTCGGGTTGCCGGAGACGGCTGCGGCGACCAGCGCCTGACGGTGGGTTTCGCGCTTGAGCACCGGCAGGCAGTACCAGTGCGGCCGCACGCCGCCCTGGAAAATGGCATTGCGGTTGTACAGCAGGTGGTGGGCGGTGATGGTGGCAGCGACGTTGGCCGACGACGTGGCAACGAATTCGGCCGCATCCTGGGTGGTGATGTGCTCCATGACCACCTTGAGTTTGGGGAAGCGCAGTGTCAGCGGCAGCAGCACCGTGTCGATGAAAGCCTTCTCGCGATCGAACAGGTCGATCGCCGGGTCGGTGACTTCGCCGTGCACCAGCAGCGGCAGGCCGAGGCGTTCCATTTCGGCGAGCGTGTCGTAGGCCTTGGCGATGTCGGTCAGACCGGCGTCGGAATTGGTGGTCGCCCCGGCCGGATAGAGCTTGACCGCCTTGACAAAGCCAGAGGCGGCAACCTTGGCGACTTCGCTGGCCGGCGTGTTGTCGGTCAGGTACAGCGTCATCAGTGGCTCGAAGCAGGCGCCGGCCGGCAGCGCGGCGACGATGCGGTCACGGTAGGCGGCGGCCTGGGCGACGGTGGTCACCGGCGGCTTCAGGTTGGGCATGACGATGGCCCGGGCGAACTGGGCGGCGGTATGGGCGAGCACGGAGGCCAGCGCCTCACCGTCGCGCAGGTGCAGGTGCCAGTCGTCGGGACGGGTGATGGTCAGTTGCATGGATGAAATCTCGGGGAAATTGGGTGAATTTTAGCTTTTCAGCGCCAGGGCGCGCTGATAAAGCGCGTTTTTCGCCGCCCCGGTGATTGCCGCCGCCAGTTTGGCCGCCTGTTTGACCGGCAGGCCGTCGGCCAGCAGCAGTTGCAGCACCCGCTCGCCCTCGCCGTCGTCACCGCCGGCCGCCGCGCCGGAGACGATCAGCACGAACTCGCCGCGCTGGCGGTTGGCATCGGCCTGCAGCCAGGCCAGCGCCTCGGGCAGCGGGCAGCTGTGGATGCTCTCGAACAGCTTGGTCAGTTCGCGGGCGACGACCAACGTACGCTCGCCGAGTACGGCGGCGAGGTCGGTGACGGTTTCCAGCACGCGGTGCGGCGCTTCGTAGAAGACCAGCGCAGCCGGCTGCTCGCGCAAGGCTTCGATAGCTTGGCGGCGCTGGCCGCCCTTGCTCGGCAGGAAGCCGTAGAACAGGAAATGCTCGTCGACCAACCCGGAGGCCGACAGCGCGGTGACCGCTGCGCAGGGGCCAGGCAACGGCACGACGCGGCAACCAGCGGCCCGCACGGCGGCGACGACGCGGGCGCCGGGATCGGAGATGCCCGGGGTGCCGGCATCGGAAATCAGCGCCACCGACTCGCCGGCCTGCAAGCGCTCGACGATGCGCGCCGCCGCTTCATGTTCGTTGTGCCGGTGTGCCGGCAGGGTCCGCGCCGGCGAGCCGAGCTGCTTGAGCAAGGGGCCGCTGTGCCGGGTGTCCTCGGCGGCGACCCAGGGCACCTGCCGAAGGATTTCCTCGGCGCGGCGGGTCAGGTCGGCGAGATTCCCGAGCGGCGTCGGGACGACATACAATGCGGCGTATTCTTCTGTCATTTAATGGGCAATGCGGGCAAAAACCGACGATACCACCACGACGCGCGGCCGCGAAGCCGAAGCGGCCGCCGCCCGGCATCTGGAGCGACAGGGCCTGCGCCTGATCGAGCGCAATTTCCGCATCCGCGGTGGCGAGATCGACCTGATCTGCCGCGACGGCCGCACCCTGGTATTCGTCGAGGTGCGCCTGCGCCGCCGCAACGACTTCGGCGGCGCCGCGGCCAGCATCACTGTCGCCAAGCAGCGCCGTATTGTGCTCGCCGCCCGCCACTACCTGGCCGGCCGTGCGGATTGCGACTGCCGCTTCGACTGCGTACTGCTCGACGGCGAACGGATCGAATGGTTGCGCGATGCGTTTACTGCTGACGCTTAGCCTGCTGTTGTGGCTACCCGCGGCCCAGGCGGAGAGCATCCGCCTGCTGCTACAGCGGTCGCCGCTGGCCGGCAGCCAGTATTACGCGGTCGGCGCGCAGTGGCAGCAATTGCAGGTCGGCGACCGCCTCGACCTGGTCCGCGAGCCGGACAACCGCCATGATCCTTACGCCGTCCGCGTCGACTGGCGCGGCCAGCAGCTGGGCTACGTGCCGCGCGCCGACAACCGCGCCATCGCCGCGGCGCTCGATAGCGGCGAGCGCCTGGTCGCCCGCATCTCCCGCTTGAGCCGGCACCCCGACCCGTGGCGGCGGGTGCAGTTCGAGGTCTACATCGAGCTGTGATGTAGAATCCCCCGATCGTATTTCGCCAAGCCACCGAAAACATGGATCTGATTGCCCGCGTCGCCCAGCACTTCGAAGACAGTGTTCAAACCAAGCTCAATGCTGTCGAAGCGCTGTCGCCGCCGATTGCCGCCGCCATCGAAACGCTGACCGCCAGCCTGATCAACGGCGGCAAGATCCTCGCCTGCGGCAATGGCGGCTCGGCGGCCGACGCCCAGCACTTCGCCGCCGAACTGATCGGTCGCTTCGAGGCCGAGCGCCAGGAACTGGCGGCCATCGCGCTGACCACCGACACCTCGATCCTGACCGCGGTGGCCAACGACTACTCGTTCAATCAGATCTTTGCCCGCCAGGTGCGCGGTCTCGGTCACGCCGGCGACGTCCTGCTGGCCATCTCGACCTCCGGCAACTCGGCCAACGTCATCGAAGCGATCAAGGCGGCGCACGAGCACGACATGCACGTCATTGCCCTGACCGGCAAGGGTGGCGGCCAGATCGGCGAGATGCTGCGCGACGACGATATTCACCTCTGCGTACCGGCCGACCGGACGGCGCGCATCCAGGAAACACATCTGCTCGTCATCCATTGCCTGTGCGATGGTATCGACGCGCTGCTTTTGGGAGTCGAATGATGCCGAAACTCAAGCTTGCCCTCGCCACCGCCGCCCTGCTGACCGCCCTGCCCGTCCTCCAGGGCTGCGTCCCGGCCCTCGTCACCGGCGCGGCCGTCAGTGTCATGTCGGCCCACGACCGCCGCTCAACCGGCACGCAAACCGATGACGAAACCATCGAATGGAAGGCCAAGCTGCGCATTCCTGACCAGTACAAGAACTTCTCCAACGTCAATTTCACGGCCTACAACAAGCGCCTGCTGCTGACCGGTGAAGTGCCCAGTGCCGACGCCAAGGCGGCAATTGAAGCCGAGGCGCGCATGGTCGACGGCATCCGCGAGGTGTACAACGAGCTCGGCGTCGGCCCGGCATCCTCGCTCGGCAACCGCAGCAACGACAGCTTCATCACCTCCAAGCTGAAGGCCCGCCTGGTCGATTCCAACCAGATTTCGGCCAACCACATCAAGGTCGTCACCGAACGCGGCATCGCCCACCTGATGGGCATCGTCAACGAGCGCGAGGCCAAGGTCGCTGTCGCCGTCGCCCGCACCACGGCCGGCGTGCTGAAGGTGGTCAATCTGATGGAAGTGATCGACGAAAGCGAAACCCGCCGCATCGACAGCCAGAACCTCGGCGCCCGCACGGCACCGCCGCAGTCGGCACCGGTCGAACGGCGCTAAGCCGGTTCCGGGGCGCGCGGGGGAAGGCCATGAATCTGGAAAAAGTCGTTTTCGGTTTCTTCATCGTCCTGGCGGCGACGCTGAATTTCGGCTTTTTCATCGGCGACATCGACCGCCCGGAACTGCACCATGTCTATGAACTGGCCGCCGCCCTGGTGGTCAGCCTGATCGCCACCGTGCTCAAGTTCGGCGACCGCACGCAGATCGGCGCCATCCACCTGTCCACCAGCCTGGTCGCCGACCTGCAATTGATCGCCGCCGCCATGACCTGGGCCATCGCCGTCCATGTCACCGGCGAGGGCATGACCGCCTCGGTCACCTCCAGCGTCGTCTCGCTGTCCGGCGGCGCGCTGTTCGCCAACATCGTCTCGGTCATCATCCTGATCGTCGAAACCGTGATGCTGCGCCGCTAGGCACCGGATCCGGAACCGGCCATGGTCAACAGTGCCGTTTTCATCGTCCTGCGCCGCATGCGGGCGCCGATCATCGCCCTGATCACCCTCTATGCGGTCGCCGTCCTCGGCCTGACGCTGGTTCCCGGCGTCGATGCCGCGGGCCAGCCGGCACCGCCGCTCAGCTTCTTCCACGCCTTCTACTTCATCAGCTACACGGCCACCACGATCGGCTTCGGCGAGATTCCCAACGCCTTTTCCGACGGCCAGCGGATGTGGGTCACCGTCTGCATCTACCTGACTGTCGTCGGCTGGTCCTATGCGGTGATCACGCTGATCGCCCTGCTGCAGGACAAGGGCTTCCAGAACACGCTGACCGGCAACCGCTTCCGGCGGCGCGTCCGCCACCTCAAGCAACCCTTCTACCTGATCTGCGGCTGTGGCGAGACAGGCAGCCTGATCGCCCACAATTTCGACCGCCTCGGCCAGGTCTTCGTCATCCTGGAAAAGGACGAACTGCGCGTCCAGGAACTCGACTTGCAGGATTTCAAGACCGATACCCCGGCCCTGGCCGCCGACGCCCAGGTTCCCGACAACCTGTTGCTGGCCGGCCTGAAGCATCCGAAATGCCGCGGCGTGCTGGCGGTGACCAACGACGAGCAGGCCAATCTCGGCATCGCCATCGCCGTCCGCCTGCTCAATCCAAAGATACCGGTCATCGCCCGCGCCCGCAGTCCGCTGACGGCGGCCAACATGGCCTCCTTCGGCACTGACCACATCATCAACCCCTTCGCCCGCTTTGCCGAACACCTGGCCGAAGCCGTCGCCGCCCCGGAACGCTTCCGCCTGGTCGAACTGCTGACCGGCCTGCCCGATACGCCGATTCCCGAGCCGCACCGGCCGCCGCGCGGCCACTGGATCATGTGCGGTTACGGCCGCTTCGGCCATGCCGTGGCGCAGAACCTGCAGCCGACCGGCATCACGCTGACCGTCATCGACCCGGGCCAGGCCGATGCCGACCACAACATCGTCGGCGACGGCACGGCCGCGCCGACCCTGCGCCAGGCCGGCATCGACACAGCGCTCGGCATCATCGCCGGCACCGACAACGACGTGAACAACCTGTCGATCGCCGTCACCGCCAAGGAACTGAAGCCCGACCTGTTCGTCGTCGTGCGCCAGAACCATGCTGCCAACAATGCGCTGTACGAAGCCTTCCCTGCCGATTTCCGCATGGTGCCGAGCCACATCGTCGCCCAGGAAAGCATCGCCATCCTGACCACGCCGCTGCTCGCCCGTTTTCTCGCGCTGCTGCGCGCCCAGGACGAAGCCTGGTGCCAGAGCCTGGTCGGCCGCCTGCAGGATCTGTGCGCCGGCCGCACGCCGACCGTCTGGAGCATCCGCCTGAACGTCTCGGAAGCACCGGCGGCCCGCCAGGAGCTGATGTACCGCGGCGGCTTCGCGCTCGGCGACATCCTGCGCGATGCCAGCGAGCGCAGCGAGTCGTTGCCGGCCATCGCCCTGCTGGTGGACCGCAACGACCACCTGCATCTGCTGCCGGATGCCGATTTCACGCTGGCCGCCGGCGATCACCTGCTATTCGCCAGTTCGCTGCCGGTACTCGGCAAGCTGAAACTGACGCTGCAGAATGCCAACGAGCTCGATTACGTGCTCGACGGCAAGGAGGAATCCGGCAGCTGGGTCTGGCAGTGCTTGCACCGGCGCCAGCAACCGGCCGGAGCGCCCCGGCGCTAGATCTTCAGGCCGCCAGCACCCGGCGCAGGCCGCGCAGCAGCGTGCCGAGGCCGGGCAGCTTCATGTACAGCTCCTCGCCGGTATCCCAGTAATCGCGGTGGTAATTGACCTTGCCGTCAGCGGCGAAGCGCAGGTGCGAAACGCCGCGCATCAGCTGAGCCTGCCCCCGGCCCCAGCGCCGGACGCGGAAGGAGAACTCCCAGATCAGCATCGCCCCGCCAGTATCGACCACCCGCTCGACGACCACAAAGCGCGGCTCGTCAACCTGGCCGAACATGTGGCTGAAGATGCGCTGGATGGCGGCGATGCCGCGCACCTCGTTGAACGGGTCCTTGAAATAGGCCTCGGCGCTGTAGAACTCGGCAAAGCGGGCGACGCTTTCCGGTGTCAGCTGGTGATAGAAACGGATCAGCGCGTCGATGTTCATCTCAAGCTCCGGTCAGGCGGCGAATCAACGGGAAGGACCAGGCGTAGGGCAGATGGGCCAACAGTTTGAGGACCCGGGTGAAGCGTTTGGGAAAATGAATCTCGAAACGCCCGGCGCCCAGTCCATCGACCAGCTCCAGCGCCGCCTGTTCCGGCGTCAGCAGCGCCGGCATCGTGAAATCGTTCTGCGCCGTCAGCGGCGTCTCGACGAAGCCCGGGTTGATCACCCAGACGCCGATGCCGCGCGGCGCCAGATCGAGATGCAGGCACTCGGCAAAATGGATCAGCGCCGCCTTGCCCGGTCCGTAGCACAGCGCCTTCGGTAGGCCGCGATAGCCGGCGACGCTGGCGACGAAGGCGATGCCGCCGCCCGGCCGAAGGTCTGGCAGCACCGTTGCCGCCAGACGCATGGCGGCGGTGAAATTGACCGTCACCACCCGCTCGGCCACGGCCAGATCGAAGTCGTCGGCGCCCATCGGCACGTAGTCGCCGGCCAGATAGATCACCAGATCGACACCGCCCCAGGCGGCCAGCAGGCCGGCCCACGCGGCCGCCAGGCTGGCGACATCGGTTGCATCGCAAGGCAGGATCAGCGCATCGGCAATGGCCAGCGCCTGCAACTTGTCGGCCCGCCGCGCCGACAGGGCCAGACGGGCGCCACGCCGCGCCAGTTCCCGCGCCGTCGCGGCACCGATGCCGGACGAGGCGCCGACCAGCCAGACCCGGCGGCCCTGCCAGTCGGTCAGTTTCGGGTTAGCGGCCATCGCCGCCGGCCGGACGCTTGACGAAGGTCAGCGTCACTTCGCCGAGATTGAAGCCCCACTTGCTCATATAGGAGCGGTTGAGCATCACCTTGTCGTCCATCAGGAACATCCAGTCGTCGAAATCGACATTCACCACCCTGCCGTCGACCGGCAGGGCCAGCACGTAGCGCCAGCGCAGCGCATTGCCGGCGACTTCGCCTAGCGCCTCGCCGACCACGTCGTCGGCGGTGCCGCGATAGCTGCCGTCGGACTGCTTTTTCAGCGTCCATACCCGGCGCGAAGTGCTGCCGTCCGACCACTTGAACTGCTCGTCGAGGACGCCGGTATCGCCCTGCCAGCGGGCATCGATGACCACGTGGAAACGTTTCTTCACGTCGCCGGAACGCCCCTGGAAGATACCCCAGGCGTCCAGCGTACCGTTCAGATAGGTTTGCACATCGAGCACCGGCTGTTCGGCCCGGTACTGCTCGACCCCGGTCGAGGCACAACCAGCCAGGCCGAGGGAAAAGGCAGCGGCATAAAGCAGTTTCATGTCAGATCTCCAGTGCGTGGCGCCAGCGCCACAACAGAGCGGCGGCCAGCGCCTTGAAGGCGAGTGGCAGCAAGGCATAGGCAAAGGTCAGAGCGGGCAGACCGGCGCTGCTGCCCGGCACATAGCCGAGCGCGCCGAGCAGCGGCAGCGCCAGTCCGGCGGCGAGCGCCAGGTTCAGCTTGGCGACGAAGTTCCAGACGCCGAAACAGGCCCCGGCCTGCCCCTGGCGCTCGCCGAGGTCGGCGGCAATCGCCGCCGGCAGCGCCAGGTCGGCGCCAAGGGCGAGGCCGGAAGCGACGCAGATCACGGCAAAGGGCAACAGGTCGCCGCTACCGAGCAGGCTGGCCCCGGCAAAGGCCAGGATCGACAGCCCCATCGCCGCCAGCCAGGCCGCCACCCGGCCGAAACGCGCGGCGATCCTGACCCACAGCGGCAGCGATGCGGCGCCGGCGATGAAATACAGGGCCAGCAACGGCCCGCTGGCCTTTTCCAGATGCAGCACATCGGCGACGAAAAACAGGAACAAGGTCGCCGGCAAGGCGGCAGCGATGCCATTGGCAACGAAGACCGCGAGCAGGCGACGGAAGGCGGCATCGGCCATGACCCGGCGCAGGCTGGGCCACAGCGGCTGCGCCGGCAGCCGGACCGGCTGGCCGGCCGCCACCCGGCTGAAGGTGATGGCCGCGGCCACCAGCAGCACCGGCGGCAGGATCCAGCTCAGCCGGGCAATGCCGTCGCTGAGCTCGGCGGCAAGCAGCGCCGGCAAGGCCGCGGCCAGCACCACGCCGAGCAGGCCGAAACCTTCGCGGGCGGCGGTCAGCCGGGTGCGCAGCGCCGAGCTGTCGCCGACATCCGCCCCCCAGGCCTGATAAGCCACCGTCGCCGCCGAGAAGCCGACATAGGTCAGGGCCAGCGAGGCCACCAGCCACAGCGCCGTGTATTCGCCCGGCGGATTGAGCAAGGCGACGAAACCCAGGGCGAACGGCAGCAGCGCCACCGCCACCATCGTCGGCCGCGCCACCCGGTCCGCCAGCCAGCCCAGCCACGGGTCGATACCGGCATCGAGCAAGCGCGTCGCCAGCAGGATGAAGCCGAGCAGCGCCAGTTCCATGCCGGTGGTTTCGGCGTAGTAGCGGGGGACGTGGACGTAGATCGGCAGGGCGGCGAAGGCAAGGGGGAGGCCGAGGAGGCCGTAGGATAGGATGCGGGAGGTGCTCATTGGGCACCTCACCGTTTTGTTGGCTGTTGTGATTGATCACGCTTTGGGTTCCGCGCTGGAGGCGCGGGCGTACTTTCTTTTGCTTCGCCAAAAGAAAGTAGCCAAAGAAAAGGCGACCCCAGGTTACGCGGTCGGCTGCGCCGACTCCCCTGCGCTACTCGAAGTGCCGGGCGGCTGCGCAACTCGGGGCTGCGCCCCTCAAACAGTGCTCGCCGACTGCCCCCGGCCCTTCTCCGTTGCTCGGCGCTCCACATGGGGACCCCGAACAGCGTCCTGGCTCGACCGTCTTTCGTCATTCCCGCACCGGCGGGAATCCAGGCTGCCCAAGGGCTCTCGCCGGCGCGGGAATGACGCCGCTGGCGGTTCAGCGCGGATCGGTTTGCCCGGGCCCCTT
>PHCU01000135.1 GCA_002842345.1 Betaproteobacteria bacterium HGW-Betaproteobacteria-12 | reverse complement strand
GAAATTCGACATGGAGGCCTCCGGCTCAGGATGCCTCTATGACAAATCGCTCCACAGATCGTTCACTGCGGGGCTGTTAAATCCGACAGGCTGCTAGTCTGCTCAGGTGGCCAGCAGTCCACCGGCCAGTGCCGGCCAGCGCGACGACGACAGCAGCACCAGCAAGGCGGCACCGATGGCGATGCCGCCGCGCAGGCGATCAGGACACAGAGCTTTCGCCATGCCCCAAACCGCTTGTGCGACCACGGCGACGGCCACCACCTTCAGGCCATGCACGACGCTGGACTGCGCCAGCGCCGCCCAGTTGGCGACGCCGAAGGCGAACAGGATCAGCGCGATGGACGACGGCAGCGTAAAGCCGATCCACGCCGCCAGCGCGCCTCAGGCCTAGGGCCATGCCGACCTGGCTGCTGGCGGAGCGGTTGTCTTCGTTGTCGTGCGGCATGGCGGACTCCGGTAATCAGGCGGTCGCGGGCTGCAAGGCGATCACCGCCATGCCGGTCAGCGCGATGCCGGCGCCCAGCACATCCCAGCGCGTCAGCGCGACGCCATCGACGAAATGCAGCCAGAGCAGCGCCACCGCGATATACATCCCGCCGTAAGCCGCATACGTCCGCCCCGCCGCCGTCGGGTGCAGCGTCAGCAGCCAGGCGAACAGCGCCAGCGACAGCGCTGCCGGCACCAGCAGCAGCGCACTCTTGCCCTGCTTGAGGACCAGCCACGGCAGATAGCAGCCGACGATCTCGGCGACGGCGGTGATGGCGAACAGCAGGCTCAGGCGCAATAGTTCCACGGGTGTTCTCGAAGCGGGGGAAGGCTGCAATTCTGCATCACAGCCGTCCAAAATCCTCTGCCACCGCTCGTGTGGTCGCTTCACCCAGCCCCGCCTGGCGGGCGAATTCGGGCCAGTGGGCGATGATTTCCCGCGTCTTGTCAATGATCTTCGGTGCCGGGCCGATGGCGTAGCGGTCGGCGAGGCGCAGCAGGTCGTCGCGGGTGATGTGGCCGAATTTTCCATTGACGCCCATCAGGTGCTGATAGGTCCACTCGCCTTTGGGGTTGTAGGCGTGGGTGATGTCGTAGGCCGGGGCGAGTTGCCACTCCCGGCTGCCGGCCGGGAGCAGGAAGCCGAAATTCTTGCTGTGATCGTCGCAATTGGCCGCCAGCACGTTGAAGACCATGCGGCGGAAGGCTTCGGCCAGCGCCTCGTGGCCCAGCTTGAGACGCTGCATGGTCTGGAACAGCTGGGCGTAGTCGTGCGTGGCCTTCTGCTTGTAGTCGAGATGGGCCATGGCGCAGAGGCTCTGCATGTGGTGTTTGACGGTTTTGCCGTCGGCGCCCGGCTGGCGGTCGAAACGCCGCGTCATGAAGTGGGCGCGACCGCCTTCTTCGAGCAGCCGGCAGGGCGCCATGTCGATGCCTGCAGCCCTTGCCATCAGGGAATAGGCGTACTCGATGCGCCCGTAGTCCTGAGCGCTGCCGAGTTCCCGGTCGGCACCCATGCCGTCGAATTTGAGCAGCCAGTGTTCAAAACCTGGATCGGCATCGAACTGGCCGGCGCGAATTTCATCTGTTTGCGGATTCCAGGCAATGGCGGCCTTGGCCCGCGCGCCACCGGCGCTGGTGCCGACCTGAATGATCTGGGCCAGCGCCGCCTGCGCCTGGGGATCGCTATCCAGTCGCCCTTGCACCGCCAGGCGTGCGCTATCGACCAGGCGGTTGAGTTTGATTGCCGTATGGCTGGCGACGTTGGGACCGCGCGCCGGCCGAAACTCCAGTGCTCCCATGCCGCGTTTTCCCATGTAGGCGAGGCGGTCGAGCGGGGTGATGGCATCCTTGGCAATCCCCTTGTTGGCCATCCAGGCGTCGATCAGGGCGTTGCCGAAATCGTCGGGCAGCGCATCGGCCAGGAGCGCCGGCAGCCGCTTGAAGGTGGCGACGGGCAGGTCGGCAAAAATGAAAGGGGCACCGGCTTGCGCCAGCGGCAGGGTAAGCGGCGCCACTTCGATGCCTTGCCTGACAAAGGCCGGATCGTATTCGAAGGCGTAATAGCCAAGGCGGGGATCAAGCGCCACGGCGCCGACCCGCCGGCCCCACAGACGAACCTCAACGACGGTTACGGGTTTATGCATTGTCCGGCTTCCCTTGAGTGCGCTTACGCGAGGCACGTTGCCGCGCCGGCCTGGCCTTGAGCATCTGCAGGGGGCTGATGCTGACCGGCGGCGCCAGGCTGGTCAGCCAGTCGGCCCGGTCGAGCGCCCGCAGAAGCCGTATCAGCGTCTTCAGCGTGGCCCCTTTGCCGGACTCGATATTCTTGACGGCGGTCAGGCCGACGCCGGCGCGCTCGGCGAGTGAAATCTGGTCGAGATCGGCGCGCAGACGCAAGGCGCGCATTTGCTCACCCAATTCATAGGCCCATTCATCGACAGTTTTCATGTTTTCCATTAATAGATGCTATTAAATCCAATAAACAAACATTACACATAAACGGATTTAAAAGCATCCGTAAATTTAAAGTAAACAGCCTTGACCAGGCCTGCCAAGCTGGAAAGTTTGGCGCGGGCTTGCGCCAAGGGAAGGACTTCACCGGCGGCGATCGAGATGATTACAAACTTGTAATCCTCGCGTCAGGCGCCTGTCGACCACGGCCTTCGACAATGCCGGCATCCCTCAACGAAAGGACTGCCCCATGCGCCTGCTTCCCGCCCTGCTGCTTGCCCCGCTTCTCACCCTGCCTGTCGCCGTCAGCCTGCCCGCCTTCGCCCAGCACGACCATCATCACGCGCCGGCGCCGGCCGCGGCCGGCAAGAACGCGCCGCTGGCCGATGGCGTGGTCAAGAAGATCGACAAGGCGGCCGGCGAGATCGTCATTCAGCACGGTCAGCTCGACAGTATCGGCATGCCGCCGATGACGATGGCTTTCGGCGTGGCCGACCAGGGCTGGCTGAACAAGCTGAAGGCTGGCGACAAGATCCGTTTTGCGGCTGTGATGAAGGGCAGCATGCCAGTCGTCAGCCGCTACGAGCCGGCCAAGTAAAGCGCCCGGCCGATCAACATGTATCCCAACTGGCATCCGGCCATCGTCCATTTCCCCATTGCCCTGACCATCACCGCAGCGCTGTTGCTGCTGGCCAGCCAGGTACGCCCGAAGAACGCCCAGCTGCCGGCCAGCGGTCGGCTGCTGGTTTCACTTGCCGCCGTTTCCGCCGTACTCGCAGCGCTGCTGGGCTGGCAGGCCTACCAGACGGTGGAACACGACGCCGCTGGCCATCTGGTCATGGTCCAGCATCGCAATTGGGCGCTCGCCACGACCGCCGGGCTGCTGGTGCTGGCGCTGTGGGATGCTTTGCGCCAGCGTGCCGGCAAGGCCATGCACCGGCTGATGCTGCCGGCCATGCTGCTGCTCTCCGGCGGATTTTGTGTCACCAGCTGGCTGGGGGGCGAGATGGTTTTCCGGCACGGCATCGGCGTCTCCGCCGCGACCTTTGCCAACCCGCCAGCAACGCCCGCCGACCTGCCGGCCGAAGCGGTGGCGCCGGCTTCCCCGGCCGTGATCGAGGCGCCCGCCGCCGACAGTCACGGCGAGCATGTCCACAAGGATGGCAAACGCCATCGTCACTGAGACTGCCATGAAACCCCTGCTGTTTGCTGGCTTGTTACTGGCCGCGCTGGCGGCCCAGGCGACCGAACCCCTGCCCGGTGCCAGCGTCGAGTCGCTGCTCGCCGCCGCCCGCGAGGGCAGCCCCGATCTGCGCATGGTGCGCCTGGAGGCCGAAGCGGCGCGCGAGCGCATCGGCCCGGCCGGCGCCCTGCCCGACCCGATGCTGCGCCTCGAGCTGGAAAACATCACGCGCAACGGCAGCCAGAGCGCGACGCTAGCCCCGTCGCGCGTCGGCGATACCAAATACACGCTGCTGCAGCCGCTGCCCTTCTGGGGCAAGCGCGACCTGAAACGCGAGGTGGCGGCGGCCGAAGCGGCGCAGGCCGACGGCCGGGCGCTGGACAGCTGGGCGGAGATCGCCGCCCGCATCAAGAATCTCTACGCCCAGTACTGGCTGACCCGCCAGGCGCTGCAACTGACCCGCGACAACATCGAACTGAGCCGCCAGCTGGAGCAGATCGCCCAGGTCCGCTACGCCGGCGGCCTGGCGGCGCAGCAGGATGCGATCCGCGCCCAGGTCGAGCGCAGCATGCTGGACAGCGAGCTGATTGCGATGGAGGCCGAACATCATCATCTGAGCGCCTTCATCAACGCCATGCTGGCCCGCCCGGCCGATGCCTCATTGGCCGAACCCACTGCCCTGCGGCCGCTGCCGGCCCGGCTCGAGCACGCGACGCTGAACGCACGCCTGCTGGCCAACAATCCGCAACTGGGCATAGAGGCAGCTCGCCTCGGCGGTGCCGAGAAGAGCCGCGACCTCGCCTACCGCAACCGCTATCCGGATTTCGTCGTCGGCGTCTCCCCGATGCAGGTCGACAACCGCGTCGATGCCTGGAGCCTGATGCTGGAAATGAATCTGCCGCTGCAGCAGGGCAGCCGGCGCAGCCAGGAGCGCGAGAGCGAACGCATGCTGGAAGCCGCCACGGCGCGCAAGGAAGCGCTCGGCCATCGCCTGATGGGCGAACTGAATGCCGCCATCAGCAACCTGGAGGCGGCGCGCAGCACCGAGCAGATCAGCCGCAGCCGCCTGCTGCCGCAGGCCGAACTGACTTTCAAATCGGCGCTGGCCGGCTACGAAAACGGCAAGGTGGATTTCGCCACCCTGCTCGACGCCCAGCGCCAGATCCGCAATGCCCGCCTGGCGCTGCTGCGCGCCCAGGCCAGCCAGCAGATGCGGCTGGCCGACATCGAACGCCTGCTCGGAGAAGACCTGTGAAAACCGCCCCGACCCTGATCGCCATTGCCATCGCTCTCGCCGGGGGCGGCCTCGGCGGCTATTTCCTGGCCGCCCCGTCGCATGTGCCATCGGCCGACATGTCCGCCGATGGCGGCAAGCCGGCCAAAAAGCTGCTCTATTACCGCAACCCGATGGGCCTGCCGGACACTTCGCCGACGCCGAAGAAAGACCCGATGGGCATGGACTACATCCCGGTCTATGAAGGCGAGGATGCCGGTGGCGACGACAGCGGCCTGAAGATCAGCGCCGAGAAGATCCAGAAAATGGGCGTCAAGGCCGAGCCGGCGAAACTGGCGGCGCTCGACCGCAGCGTACTGGCCAGCGGCCGCGTCGAGATCGACGAAAGCCGCACCTATACGGTGACGGCCAAGTTCGAGGGCTACATCGAGCGCCTGCATGTGAATACCACCGGCCAGCCGGTCGGCCGCGGCCAGCCCCTGTTCGAGGTGTACAGCCCGGAGCTGGTCTCCGCCCAGCGCGAGTACGCCATCGCCGCCAAGGGGGTAGCGTCGCTCAGCGAAGCCGGCGGCGAGGCCCAAGCGGCGATGCGGCAACTAGCCGACTCCAGCCTGCAGCGGCTGAAGAACTGGGACATTTCGCCGGAACAGCTCAAGGCCCTGGCCGGCTCCGGCGATGCCCGGCGCACGCTGACCTTCCGCTCGCCGGCCAACGGCATCGTCACCGAGAAAAAGGCCGTGCAGGGCATGCGCTTCATGCCGGGCGAAATGCTTTACCAGATCGCCGACATCTCGCGTGTCTGGGTTCAGGCCGACGTCTTCGAACAGGATATCGCCGCCGTCAAGACCGGCCAGCCGGCCAAGATCCGCATCAACGCCTACCCCGGCGAGGTGTTCGAGGGGCGGATCGCCTATGTCTACCCGACGCTGACGGCCAACACGCGGACGGTGCCGGTGCGTATCGAACTGTCCAATCCGCAGGGCAAGCTGAAGCCGGCGATGTATGCCGAAGTCGAGCTACCACAGGCGGGCACGGCGCCGGTGGTGGTGGTGCCGACCTCGGCGGTGATCGACAGCGGCAACCGCCAGGTGATCATCGTCCAGCGCGACGAAGGCCGCTTCGAGCCGCGCCCAGTCAAGCTCGGCCAGCGCGGCCGCGATTTCGTGCAGGTGCTGGAAGGCGTCAAGGAAGGCGAAATGGTAGTCACCGCCGCCAATTTCCTGATCGATGCGGAAAGCAATCTGAAGGCGGCGCTCGGCGGTATGCAGGCGGCGGAACCGGCAAAAGCGGCCACCGTCGGTCACCACGCCGAGGGCACGCTGAACGCCATCGATGCGGCCAGCAGTAGCGTCAGCGTCAGCCACGGCCCGGTGCCCAGCCTGAACTGGCCGGCGATGAAGATGGATTTCGTGCTGGCCAATCCGGCTCTGGTCGCCGGCGTGCCGCCGGGAACGACAATCGCCTTCGAGTTCGTCGAGCGCCAGCCCGGCGAATGGGTGATCACCGCGCTCAAAGCGCACCAGCACTGAGGCGGCGATGCTCAATACCCTGATCACTTGGTCGGCCCGCAACCGCTTCCTGGTCCTGCTGGCCACGCTGTTTGTCATCATCGGCGGCATCTGGTCGATAGTGAAGACGCCGCTCGACGCCATTCCCGACCTCTCCGACGTCCAGGTCATCCTGTACACCGAGTTCCCCGGCCAGGCGCCGCAGGTGGTCGAGGACCAGGTCACCTATCCGCTGACCTCGGCGCTGCTTTCGGTGCCGAAATCGAAAGTCGTGCGCGGCTTCTCCTTTTTCGGCGCCTCCTTCGTCTACGTCATTTTCGAGGACGGCACCGACATCTACTGGGCTCGTTCAAGGGTGCTCGAGTACGTCAATTCGGTGTCCGGCAAGCTGCCCACCGGCGTCAGCCCGACGCTCGGCCCGGATGCCACGGGGGTCGGCTGGGTCTACCAGTACGCGCTGGTGGCCAAGACCAGGACGCTGGCCGAATTGCGCACGCTGCAGGACTGGTATCTGCGCTACCAGCTGGCAAAGGCCCCGGGCGTCGCCGAGGTGGCCAGTATCGGCGGCTTCGTGCAGCAGTACCAGGTGACCGTCGATCCGGTGAAGCTCAAGACCTACGGCATTCCGCTGATGCGCGTCAGCGAGGTGATCCGCAATTCCAACCGCGACGTCGGCGGGCGCACGCTGGAAATGGCCGAGACCGAATACATGGTGCGCGGCCGCGGCTATCTGCGCGGCAAGGAGGACATCGAGAATCTGGTGCTCAAGGCGCAAAACGGCACCCCGGTGCGCATCGCCGAGATCGGCCGGGTCGAGCTGGTGGCCGACGAGCGGCGCGGCCTGACCGAGCTGAACGGCGAGGGCGAAGTGGTGTCCGGCATCGCCATGGCGCGCTACGGGCAGAACGCGTTGGAGGTCATCCACAATCTGAAGGCCAAGGTCGCCGAGATCGGCGCCGGCCTGCCCGAGGGCGTCAGCATCCAGACCGTCTATGACCGCTCGGAGCTGATTCACCGCGCCATCGACACCTTGAAACGCACGCTGGCCGAGGAAAGCCTGATCGTCGCGCTGGTCTGCGTCGTCTTCCTGCTCCACCTGCGCTCGGCGCTGGTCGCCATCATCATGCTGCCGGTCGGCATCCTGGCCGCCTTCATCGGCATGCGGGCGCTCGGCATCAACGCCAACATCATGAGCCTGGGCGGCATCGCCATTGCCGTCGGAGCGATGATCGACGCCGCCATCGTGATGATCGAGAACGCCCACAAACACCTGGAACGGCTCAAGCCGGGCGAGTCGCGCAGCGAAGCGATGATCGCGGCGTGCAAGGAAGTCGGCCCGGCGCTGTTCTTCAGCCTGCTGATCATCACCGTCTCCTTCCTGCCGGTATTCACGCTGGAAGCCCAGGAAGGCCGGCTGTTCGCGCCGCTGGCCTGGACCAAGACCTTCGCCATGGCGGCTGCCGCCTTCCTGTCGGTGACGCTGGTGCCGGTGCTGATGCTGCTGTTCATCCGCGGCCACATCCGGCCGGAAGCGGAGAACCCGGTCAATCGTTTCCTGATCCGCATCTACCGGCCGATCATCGCCGGCGTCATGCGCTGGAAGAAGGCGACCATCGTTGCCGCCCTGCTCGCGCTGGCCGTCAGCATCGTGCCGGCCAGCCGCCTGGGTTCGGAATTCATGCCGACGCTCAACGAAGGCACGCTGTTCTACATGCCGACCACCCTGCCCGGCCTGTCGGTGACCAAGGCCGCCGAACTGCTGCAGACCCAGGACAAGATCATCAAGAGTTTTCCGGAAGTCGCCTCGGTGTTCGGCAAGGCAGGCCGGGCGCAGACGGCGACCGACCCGGCGCCGATGGAAATGTTCGAGACGGTGATCAACCTGAAGCCGGAGTCCGAATGGCGGCCGGGGATGACCACCGACAAGCTGATCGCCGAACTGGACAAGGCGCTGCAATTCCCCGGCGTCGCCAATTCATGGACGATGCCGATCAAGGCGCGCATCGACATGCTGTCCACCGGCATCCGCACACCGATCGGCATCAAGGTCTTCGGCAAGGATCTCGCCGAGATGGAGCGCCTGGCCAAGGAAATAGAAAGCGTGGTCAAGACCGTGCCCGGCACCAGCAGCGCCTTCGCCGAACGCATCACCGGCGGCTTCTACCTCGACATCGTGCCTGACCGCGCCGCGCTGGCCCGCTACGGCCTGAGCGTCGGCGAAGTCATGGACGTCGTCGCCGTGGCGCTGGGCGGCGAGATGGTCACCACCACCGTCGAAGGCCGCGAGCGCTTCGGCGTCACCGTGCGTTATCCGCGCGACCTGCGCAGCGATCCGCAGGCCATCGCCCGCGACGTGCTGGTGCCGCTGCCCGGCGAGATGGGCGGCAGCACGCCGATGATTCCGCTCGGCCAGCTGGCCGAAGTGAAGATCACCACCGGCGCCCCGGCCATCCGCACCGAGAACGCCCTGCTCTCGGCCTACATCTACGTGGACATCCGCGACCGCGACATCGGCTCCTACGTGGCCGAGGCGAGAAAAGCGGTCAATCAGCAGGTCAAATTCACCCCCGGCACCTACGCCACCTGGAGCGGCCAGTTCGAGTACATGGAACGAGCCACGGAGAAGCTCAAGGTCGTCGTGCCGGTGACGCTGCTGATCATCTTCCTGTTGCTGTACATGAACTTCCGGCGCATCACCGAAACGCTGATCGTCATGCTCTCGGTGCCCTTCGCGCTGGTCGGCGGCATCTGGCTGATGTGGCTGCTCGGCTACAACCTGTCGGTCGCCGCCGCCGTCGGCTTCATCGCCCTGGCCGGGGTGGCGGCGGAAACCGGCGTGATCATGCTGATCTACCTCGATCACGCGTGGGTCGCCGTGCAGGACAAATGCCGCGCCGAAGGTCGCCCGCCGCAAACGGCCGATCTCTACGCCGCAATCATGGAAGGCGCCGTCGAGCGCGTGCGTCCCAAGATGATGACCGTCACCGCCATCATGGCCGGCCTGCTGCCGATCCTCTGGGGCACCGGCACCGGCTCCGAAGTCATGAGCCGCATTGCCGCGCCGATGGTCGGCGGCATGGTCTCCTCGACCGTGCTGACGCTGGCCGTGATTCCGGCGATCTATGCGCTGGTCAAGCAGTGGGAATTGCGGCGGGCGTGACTTTTCCGCGGAAAATGCAAAACGGCCCGCGAAGGGCCGTTTCTTTATGATTCTGGCGGAGTGGACGGGACTCGAACCCGCGACCCCCGGCGTGACAGGCCGGTATTCTAACCAACTGAACTACCACTCCGCGTTGGGCCGGCCGGTTGCTACCGGGCGGCAATGAACGGGGCGGATCATAGCACGCCGAGTGCCGATGTCCCGGGGCAGAGCGGCTACAATTTGCCTCCCCTGGCCCGATGGCGATAACGATGAGCGATACCGGCACGCTGAACTTTCTCTGGTCGCAGGCCCTGGTGGCCGGTTTTGCCGCCGCCGGCGCGACCCATGCCGTGCTCTCCCCCGGTTCGCGCTCGACGCCGCTGGCCCTGGCCCTGCTGCGCCAGCCGCAACTGCAGTGCACGGTGGCCATCGACGAGCGCAGCGCCGCCTTCTTTGCGCTCGGCCTGGCCAAGGCCAGCCGCCGTCCGGTGCTGCTGCTGGCCACTTCCGGTACGGCGCCGGCCAATTGGCTACCGGCGGTAATCGAAGCCAGCCAGGCCGGCGTGCCGCTGATCCTGCTCTCCGCCGACCGGCCTCCGGAACTGCAGGGCTGCGGCGCCAACCAGACCATCGAACAGATCGGCCTGTTCGGCGCCCACGTCCGCGCCAGCCACGCCCTCGGCACGCCGGCGACAGACTTCGCACCCGGCTGGCTGCACCGCCTTGCCGCCCGCATCTTCGAACAAAGCCAATGGCCGCACCCGGGGCCGGTGCATGTCAATCAGCCATTCCGCGAACCGCTGGTGCCAGCAGGCGAACTGCCCGCAGTCGAACGGCTACCGGCGATTCATGTCGCGCAGCCGCAACTGCAGCCCGACCCCGCTGCCGTGGACCAACTGGCCGCCGCCATCGCCGGCCGCCCGGGGGCCATCGTCTGCGGCGAACTGCCGGCCACTCCCGGCCTGGCCGAGGCCCTGGCTGCCCTCGCCGCCCGCCTGAATTGCCCGCTGCTGGCCGAGCCGCTGTCCGGCCTGCGCTTCGGCGCGCATGACCGCAGCCACCTGTGCGTGCGCTACAACCGCTGGCTGGCCGAGCCTACAGTCGCCGGCCGGCTGCGCCCCGAATGGGTATTGCGCTTCGGCGCCTTCCCGGTGACCCGGCGCCTGCAGGACTACCTCGCCAGCGCCACTAGCGTCCATGCCCTGGTCGAGCCCTGGCCGCGCTGGAGCGACCCGAGCCACCACCTGACCCATCTGCTGCGCGCCGATCCGCTCGCCGCCTGCCAAGCCCTGCTGGCTGCTGCACCGGCCGTGGCGCCGGAGAGCTGGCGGCCGGCCTTCGTCGACTGCGAGCACAGTGTCCGGCCCGACGCCAGCGCCGGCCACATCCCGGCGCTGCTCGCCGAACTGCCCGCCGGCACCCCTCTATTCGTCGGCAACTCGCTAGCCATCCGCCAGCTCGAAAGAGAATCCGGCAGCGGCGACAAGCCGCTGCATTTCTACGGCAACCGCGGCGCCAGCGGCATCGACGGCAACATCTCGACGGCGCTGGGCATTGCCGCCATCCACGGCCGCGTCGTCGCCCTGCTCGGCGACCTGACCGTCCAGCACGACCTCGGCGGCCTGGCCCTGGCCGCCGGCCGCGATGCCGTCATCGTCACCGTCAACAACGGCGGCGGCGGCATCTTCGACCTGCTGCCGCAGGCCGGCCTGCCCGAATTCGAACAGGCCTGGCGGACGCCGCAACAGATCAGCTTCGAGCACGCTGCGGCGACTTTCGGCTTGGGCTATGCGCAAGTCACCGACAACGAAGGGCTACGCCATGCGCTGCACCGGGCCATCGCGCGCGGCGGGCCGCAGTTGATCGAACTGTTGCTGCCCTAAGAACCTGTTCACGATCTTCTGAGCAAAAGCGCGAGGAAGGCGAGGTGAATGAACTGTAGGCTGGTGTTGAGCTTGCGCTCGCAGTTTTTCCACA
>PHCU01000134.1 GCA_002842345.1 Betaproteobacteria bacterium HGW-Betaproteobacteria-12 | reverse complement strand
GCGCATGACGTCGCCCCAGACTTCGGCCATGGTGCCGACGGCGCCGGCGACCAGCGCCGCGTAGAGGACGAAGGAGGCCAGTTCGCCGACGCTGAGCAGACCATCGTGCACCTGACGGGCGCCGATCCACAGCACGAAGATGATGGTGCCCATCACCGCCGTGATGATCAGTCCGGTCAGCGCGGCGCGCACGCGGGTCCGGCGGATCGCCGTCAGGAAGCTGGTTTCGCTGCGTTCGGCGAAGCGCCGCGCCTCGTTCGCTTCCTGTGTGTAGGCCTGCACCGTCGGCATGGCGTTGAGGATTTCGCCGGCCAGCGCCGAAGCGTCGGCGATCCGGTCCTGCGCGTCGCGCGACAGTTTCCGCACCCGGCGGCCGATCAACAGGATGGGCAGGATCAGCAGCGCCATCAGGCCGAGGTTCAGGGCGAACAGGTAGAAGCTGGTGACCGCCAGCATCAGCATGCCGCCGATGAACTGGAACAGGCTGCGCAGACCCATCGACACCGAACTGCCGACGACGGTCTGGATCAGCGTCGTGTCGCCGGTCAGCCGCGAGAGCACCTCGCCGGTCTGCAGCGTCTCGAAAAACTGCGGCGACTGGCCGAGCACCCGCGCATAGACGGCGCTGCGCAGATCGGCGGTGGCCCGCTCGCCGATCCACGAGACGGTGTAGTAGCGCGCCGCCACGGCCAGCGCCCACAAGGCGGCGAGGCCGAACAGGGCGAGGAAATGGCCGTCCAGGCTGAGCGCGCCGAGCAGGCTGCCGGCCGCTGGCGGGCGTTCGCCGAAGCCGAAATCGATCAGGTCGCGAAAGGCCAGCGGCACCACCAGGATGGTCGCCGAAGCCAGGCACAGCAGCGCGAAGGCCAGCGCTATCCGCGCCCGATAGGGGCGCAGGAACGGCCACAGGCCGGCCAGTGCCGAGAGGCGGCGGGGGGCTGGGGGCGGGGCGGCGGCGATGGACATCGGTTCCTTGCGGGTAGCGGGTGGCGTGTCCGTCATTTTGCGCCAGGGCGGAAGCTCCACCGTACGATTCATTGCATCTCTTGTTCTATGGCCTGAGCGTACTGACTGCCGGCTTGCCGCGGCGGTCGCTTCACGGTAGCTTCCCGGCTCGATCAACGAGTTCGCGCAAGCGATGGAGAACACATGAAACAGTGGCAGAAAATTGTCCTGAGCGGCCTGGTGGCGCTGGCGGCGACCGGCGTCCAGGCCGGCCCCCCGGAACAGACCCCGTCCGGGCTGATCTACGAATCACTCAAGGATGGCACCGGTGAGCAGGCGACGCCGACGGACACCGTTCAGGTCAATTACCGCGGCACGCTGGCCAACGGCACAGAGTTCGACAGCTCCTACAAGCGCGGCCAGCCGGCGAGCTTTCCGTTGAACCGGGTGATTCCCTGCTGGACCGAAGGCGTCGCCAAGATGCGCGAGGGCGGCAAGGCCAAACTGACCTGTCCGCCGGCCATCGCCTACGGTTCGCGGGGCGCCGGTGCGGCGGTACCGCCGAATGCGACGCTGACCTTCGAGGTGGAACTGCTCAAGGTCATGCGCTGACCTTCGCCGCTGGCGCCGTCTTATCCCCGTTTCAGTCGGGTAAGTCTGTGGATAAGCTCGGGACAGACCCGGCAAGTACCTGAGCTGGAACGGGAATCCGCCGCTGCCTGAAAAACGGGCAGCTCAGGTCTGCTTCCTGGTCGGGCGCTTGCGCGGTTTGGGGGCCAGCAGCTGGGTTTCGATGACTTCGGCCGGCAGCGGCTTGGAAAACAGGTAGCCCTGCAGCTGGTCGCATTTGAGTTTGGCCAGGATTTCCTGCTGGGCGACCGTTTCGACGCCTTCGGCGACGACATTCATGCGCAGGCTGTGGGCCAGCGCCAGGATGCCGGTGACGATGGCCACCGCATCCGCGTCGCCCGGGATGTCCTGGATGAAGGAGCGGTCGATCTTCAGGGTGTTGGCCGGCAGGTGCTTGAGGTAGGAGAGCGAGGAGTAGCCGGTGCCGAAGTCGTCGATCGACAGCGCGATGCCCAGGTTGCGCAGGTCGCGCAGCAGGTCGATGTTTTCCGCGGCGTGGGCCATCAGCACGCTTTCAGTGATTTCCAGGACCAGTGCCGAGGCCGGCAGGCCGCTGTCGTCGAGGGCGCGCTGGATGATCTCGCGCAGGTCGGGCTGTTCCAGTTGCCGGGCCGACAGGTTGACGGCGACATGCAGGTCGGCGAGGCCATTGTCGAGCCAGGTGCGTGCCTGGAAGCAGGCGCTGCGCAGGACGCGCTCGCCGAGCGGCAGGATCAGGCCGGTTTCCTCGGCGATGGGGATGAACTCGGCCGGCGAGATGATGCCTTGTTCCGGGTGCAGCCAGCGCACCAGGGCTTCGACGCCGGCCACCCGGCCGCTGGCGGTGTCGATCACCGGCTGGTAGAAGACGGTGATCTCGTCGCGCTCCAGCGCCCGACGCAGGTCGTTCTCGAGTTTCAGGCGATCGGACAGCGCCGATTCCATCGTCGATTCGTAGTAGCAGAAATCGTTGCCGCTCTGCTTGGCGCGATACATCGCGGTGTCGGCGTGGCGCAGCAGGCTGCTGACGTCGGTGCCGTCGTCCGGATAGAGCGAGATACCGATGCTGGCGGTGATGACGATTTCCTGACCGGCGATGACCAGCGGCGCCGAGACGGTGCGGCAGATGTTCTGGGCGACGCTGGCGGCGACGCCGGGATTGGGCAGTTCGTCGAGCAGGATGGTGAATTCGTCGCCGCCCAGGCGGGCCACACAATCGTCGGCGCGGACGCAGCCTTTCAGGCGTTGGGCCATGGTCGCCAGTAACTGGTCGCCGGCTTCGTGGCCGAGGGTGTCGTTGATGAATTTGAAGCGGTCGAGATCGAGGAAGAGCAGGGCCAGGGTGCCGTTGCGCGTCTGGCAGCGGTCGAGTGCCCGATTGAGTTGTTCGACGAAGAGCAGTCGGTTGGGCAGGCCGGTCAGCGTGTCGTTGTAGGCCAGTTGCTGGACGTGGCGTTCGGCGCGGGTGGCGTCGATGACGCGGCGGACGCGCTGGTTGACCACCGACAGGTGGATGGGCTTGGGAATGAAGTCGCTGGCGCCGGATTCGAAGGCACGCTCGATCGACTGGCGGTCTTCGAGGGCGGTGATCATCAGCACCGGGATGTCCTTCCACAGCGGGTGCTGTTTCAGCGCGTTGCAGGCGGCAAAGCCGTCCATCACCGGCATCAGCGCATCCATCAGGATGGCGTCGGCCGAATGGTCTTCCAGCCAGCTCAGCGCCTCCGTGCCGTCACCCGCCTCCTCGACGCGGAAACCGCTCAGGTGCAGGGCGTGGCGCAGCGCCGACCGGGTGCTGCGGTCGTCGTCCACGACCAGCACGACGGCGGCGTCGGAGGTTGGCTGCGGCAGGCTGGGCGGCTCGTCGAGTTCGGCCATCAGGGTCGGTTCGATGATGGCGAATTCGGTGCGCAGGCGTAGCAGCAGCTCGCTGCTTTCGCCCAGCGCACCGGCTTCGGCGTGCACTTCCATTTCGCGGGCGGCGCTGGCCATGGCCAGCGCCCCGAGGTTGCCGGCGGCGCCCTTGATGACGTGGGCGATGCGGCGCAGCGTGTCGCTGTCGCCTTCGCCGATGGCGACTTCCAGCTCGTGCAGATAGCCAGGCATGTCCTCGAGGAAGGGGCGGATGGCGGCGCTGATCGCCTCGCCCAGGCATTCGCGCAGGCGTTCGAGGACGGCGCTGTCGAACGGCAGGTTGGCGGTGGCGGTGGCGGTGGCGCTGCGCGGCGCCGGCGCCGTGTCGGCCGGGGCCGCCCAGAGCAGCCAGCGCTTGAGATGCTCGGTCAGCGCCTCGAGGGTCAGCGGCTTGGCCAGATGGTCGTCCATACCGGCGGCCCGGCAGCGTTCGATGTCGCCGGCCAGCGTGTTGGCGGTCATGGCGACGATCGGCGTGCGCCGGCCGCTGTCGGTTTCCAGGCCGCGGATGGCGGCGGTGGCCTGGTAGCCGTCCATTTCCGGCATCGAGCAGTCCATCAGGATCAGGTCCCAGTTGCCTTCGTGCCAGCGGGCGACGGCTTCGACGCCGTTGCGGGCGATGCCGCTGCTGCAGCCGAGCAGGTGCAGCATGCCGGCGGCGACCGCCTGGTTGGTGGCATTGTCCTCGGCGATCAGGATGCGGGCGCTGCGGTTGAGGCGTTTCTCGCTGGCGGCCGGGCGAGCGGCCGGTAGCGGGTTGCCGGGCCGGCAGGGGATGGAGAACCAGAAGCTGCTGCCTTCGCCGGGCGCGCTGCGGACGCCGATTTCACCACCGAGCAAGCTGACGATCTGTTTGCAGATCGCCAGGCCGAGCCCGCTGCCGCCATAGCGGCGGGTGGTCGAGGTGTCGGCCTGGGTGAAGGAATCGAAAATGGTGCCCTGTTGTTCGGCGGCGATGCCGATGCCGGTGTCGCGGACTTCGAAGCGCAATTGTTTACCGTCGGCGCTGCCCGTGACATTGAGGCTGACCGCACCGTGTTCGGTGAATTTCAGGGCATTGCCGAGCAGGTTGATGAGCACCTGGCGCAGGCGCGCCGGGTCGCCGCAGAGGACCGGCGGCAGCTCGGGAGCGAGCTGTACGTCGAGGCTCAGGCCCTTGCTCGCCGCCGTATTGGCGAACATGCCGATGACTCCGTCGACCAGCGGTCGCAGGGCGAAGTCGCTGGCGTCGACCTCCATGCGGCCGGCTTCCAGGCGGGAGAAGTCGAGAATGTTGTTGATCAGTTCCAGCAGGTACTGCGAGGAATCCCAGGCGAGGCCCAGCAGTTCCGTTTGTTCGGCGTTCATCGGGCCGGTCTTCAGCATGTCCAGCGTGCCGATCACGCCATTCAGCGGCGTGCGGATTTCATGGCTGACCGTCGCTGCGAAGTCGGCCTTCAGCTTGGCGAAGCGCAGGGCGCTGTCGCGGGCGCTGCGCAGTTCCTGCTCGCGCTGCTCCAGGGCCTCCATCATGCTGTTGAAGGCGTGCGCCATCTCGGCCAGGTCGCGCGGGCCGGAGAGATCGGCGCGCAGGCCGATTTCGCCTTTTTCGGCGCGCGCCATGGTCTCCGAGAGATCGGACAGTGGCCGGGTCAGGCGCCGCGCCAGCAGGCGCAGGCCGAGGACGAAGAGGGCGGCAAAGGCGATCCCGGCGGTGAAATTGACCAGGAAGACTTCGCCGATCAGCGCCTTGAGCGTCGCCTTGCTTTGCTCGATAACGACGAAGCCGAGCAGGATGTCCCGGCGTTCGGTGGTTTCGAACGGCGAATCGGGGCCGGACACCGACCAGACCGGCGCCACGAAGCGCCAGCCGGCAGAGTTTTCCTCCTCCAGATAGGCGTTGCGGGTGTTCGCCGGCGGCAGGCTGGCGATGTGCTGCCGATCGAAGGCGGCGCCGCGTTCGAGCAGCATCCGGCCGTCGGTGTGGCGGATCTCGATGCGGGTGATGTCGGGAAAGGCCGAGGCGGCAGCAAAGGCTTCCGACACGTTTTCGGCCGAACCGAAGACCAGGGCCAGGCGGCTCTGCACGGCCAGGTTCTGCGAGATGCGCAGGCCGTCCTGCAGCTTGCTGGCGTAGAGCTGGCGGCTGCCCTGCCAGGAGGTGACCAGAGCCGAGAGCAGCGAGACGCACAGCACGCCGACGGAGAAGAGGATGGCTAGTTGGCGGCGGAAGGTGGTCTTCCGATAACGACGCAACCAGGCGGACGGCCAAGCCATCACCACTTACTGCTCCGGGAACAGCAGGCTGAAGCTGCGCTGCTGGGCGACCGAGGGCGCCAGGCCGAGGTGGCTGGCCGTGCGCGTGTTGAAGGCGGTCAAAACGCTGCGCAGCGGCGAGACGCCGCGCACGCCGGGCTGGCCGCTGGCGACGCCGATGGCCGAGGTGGCCAGGCTGCGGCCCAGTTCGACGTTGTCGGGGTAGAGGGCAAACAGGGCGCCGCGTTTGACGTGCGAAACGTTGCTGGAGAACACCGGGATGTTCCGGCTCCACGATTCCTGCAGAACCAGCGGCAGGACCAGCGATTCATCGACGGTGGCGCTGTCCTGTGGCAACCAGATGGCATCGCGGCGTGGGTCGGCATTGGCGAAAATGGTCTGGTAGATCGCCAGGGCGCTCTTCAGGTCGCCGGCCTCGTGGGCCAGGAGTTCCAGGCCGAGGCTGCGGGCGGCGTCTTTTGCCAGCTTGATCAGCCAGGCATTCTGGCGCGGATCGAAGATGACGTGGATGCGCTGGGTCTTCGGCGACAGGTTCTTCAACTGGCCGAACAGCAGGGCCGGATCCGGAGCCAGGCTGAGAATGGCGCTGCTACGCCCCTCGGCCTCGGGAACCGAAACGACGCCGCCGGCGACCACGCCGATGTCCTTGTCGAGGGCGCTGGCGGCACGCAGGCCGTTGCGCCCGAGGGCGATGACGACGCGGATGTCGCGCCGGCGCAATTCGCTGGAAATGGCTTCGGCATTGAAGTTGTTGCCGACGGCGTAGCTGGCGACCCGGGTCTGGGTGTTGTCCTCGATGCCCTCGATGATCTTCGAGAAGACGCTGCGATAGGGCTCGCCGATGTCCGGGTAGAGCACGGCGATGGGGCCGACGACGCCGCCGGCGGCAGCCAGCTTGATGATGCCGCCGCGCTCGGCGGCAGCGAGCAGCAGCTGGCCGATACGCGGCTCGTCGAGATCCTTCAGCGAGAGGTGGATGACTTCGATGCCGGGAAACTCGTCGATGCCGTTCAGCTGTCCGGAGAAACGCTCCAGGGATGGATCGTCGCTCTCGGCGTAGATAACGGCGATGCGCGTGACTTCAGCCGCCGCCGGAAGACAGTTGCCGGCCAGGAGGAGTGCCGCGAGCAGGCGCAGAAGTGAGCGTTTCATGACGATACTATAGGCCGAAACGCGCCTGCAGCCAGAAGGTTCTGCCCGGCAGCGGCAGATCGTAGGTGATGCCGGAACCGGCCTGGCTTGGTTCTCGCACGTCGGCATCGAAAAGATTGCGTACCGATGCAGCGAAATCCCAGCCTTTGTTTGCCTGATGGGTGCGCAGGGTAAGGTCTACGGTGGTGTAGTCGGGAATTTGCGGGCGATTGTCTCCCCTGGTACGTTTGCGGTCGGCGACATAATTGAGTTGACCGTTTAGCTGCCAGCCCGGGGTAAAGCGCCAGTCGGCGCGTGCATAGGCCAGGTGGTGCGGGGCATAGCCGGCATCATGCCGGGTCGCCTCGTCGATATTCTTCTGGTAGGCATAATTGCCGGAGAGGCGCAGGGCCTTGGTCGCATCCCAGGTGATTTCAAGCTCTCCACCGTTGCCGGTCTGCTCCCCGGTGTTCTGGTAGGTTTTTCCGGTCGCGGCAACAGGATTGGCCGTCAGTCGGATGATGTCGGTCAGCTTATGGGTGAATAGACTCAGGTTGATCAGGGTGTCCGGGCGGACTTGCCAGGACACCCCGGCCTCCAGCGTTTCAATCGTTTCAGCCTGCAGGCCGGGATTGCCCACAGCGACCGGGTTGTTGACCGAAGCAGACTCGTTGATGGAAGGAGCACGGAATGCTGTGCCATACATCACTTTGGCCGTCAGGTCATGCCTGGCATTCCAGACGAGGGCGAGGCGCGGATTGGTCGTGGTGCCGAAGTCGGAATAGTGGTCGTAGCGTAAACCCGTGGTGAGCGTCCAATCCCGGGCAAAGGTCCATTCATCCTGGAGATAGAAGTAATTCAGGTGTCTCTTATAGGGCAACACATAAGGACTGGTATTGGAAACATCGACCACTGAAGGTAGGGGGGTGGGCAGCAGGCCGACAAACGTGAAGTTCTTTGATTCCCGGACTCTGTAGAGATCCAGTATGTCGTGACCAGCCCCCATGCGCAGGCGGTGGCCGCTGAAACCGGTGTATTGGGCCGTGCTGGAAAGTCCGTATTGTTTCTGCCAGCGGGACGGATTGCCGATCATGCCGTTGGGGAATACCCCGGTTGGCAGTCGGGCGCCGGGTGGGTAGATATTGAGGTTGAATTCCTCGGAAAGTCGCAGGAAGCGCACATCAAACGACAGGCTCCAGTCCTTGGCGAATTGGGGATCCTGCCACGAAAGGTCGGCAGTCACTCTATGGCTGGCAACGTTGCCATTAGGATCCAGCGCATTTGCTACGCCAGCACCGGTTTCCATATTGAGACGATTCTTGGCGCCAACGCGCATCCGCCATTTGTCGTAGCCAATATCAAGACTCGCGTCCAGCGATTCCCGACCGAGATTGACCGACCCTGGCGCGAATGAAGCACTGGTGCCGAAAGCTGGGTCAAGTACGGACGATTGATAATCTTGACGAATGGTCCGGTTCTGACCATTGGTGGCACCGATCTGGAGATAGGCGGCAATATCGATCGGACCTATGTTGTCGCCGCTCTGTACCCATGTCGTCCAGGTGTCGTAGGAACCAGCGCGCACACCGAATTGGGTCCCGCCGATTTCTGCCGCTGTCTTGGTCACAATGTTGATTGTGCCGGCATAGGCGTCAGCACCATAGAGGGCCGAACCAGGGCCGCGGATGACTTCGATGCGGGAAATATTTTCCACAGGGAGACCGCCCCAGGCATTGCCTCGACTGCCGGTAAACATGTCTGTAACCGGCCTCCCGTTGACCAGCATCAGTACTTCCGGATTGTAGGTAGAGACGATGCCTCGGAAGACATACAGGGGTGGGTAGGTATTGGTGGAACGATTGACATGGACGCCGGGGATGGCAGCCATGATTTCATCGAGGTCTGTGGCCCCCATGGCAGCAATTTCTTCAGCCGTGATAACGGTGGCGGTGGACGGTGCGTCGCGCAGGCGTTGTTTGTTGCCGGTAGCAATATGGACGAAGCCCTTGTCACCGTACACCATGGCCAGATCCTCTTCCTCAAGGGCTGTTTGACCGACGGCGCTACTCGCCGAGGTGGCAATCAGAATGGCCAGAAAACAAGGTGAAAGACGCATGGAATCCCCAATTGGCGTGATTTTTTTTCCCGAAGGGTAGGGTAAATGCGGGTTGGGGGCAACAAATGCAACTAACTGGTTACCGGTTGTATTTGTGTGGCATTTTTTGGCGGGGTGTGCAGTGCTCATCGAAGTTGCGCAGTGATGACGATTTGGCGCCGCGCTATCTGACGGCATGTCTATGCAGACCACTGTCTGGGGGCGCGTCCCTGGTAGTCGATATCGCTACAGCGCGTAGGAAACAGCGTGCCAGCGGGTTTTTCTGCCGCTTCCAGGATGCAGGGCGGCATTCCGCCAACAAATTTCAAGACATTGAAGAGTTGGTACTGCCGCGGAGTAAAGCCCAGGTCTGCAGCGAGAGCCGCAGTCAGGGCGGCATAATTCATTTTCAGAAAAGCCTTGTGTTCGGTGACCAGAATGTTTTCCACGGCGAATGCCAAGCGGTAGTGGATGCCTTGGTCAAGGCCAAGCGATTCGACAAGTCTGATCAGGGGGGGGAGGCGCTCGTCGGTGCTGTTGATGGGCCGTCCATAGCCGAGGATTCGGCGGGCATCGAGCTCCTGGAAGACGAATGCCCGGATGCTGGCGCCCCCTTTGACCGCTTGTCCTGCCCGGAGGAAAAAATCGATGGCCCGGACGCCCGGGCCGCCGCCATAAATGGCGGCCTCGGAGACGGCAATGCTGGCGGCCAGGCCCAGCCCCGATGAACTCCTGGCGTTGCCCGCCATCGCCCCGACGCGGTTGTTCCAGAGGCGGGTATCGGGATAACTGGTCGTTGCCCAGATGCCGTGCAGCAACCTGATCTCTTCGGTCTTGAAACGACGACCGGTAATCCCAAAGGCGTAAAGCTCCATCCAGTCGATGCCGGAGAGATCACGATGCAGGTCATGGCCGCGAAAGACAGCGCGGGTTCCCGGCCAGCAGGCGCCCACTGCGGTGTGCAGAATGCCGACCTCTGCGGCGAGCAGTTCCGGTCCCGTCATTTCGCCTCCTTGTTGTCCGGATCATCGGTGAGGTCTACGGCATAGAAGGGGAAATTTCTGAAGCCGTTGGCTTCCTGTTCCAGGGCATGGGCGGCGGCTCCCGGCAAGCGCAGAAGCAGATAGAGCATTTCGCCTTCCTTCGGGCTGAAACCTAGATCAACAAAGGCCGCTGCCGCAACGCCGGCTTGATTCAACGGCAGACCCGCCAGCTTCTCCAGTTCCAGGCGGTTTTCTGCCAACCAGCCGAGGCAAAGTGGAGTGCCAATGCCGGCGAGGGCCGTTAGCAACTGGACAACCGTAGTCGGTGCCGATACGCCATGAGGATCGAATCCGGGCAGATGTTCGCGGGCCGGCCAGATGTCCATGGGGTGTCCGGAATCGGTGGCTGGATAGTCCGACCAGCTGGCCAGGTTTCGGCCACAGGCTCGCCAAGCAGTCATCGCATCGAAGACTTCCCGAGCACCGCCGTGGCGGCCGGCGCCGGCCGCAAGGGCAGCCATCAGCGATGCCGCTGCCGGGGAACCGCAAGCGCCGCCGCACATGGCCGAATAGACCGACGGATCTCGCGGTCCCGGATTGGCCAGCGCTACCGCCAGGGTTTCCAACAGATGAAGTGCCTCCGGCGAAGGCAAATCATCGCGAAAGAGCAGGCAGAGCATTTCCGTCCACCTGGCTTTGCCAAGCATCTCGCCGAAAACGTCGTATCCACGGCAATGCGCCGAACGGACAGCAAAAGGGTTGTCAGCTTCGGGTTCTTCCCGCCAAATGCGGGTCTGGATCGGTGGAGTGTGAGTGCTCATGGTTTTTCGCGTGTCGCGCTAAATATCGGTGCCGAGGACCTGCATGCGCAGATTCATCGGTGGCACCTGCTCGGCGTCGATATAGACATCGAGCAGGGTTGGTCCTTTCTTCCTGCAGATGGCGTCGATATCGAGTGCGGCCATGTCTTCCGGCGAGCGGATGGTGTAACCGTCGGCGCCCATGGCGCGGGCAATGGCGGCGAAATCGGTGCTCGGCAGCTGGAAGCCGATCTGTTCGGCGCCGGCCAGGCGCTGGCCATGCTTGACCATGCCCAGCGCCTGGTCGTTGAGAATGACGAAGATCACGGTCAGGCCTTCGCCGACGGCGACCGAGATTTCCTGGCCGTTCATCATCAGGCTGCCGTCGCCGGTGATGCAGACGACCGGCACGTCGGGGTTGCCGGCGGCGGTGCCGATGGCGCCGCCGATGGCCCAGCCCATCGGCGCGAAATCCATGGTCAGGCGCAGCCAGCCGCCGTGGGTCAGCCGCCGGCCGCCGTCCCGCCGCCGGCCGCTGCTGCCCAGGCGGCGCTCGCCGAGACGGCGGTCGGCCGGGTTCAGGTAGTGGATCGCCCAGGCGACGCTGTTGCCGGCATCGGCGAGAAAACGGGTGCTCGGCGGGAAGCGGCGGCCGAGCTCGTGCATCAGCCGTTGCGGCACGATCGGGGTGGCCGGACTGGTGTATTCGGCGGGTTCCGCCAGCATCGCTTCGCTGGTTAATGCCGGCAACGATGCCTCCTGTGCGCTGTGCCGGCGG
>PHCU01000133.1 GCA_002842345.1 Betaproteobacteria bacterium HGW-Betaproteobacteria-12 | reverse complement strand
CGTGGCTTTCCTGAAGCACGTCAATTCGATCAACGATGCCAACTGGCCGCCCAACGACCAAGGCTGATCGAGAGGAGATAACGACATGCAATATCAATCGCAAGCGGTTGCAAAACCCTACTTCATCGCTGCCATCGGGCTTTTCGTCGGACAGATCCTGTTCGGCCTGATCCTCGGCGCGCAGTACGTGCTCGGTGACTTCCTGTTCCCCGAGATTCCGTTCAACGTGGCCCGCATGGTCCACACCAACCTGCTGATCGTGTGGCTGCTGTTCGGCTTCATGGGCGGCGCGTACTACATGATCCCGGAAGAATCCGAGAACGAACTGTTCAGCCCGAAGCTGGCGCTGGCGATGTTCTGGATCTTCCTGGTCGCCGGAGCGCTGACCATCGTCGGCTACCTGACCGTGCCGTATGCGACGCTGGCCGAACTGACCGGTAACAACCTGCTCGAAACCATGGGCCGGGAGTTCCTCGAACAGCCGCTGCCGACCAAGCTCGGCATCGTCGTCGTCGCCCTCGCCTTCCTGTTCAACATCACCATGACGGTGCTGAAGGGCAAGAAGACGGCGGTCGCCACGGTGCTGCTGATCGGTCTGTGGGGTCTGGCGGTGTTCTTCCTGTTCTCCTTCTACAACCCGGTGAACGTCGTTCTCGACAAGTTCTTCTGGTGGTGGACGGTGCACCTCTGGGTGGAAGGCGTCTGGGAACTGATCCTCGGTTCGTTCCTGGCTTTCGTGCTGATCAAGACCACCGGTGTTGACCGCGAAGTGATCGAGAAGTGGCTGTACGTGATCGTTACCCTGACGCTGATCACCGGCATCATCGGTACCGGCCACCACTACTACTGGATCGGCACGCCGGAATACTGGCAGTGGTGGGGTTCCATCTTCTCCGCTCTGGAACCGATCCCGTTCTTCGCCATGACCGTCTTCGCCTTCAACATGGTCAACCGTCGCCGTCGCGACCACCCGAACAAGGCCGCCGTTCTGTGGGCCCTGGGTACCGGCGTGATGGCCTTCCTCGGTGCCGGCGTGTGGGGCTTCCTGCATACCCTGGCTCCGGTGAACTACTACACGCACGGCACGCAGATCACCGCGGCCCACGGTCACATGGCGTTCTACGGCGCCTACGTGATGGTGGTGCTGATGATGATCTCCTACGCCATGCCGATCCTGCGCGGCCGTGCTGCCAACAGCAACAAGTCGCAAGTGCTCGAAATGTGGTCGTTCTGGCTGATGACCATCGCCATGGTCTTCATCACGCTGTTCCTGACCGCTGCCGGCATCCTGCAAGTCTGGCTGCAACGCGCTTCCGACGCCCCGCTGCCGTTCATGGTGACGCAGGACAAGATCGCGCTGTTCTACTGGATGCGCGAATGGAGTGGCGTGGTGTTCCTGATCGGTCTGGTGATCTACATCCTCAGCTTCTTCGTCGGTGGCAAGGAAGAAAAAGCCGCGTAAGACAGATTCCTCCAAGTAGCAGTTGCAGCGCGGGTCGCGAGACCCGCGCTTTTTTATTGCCGGGAAAAACGCTCAGCGCGCCTCATCGACGATCTGCACCAGCTTTTCCTCAAACTCGTACGCCAGCCGCGCCACGGCGGCATGCGCCGACAACACCGCCAGCGCCGGCGGCGGACGCAGCAGGCCGATCTTCGTCGCCCCTTCCTCGGTAAACACCGAAATGCGCCAGGGCAATGCCAGGCTCAGGCGCATGTCGAGCGCCAGCAGGCGTTCCGTCAAACGCGCGCTGTCGATGACGAAGCTCTTAGCCTCCTCGTCGCAATCCAGACCCCGACTGCGCAAACTGTCACCGCTGTCATGAATCTGCAATACACTGAACCCAAGGCGCAAAATCACCTCCTCGAGATCGACCGAGGCTTCGTAGAACGATTTGTCGCTTTCGACGATGTAGAACATTAAATTTCCCTGATAGCGAAGTTGGGGATACGACACCGGCGAGGCCAGACAAGCCCGCCATGTACGCTGGCAACCGACGCCCCGGCAAGTGCCGCCGCCTGCACAACAGGCTCCCGGCAAAATGCTGAAGCGTACAGGCAATTGCCAGAGCGGCACGGCCAATGCGGCCGTGGACAGGAGTGGGCGATGGAAGATTGCGATTATTACTGCACCCTGGGTCTGGAGCGAAGTGCCTCCGACGAAGACATCCGCCGGGCCTACCGCCGGCTGGCCCGGCGCTTCCACCCTGACGTCACCGTCGACGCCGAAGGCGAAAGCAAGTTCAAGGCGGTCGGCGAAGCCTACAACACGCTGCGCCGGGCCGACAGCCGCTCCGCCTACAACCAGCAACTGCTCAGTCGCCCAGGCGCCGGGCCATGGATCGACTTCCCGCCCGACCTCTACTTCGCCCTGCTCCCCTGGCCTATCCTCACCTGGCTGTGGTGGCGCTAGCCAAACTCACGGGGCCGGCAAAAAGTGCAGACTCAGCCAGACGACGACGATGACCGAAATCACCGACATCGCCACGGAAAAAAGCACGAAAAAGGGAACGCAGATCCAGTGTCCCTGAAATAACAGAGACGCCAGAGCGCCGGCAGCGAAGGCGGCACCATCGAGCACCAGCCAGCGCTTCAGATAAGTCAGCAACCAATGCGCGTGGGCCTTGTTGTGCCGCCAGGCGGCACTGCGTTCCAGCCAGCTCCCGCTGCCCACATCGCGGAACAGCCAGGTAAAGAAAAAATAGCGGTAGAGGAGCGAGGGACTGGTTTCCGGTTTCATGGCGACGCTCCGAAAGTATTTATCCAGAGACAACGACAAACGGCAGTTGTTCAGATCGCCTGACAATCGCCTGCCCTGCCCGGCTTTCCGCTACCGGGCCGCGTTCAGTCCATCACGCCGCGAGCCATGCGGCCGGCGCATCAGCCCGGATCGTTGCCGAGCAGTGGCTCGACGAAGCGCGCCACCGTCTGACCGAGGACCAGATGCTGCTCGAGATCGAGATGCACGCCATCGACGCGGCTCGAATGCACGAACTCGCCGGCATCGAGAAATTGGCAGCCGGCCTCGCTGCACACCTGCCGATAGGCGGCGGCCAGGCCGACGCACCTGCTCTCGGCGCCGGCGAACTTGGGCGCGATCGGTCCCTTCGGCGTGGCAATCGCCGGCGGCGCGACAACGAGGATCGGCGGCACCGGCATGCCCGGCTCGATCGGCGCCTGGCGGATGGCGGCGATCAACGCCGCGATGCCCTGCGCCGAATGCCAGGCATTGTGCCCATGCATCGACTGGAAATCGTTGGTGCCGAGCAGCAGCACCACCGCATCCAGCGGCGAGTGGATCTCGATCCGCTGCGCCAGCCCGACCAGGCCGTTGCGCCCCGGCTTGAACGGATCGTCCCAGACCGTGCGCCGGCCGTTCAGGCAATCCTCGATCACCCGCACCGGCCGCCCGCTGGCGACCAGCGCCAGCTCCATCACACCCGGCCAGCGCTGCGCGAACGGCAGACGCTGGCGCGTCGTCGGGATGATTCCCCAGGACAGCGAATCGGCATAGACCAGAATGTGTTGCATAGCGACCTCCTGGATGGACGAACAAGATATTCCAAGGCCCGCATTACCGCAGCGATTGCAGCCTCTGGCGCAGAACGCAGGCGCTGCCAGCCGAAACCGAATTGCTGACCGACAGATCCAGATTAGGCGCTGGCCTCGACATACTCAACATCAGCAATCCAATAACGCCGACGCCGCGCCAGGCGTTCCTCGACGTTCTCCCCGGTGAAATCCACCGCAGCATGCCGCAGCAGCGACGGCTCCACACCGTCGAGTGCATTGGCATTGACCACGGCATACAGGCGCCCGGCAATGCAACTCGTCACCAGTGGAACGACGCCGCAGCGGGTGCAGATGTGAAATTCGGCCGTCCTGGTCGCAAACGAATATTTGGAGACCAGCTCGGGTTCCCGGACGCTCACCCTGAGCACGCCGGTCGGACAGGTCGTCCAGATGGCGCCGTGCCGGGTACAGAAGGAACAGATGCAGGAACGCACCGGAATCTCGGTTGGCTCCGGCTCCCAGCGAAGCGTGAAGGAAATGTTTCCACAGTGGCAACGGCCGGGGATCAGCATCGACGACTCCTATCGCTTTTTCACCGCTTATTGTCGAATGACTCGGCACCCTTGGGACTGGTGAGCACACCGTCGAAATTCCGATTTACAGATTCTGTTACACAGAACACAATGACTCATGATCTGCTCGTTCAACTGTCTCGATACCGAGGCGCTTTTTAACAGCCAAGCGGTAGCCCGCTTCCGGAACATCGAGCGCGTGGCTCGACGCAATTTGCTGCAGCTGCATGCGGCGACCGTGTTGGCCAGCCTGAGAGTCCCTCCGGGAAACCAGCTCGAAGCCCTCAAAGGCGACCGCAAGGGGCAATACAGTATCCGCGTGAACGATCAGTGGCGGGTGTGTTTCGTCTGGAAAGAAGACGGGGCGCACCAGGTTGAGATTGTGGACTACCACTAGGAGGCGAACATGGCCGAATTACTTGATGAAATTCACCCCGGCGAAATTCTGCTGGAGGACTTCATGAAGCCGATGGGCATCTCGGCGCGTCAGCTCGCGGCCGACATCGATGTGCCGCCGAGCCGCATCAGCGAGCTGGTGAACGGGCATCGCCCGATCACCGCCGACACGGCGCTGCGCCTCGGACTGTTCTTTGCGATGGAACCGCGTTTCTGGCTGAACCTGCAAACCGAATACGACATGCGGATTGCCACCCGCACGTTGCAGGACAAAATCGCACCGCGCATTCGCGTGTTTCACCAGGCGGCGGCTTGATCACATGTCAGATCCCCTGATCCTGCGCCCACTGGAGCGCGAAGACCTGCGTTTCGTCCATGAGCTGGACAACAACGAAACGGTCATGCACTACTGGTTCGAGGAGCCTTACGAGGCCTTTGTCGAACTCGCCGACCTCTACGACCGGCACATCCACGACCAGAGCGAGCGCCGCTTCATTGCCGAAGTCGCTGGCAAGCGGGTCGGCCTGGTCGAGCTGGTCGAGATCAACCACATCCACCGCCGGGCCGAGTTCCAGATCATCATTGCCCCAGCCCATCAGGGCAAGGGCCATGCCACCGCCGGCACGCGGCTGGCGATGGACTACGCCTTCACTGTGCTCAACCTCTACAAGCTCTACCTGATCGTCGATTGCGACAACGCGCGAGCGGTCAGTGTCTACACCAAGCTCGGCTTCACCGAGGAAGGGCGGCTACGCGACGAATTCTTCGTCGATGGCGAATATCGCGACGTGTTGCGCATGGCGATTTTCCAGCCGGAGTATCTGCGGCGGCGCAAGGAACTGGGGAAATAGTGGTCTGGCCCCTATTCCCTCCAAGTTTTGGAATGAAATTTGGGAGGTTAGTTTGAAAGGGAAACGCGATCTGTCCCCTGGCATGTTGAGATTTCTTGATTCGGATTTCAATCTGGGGGTGGTTATTCCTTTATTTGGGTGGTTTTTTATATTAATAATTTCATATGTTTTTTCGAATACAGCTCGAGAGCTGATCTTGTTTTGTGTGATCGTTTGGGTGGGTTTTGCATTAATTGCAGCGATTGGGGTTTTGCTGTCGTGGTTCATTAGATCCTACCTGAAGAAGAGAGGTATTCAGGATGTTTCCTTTGGCAAACCATTTTCATTTTTCTATTTTGGCTTATCCAATACAGTGGATACTGCTATTCGGAAGGAGATGAGATGGGTTGCGGCATTTAAAGCGCTAATGCTTGTGGATATATGTGCGGTACTTTGGGGGGGAAGCGGGATTTATATTGTTCTTCTTCTGGGTTTAAATCGATAAGGGGTGGCCATGCAGGGTCTCCGCACTTAATTGACAGAAAACGAGCAAGAAAACGAGGGAAAACGAGGCACAGACCACGGTTTTCACTTGTACCTTGGCAATACCGCGTTGTTGGGATCTCAGCTTACCCAGCGCACTTGCGCATGTCGAGTGCGTACTCCGTAAGCCCGCCCAGAAAAGGAAGCCATCAAGAGGTGCGCGAAGTCGGTACCAACTTTGCCCCCCGCTTCTTAGGGCATATCAAGTCCTCGCCCGGGCGGCATCGATATCATCGGCCCCATGACTGAACTTGCCGCACCTTCCATTTCCGCTCCGGATCACCCTCGCCTGCCCGGCGACCTGGCGATCTGGTTCTTTATCCTGGCCGAGATGCTGGCTTTTGCGGTGTTTTTCGCTTCCTACGCCTTCGCCCGCTCGGCCAATCCGGAGTTGTTCAACCTGCACCAGCAGACGCTGGATCGCAATGCCGGGGCGCTCAATACCTTGTTGCTGGTGACCGGTTCGTGGTTCGTGGTGCTGGCCGTGCAGGCGGCGCATCGCAACGATCAGGCGGCGGTGCCGCGCCATATCGCGCTCGGCATGCTGTGCGGGGCCGGCTTTCTGGTGGTCAAGGTGTTCGAGTACGCCGAGAAGTTCGGGGCCGGTATTTCGTTGTCGACCAACACCTTCTACATGTTCTACATTTCCTTGACCTTCTTCCATTTCATGCACGTGATTCTCGGCATGGTGATCCTGGCGGTGATCTGGACGCAGGCGCGCAAGGGGGCTTACCGGTCCGGTGAATGCAACGGGCTGGAAAGCGGCGCCGCCTACTGGCACATGGTCGATCTGCTGTGGATCATCCTGTTCCCGCTCGTTTATGTGATGCGCTGATGATGAATGCCCTGAAAAACCCCGCGCACCGCGCCTGGCTGGTGCTGATCGTCGCCACCGGCATCACCTGGTATCTCGGCGAGGTCGGTGCCGCCGGCACCGGCGCTATCGTTGCCATGCTGGTCATCGCCTTCGTCAAGGGCCGGCTGGTGATTCTCGATTTCATGGAACTGCGCGGCGCGCCGCGCCTTTGGCGTACCCTGCTCGAAGGCTGGCTGATTGTCGTCGGCAGCCTGATTCTGCTGGCTTACTGGATATCTCTCAAATGAACGACCTGCCCTTCTACGAACCTTCCGGCAACGAAATCGCACTGTTCGAGCATGCCTATCGCCAGCGCCTGCCGCTGCTGATCAAGGGGCCGACCGGCTGCGGCAAGACGCGCTTCGTCGCGCACATGGCGGCGCGCCTGAAACTGCCGCTGTACACCGTGGCCTGCCACGACGACCTGACCGCCGCCGACCTGGTCGGCCGCCACCTGATTTCGGACAAGGGTACCTACTGGTGCGATGGCCCGCTGACCCGCGCCGTGCGCGAGGGCGGCATCTGCTACCTGGACGAGGTGGTCGAGGCGCGCAAGGACACCACCGTGGTCCTGCATCCGGTGGCCGACGACCGCCGCATCCTGCCGATCGACCGCACCGGCGAGACGCTGCAGGCGCCGGACAACTTCATGCTGGTGATTTCCTACAACCCCGGCTACCAGAACCTGATGAAGGGCCTGAAGCCGTCGACCCGCCAGCGTTTCGTCGCCATGCGCTTCGACTTCCCCGGGGCCGAGCGCGAAATCTCGATCCTGATCGGCGAAACCGGCTGCGACGCCGATCTGGCCAAGCGTCTGGTCGGCATCGCCAAGGCCTTCCGGGCGCTCAAGGACCGCGACCTGGAAGAAGTCGCCAGCACCCGCCTGCTGGTCTATGCAGCGACGCTGATCAAGTCCGGCTTCGATGTTTCCGCCGCCTGCCGTGCGGCGCTGGTCGAAGGGCTGACCGACGACGAGGAAACGGTCGAAGCGCTGATGGAAATCGTCAATGCCACTTTCGGAAGATGATTTTGGCATCGTCGAGGAAAAGGCCGGGCAGGCGCTCGCCGTCCTCGCCGAGTCGTTGTTCCTGATCAACCTGATGCTGCTGCCCGGGATCGCCTTCGCCATCCTCGCCGGGCTGTGGCTGACCTACCGCGACAGAGCGCCGCCCCTGGCCCGCCAGCACCTGCGTCAAGCGACGCTGGTCAGCCTGTGGGGCGGCGCGCTGATCGTCGTGCTCAGCGGCATCATCATCCTGACCGGTGGCCTCGACGCGGCATGGACCTGGGTCGTGCTGATCCTCTATTTCACCTGTATCCACTCGACGCTGATCCTGTTCGGCATGTATGCGCTGATCAAGGCGATGGCCGGCGAACGCTGGCGCTTCCCGCTGATCGGCCCGCGCTTCGAATGAAAAAACCACCGCTGCAACGCTGGCGCGCGCTGACCCAGATCGGCTTCTTCGCGCTGTTCACGCTGACGCCGATCTTCGATCTGCTGCGCTACGACCTGCCGGCCGGTCACGCCTATTTCCTGACCATGAAGTGGCAGCTCGGCCTGGACGACCTGATCGCCGGCCGCGCCGATGGCAGCGCCGCCGCCGTCAATCTGCTGCTCTACCTGTTCGTGCCGCTGCTCGCCGCCGCGCTGCTGGTCATCGGCGTCGCCTGGAAATGGGGCCGCCTGTACTGCGGCTGGCTGTGCCCGCACTTTTCCGTGGTCGAGACGATCAACCGGCTGATGCTGATCGCCACCGGCAAGCATTCGCTGTGGGACCGCCAGAAGACGCCGCCGTGGGAGCCGGACGGCAGCCCGGCGGTGCGCGACCGCCGCTACTGGCTGCTGGTGGTGCCGGCGGCGGTGGCCTTCGCCTTCGCCTGGGCACTGGTCTTCCTGACCTACCTGATGCCGCCGATGGGCGTCTATCACGGCCTCATCACCGCCAGCCTGAGCCGCAACGAGCTGATTTTCCTGGCCGCGGCGACGACGGTGTTCAGCCTGGAATTCCTCTTCGCCCGCCACCTGTTCTGCCGCTACGCCTGCGCCGTCGGCATCTTCCAGAGCTTCGCCTGGATCGCCAACAAGAAGGCCATGGTCGTCGGTTTCGACCGTGGCCGCCTGCCGGAATGCGCCGACTGCCTGCACGGCCAGGGCTCGGCCTGCGACGCGGTGTGTCCGATGCGACTGAAGCCGCGCAACGTCAAACGCTGGATGTTCCCGTGCACGCAGTGCGGCCAGTGTGTCTCGGCCTGCGCCACGGTCAATCGCGACAAGCCGGAAGGCCAACTGCTGCGCTGGGTGAAGAACGACGAAGCCCAACGCAACGAGGCGCGTTTTTCAGCCTTGTCAAAGACCGACGAAGACGCCGGCGGGAAGATCTAACTCATGGAAGAATTTGTCGGCAAACTCTGGCACAACTGGGTCACCAAGGCGGCAGGCGGGTATTTCCCGGCGGCCGCGGTCAAGCTGGCCGAAGTCGAAAAAACGGCCGGCATCCTGTTCCGCGCCTTCGGCGGCGACCCCGGCCTGAAGATCGGTTCCGCCGCAGCCGAAGCGCACGGCGCCCGGCGGCGCTGGCTGGAACGCCTGGCCGGCAGCGGCGAGAAGCAGGCCTTGGCCCGACGTGATGCGGAAACCCTGCGCCTGCCGCCAGAAATCGCCGCCTTCCCCGAGGCCGCGCTGAACCGCGATTTGTACCTGTGGCTGGCTGCCCAGGCCGCCTGCGACGTGGCCCCGCGCCAGCCGTGGTTCATCCGCAACCAGCGCGCCAGCGCCGCCGCCCTCGCCCGCTTCCCCGGCCTGGCGCCGCGCTACGAGCGGCTGGTCGCCGCCCACCTGGCCGCCCGCATCGCCCCGGAAGAACTGCAACCGGACGAAGCGGCACAGGAAGCCGCCATTCGCCAGGCGCTGTTGCAACCCGGTTCGGCCGACGGCCTGCCGCCCCTGCACGCACGCAAATCACGGCCGCCGCAGCCGGTGCTGCTGTGGCTGATCGCCGCCGAGGAAAACCTGGCCGCCGGCCAGGTCGCCGATCCGAATGCCGACCTGCCGCCGGAAGGCGGCGCCCGCGTCGAGGCGGCGCCGGATGCGCACAAGGCCGAGCAGGTCGACCCGCCTGACAACAAGAACCCGACGCTGGCCATGTTCCGCGCCGAAAGCATCCCGACCTGGGCCGAGTACGTGCGGGTCAATCGCGCCTATGACGACGAGGAAGACCCGAACGCCAAGAACACCGCCCGCGATCTCGACAAGCTGTCGCTGACCCGCGACGGCGAAACCGCCGTCTCGCGCGTCCGCTTCGACCTCGACCTGCCGTCGGCGGCCGAGGATGACACGCCGATCGGCCCCGGCATCGCGCTGCCGGAATGGGACTACCGCAAGGCTTTGATGCTGGAGCGCCATTGTCTGGTGATTCCAATGATCGCCCGCGACGCCGGGCAGGCGACGCTGCCGGCGGAACTGGCGGCGACTGCCAAGAAGCTGCGCGGCCAGTTTGCCGCGCTGGCGCCGCAGCGGCGCTGGCTGAAGGCGCAGCCGGACGGCGCCGAGCTCGATGTCGACGCCTGCGTGCGCAACCATGCCGACCGCGCCTCCGGCCATACGCCGGAAACCGGCGGCTATCTCGCCCAGGCGCGTTGCGAGCGCGACCTCGCCTGCCTGCTGCTGGCCGACCTGTCGATGTCCACCGACGCCTGGATCTCCGACACGCACCGCATCGTCGACGTGATCCGCGATTCGCTGCTGCTGTTTTCCGAGGCGCTGACCGCCACCGGCGACCGCTTCGGCATCTACGGCTTCTCTTCGCTGCGCCGGCAGAACATCCGCTTCCATCTGCTCAAGGAATTCACCGGCGCCTACGACGCCGCCGCGCGTGGCCGCATCCTCGCCATCAAGCCCGGTTTCTACACCAGGATGGGCGCCGCCATCCGCCAGTCGGCAAATATCCTCGCCGAGCAGCCGGCCGGCCGCCGGCTGTTGCTGATCATCACCGACGGCAAGCCGAACGATCTCGACCTCTACGATTCGCGCTACGGCATCGAGGACACCCGGATGGCCGTGCATGAAGCGCGACGGATGGGCCTGACTCCCTTCTGCGTCACCATCGACCGCGAAGCCGGCGCCTACCTGCCGTGGCTGTTCGGCCCGGCCGGCTTCTGCGTCATCCGCAAGCCGGAGGAGTTGCCGCGCCGCCTGCCCCTGCTCTACGCCCAATTGACGAGGGACTAATACCTATAACGTATTGCTGATGAACTATATCGATGGGAGGATTGCGCCATTCCCATGCGACAGGTTTCCTATGAACTCCCATCCCCCCATCAACATCGAGGCCCTGCTCACCCACGTGCCGCTGTTCAATGGTCTGGCCCCCGAGGAAATCACCCGCATCGCCCGCGCCACCCGGGAAATCCACGCCAGCAAGGGCGACATCCTGTTTCACAAGAATGACCCGTGCAACGGCTTCCACCTGATCGTCTACGGCCAGGTCAAGCTGGCCTTCACCTCGGCCCAGGGCACCGAGAAGGTGGTCGAGATTCTCAGCCAGGGGCAGAGCTTCGGCGAAGCGCTGATGTTCATGGAAAAGCCCTACATCGTCTTCGCCCAGGCACTAAGCGATTCGCTGCTGCTGCATGTGTCGAAGAACGCCATCTTCGACGAACTGCAGCGCGACCCCAACCTCGGCCGCAAGATGCTGGCCGGCATGGCCATGCGCCTGCACCAGCTGATGAACGACGTCGAGTCCTACTCGCTGCATTCCGGCAAGCAGCGCATCATCGGCTACCTGCTGCGCGAACTGCCGGACGACGAGCCGGACAGCATCAACGGCATCAACGTCACCATCACGCTG
>PHCU01000132.1 GCA_002842345.1 Betaproteobacteria bacterium HGW-Betaproteobacteria-12 | reverse complement strand
GCTGACCACGGTCAACGAGGAACTGCAGATCAAGAGCGCGCAGTTGCTGGAATTCAACTACGACCTGGAAAGCATCCAGAGCTGCATCGGCTTCCCGCTGCTCTCGGTCAATCGCGGCCTCGAGATCGAACGCTTCAACCAACTGGCCGCCGGCCTGTTCTCGCTCGGCGCGCCGGCCGTCGGCATGGCCCTGAACCGCATCAAGCTGCCGCACGGCATGCCGGATTTCAGCCACCTGGTCCATCAGGTGATCGTCGACGGGCAACCGGTCGAACAGGCGCTCAGCTCGATCAGCCGGCACTATGCGCTGCATGTCGCGCCGAACGTCTCGCCGCGCGGCATCCGCGGCGCCATCATCCTGCTGATCGACGACACCGAGCTGCATACCTCGGAACAGATCCTGCGTACCAACCAGCAGAAGCTGACGGCGATCATGAACGCCTCGCCGACGCTGTCCAGCCTGAAGGACACGGCCGGCCGCTATGTCTTCATCAACCAGAAGTTCGAGGCGCACTTCGGCGTGCGCGCCGCCGACATCCTTGGCCGGACCGACCGCCAGATTTTCGGCGGCCGCATTGCCGACGAGTTCCGCCAGCGCGACCTGGAAGTGCTGCGCAGCAACGAGGCGCTGGAAATCGAGGAACGGGTACCGACAGCCCAGGGCGAGCGCATCCTGCACTCGGTGCGCTTTCCGCTGCTCGGCGACGACAGCGTGGTCTATGCGGTGTGCACCCAATCCACCGATGTCACCGAACGCAAGCATGCCGAAGATCAGTTGCGCCTCGCCGCCCGCGTCTTCGACCACTCCGGCGAAGGCATCGTGGTGACCGACGCCAACGCCCGGATTCTCACGGTCAACGACGCCTTCAAGCGGGTCACCGGCTACAGCGAGCGCGAGGCCATCGGCCAGACCCCGGCCATGCTCAGTTCAGGCAAGCACAGCGTCGAGTTCTTCGAGGAAATGTGGAAGTCAATCGCCGGCAACGGCTGGTGGCAGGGCGAAGTGTGGAATCGGCGCAAGAACGGCGACCTCTATCCCGAGTGGCTGACCATCAACTGCGTCAAGGATGCCGAGGGCAATGTCGTCAACTATGTCGGCATCTTCAGCGACATCAGCGTCGTCAAGCAGTCGCAGAAACGCATCGAGTACCTGGCCACCCATGACGAACTGACCGGCCTGCCCAACCGCATGCTGTTCAACGACCGCTTGAAGATGGCGATCAGCAAGAGCGAGCGCAACCAGACACGGTTGGCGGTGCTGTTTGTCGACGTCGATAACTTCAAGCTGATCAACGACACCATGGGACACGATATAGGCGACATCCTGATCAAGCAGGTCGCCGAATCGCTGAAGGTCTGCATCCGTGCTGGCGACACCGTTTCGCGCTTTGGCGGCGACGAATTCACCATCATCTGCGAGACCGAAGGCGCCAGCGAAGTGGTCATTGCCGCCCAGCGTATCGTCGACACCCTGTCGCAGCCGCACCTGCTCGACGGCAAGCAGGTATTCACCACAGCCAGCATCGGCATCTGCCTCTATCCCGAGGATGGCACCGACTGCCAGACCCTGCTGAAGAACGCCGACATTGCGATGTACCGGGCCAAGGAACGCGGCAAGAACAATTTCCAGTTCTTCACCGGCGAATTGCGGACCCTCTCGCACGACCGCATGTTCCTGATCAACGACCTGCGCCAGGCGCTGGCCGGCGACGCCTTCCATCTGGTTTACCAGCCCCAGCTCAACATGCAGACCGGTGGGCTGACCGGACTCGAGGCGCTGCTGCGCTGGGAGCATGCCGAACGTGGCCTGGTGCCGCCGGACAAGTTCATCCCGCTGGCCGAGGAAATCGGCCTGATCGGCGCCATCGGCGAGTGGGTGCTGCATGCCGTCTGCACCCAGATCGTCGCCTGGCGCAAGGCCGGCCTGCAGCCGCCGAAGGTGGCGATCAACCTGTCGCCGAAGCAGTTCCGCAAGGCGCATGTGCCGAGTCTGATCGGGCGAACCCTGGCCGAACACGGCATCGAGCCGTGCTGCCTGACGGTGGAACTGACCGAGCATGCGTTGATGGACGACACCGACTACACCTTGCAGATGCTCAGCGAATTGAAGCAGCTCGGGGTGCATCTGGCGGTAGACGATTTCGGTACCGGCTATTCGTCGCTGAGCTACCTGAAGCGCTACCCGATCAACGAAATCAAGATCGACCGCAGCTTCGTCGATGGCATCGCCGACGATGCCAACGACCGGGCCATCGCCCGCGCCATCATCGCCATGGCCGACGTGATGGGCATGGACGTCATGGCCGAAGGGGTCGAAACCGAGGAGCAGCGGCAAGCGCTGCTGGCCGACGGCTGCCGCTTCGCCCAGGGCTTCCTGTTCGCCCGGCCGATGCCGGTCGGCGCGATCGAGGATTATTTCGCCCAGGGCTGCCCGGTCGCGCCCTGCCCGGTCTAGTTGCGATAGCCGGGACTTGGCCGGCGAGTGGCTGCCCCGGCAGTTCGAAGCCAGGTCCCGAGTCCACCGTTCATAGGCGCATCACGCCACGCCCGAACGGCGTGGTGGACTCGTATAATGCGCCTCCCCTACCCGCCTGATCGTCGTCGAGAATCCATGCGCCTGCCCCTGCTCATCCCCCTGTTGCTGTCCGCCGCCACCCTGCTAACCGCCTGCTCCGGCGAGGTCGAGGATACCCGCCCTGGCCAGCCAGTAAAGACGCGGCAGGCTTCCTTCAAGGACATCATCCGCAGCTTCGAGCCGATGGGCGTGATGCTGCGCGGCAAGAACTTCAATGCCGACAAGTTCCTGGTCATGGCCAACGAACTGGTGGCCAAACGCGAGGCGCCGTGGGCACATTTCGGGCCGGACACCAATTACCCGCCAACCAAGGCGACAGCGGAAGTCTGGCAGCAGCCGGAAAAGTTCGAGCGCGATCGGCTGGCCTTCATCGCCGCCACCGACACCCTGCTGGCGGCTGCGCAAACCAAGGACCGCCAGCAGCTGGAGGCACCCTACCAGGCGGTTTACGACACCTGCCAGGGTTGCCACAAGACCTTCCGGAAGCGCTGAACGGGCACCCGGCCCATCCTCGGTCAGCGCCCGAACAGGCGCTTGATCGCCTTGCGCCCGATGTTGCGCTTGAGGATCACTTTCCAGTCGTAGAGGTAGAACGGCAAACGCAGGCGCCAGCTCAGGCGCCGTTCCAGCGCGGCCAGATACAGGCCCAGCAGTTGCTCGCGGCCGGCCCAGTGCAGCTTGTTGCAGACTCGGGTCAGGTCGGACAGGCGCTGGCCTAGCGGCAGCGGCCGGTCGAGGGCATGGATGCGGCCGGTGTCGATCAGCGAGAAGGCCAGGCGGCCGTCGGCTTCCTGGCGCATCAGGATGTTGCCGCCGGACAGGTCGCGGAAATAGATGCCGCGCCCGTGCAGTTGCAGCAGGAAATCGCCCAGCTGCCGGTAGGCATCAGCCTCGGCGATGCCGGCGTAGCTCGTCTCACCCCGGGCGAAGGCGGAGACCAGTTCGCGCGCCGAGAATTCGGCGGCGACGTATTCGCACAGGTAGTAGTTCTGCTTCAGGCTGCGATCGCCGAGCTTTTCCCAGTAGGCCACCGGCGGTGCGGCGCCAAGGCCGCGCCGGCGCAGGTCGCTGGTACCGCTCCAGCTGCGCAGCGCCTTCGACGGCTTGAAGCGATCGAGGAACTGCTTGTGCAGATGCATCTTGACCGGCTGCTTGACGACCAAGCGGTTGCCGGCGCGGCGCGGATCGGCGATCGTCCAGATGGCGTTGCGCGCCTTGCGCAGCAGCGATTCGCGCGGCGGTGCGCCAAGGCGCTCGGGATGGATGGCCGGTAGCAGGCGCTCGAGCTCGGCCCGGTCGGCGGCGAGCACGATGCCCTGCCAGCCGTTGTCGCGGATGAAATGATGGGTCTTGCCCGGCACGTGGCGGTCGATGACGACGCCCGGCAGCAGGTCGGCGTCCGGCTGCAGGGCGACCTGGCGGTCGGCCGCCCAGCATAGCCACAGCGGCGCTTCGCTGGCCAGCGTCGGCGCTTCGGCCAGCTCGCCGCTGTCGCGGTCGAGGAAGCGGGCCGCAGCCAGATCGGCGGCGCCGTACAGATCGACCAGCGCGGCGGCCCGGCCGTTGATCGTCCAAACCGCATGCACCAGTCGCTCGGCTGAACGGAAGGCATGTACCTCCAGCCCCTGCCCGGCATTGAGCCGGCCTTCGTAGCGGCTGCCGGGCAGCAGCCGGGCGAAGGCGGCCAGCGCCGCCAGTGCCGGCCGCACACGAAAATCGGCTAGTCGGCCGGTCACTGCGGCGTAATGGGTGATGCGTTCGAGCTCGGGATAACGGGCGACACCGTCGTCGACCAGGCCTTCGCGATGACAGATCAGCGGCCCCCACCAGGCGCCTTCGAGCGCGCCGGAGGCGGCACAGAGGATCAGGTAGCGACTGAGGTAGTCGGCCTGCTTCTGCTCGCCGTGCGGCAGCATGCGTTCGATGCGCGGCAGCGTCCAGAAAGCCGCCGGCGAGAACAGCCGCGGCACGCCGAAATCGGCGCCGATGCGCTGCAGCAGCGCCGCCTTCTTGAGCAGGTTGAACTTGTGTAGACCGGCCAGTCGATGGCCGAGGATCTTGTGGTCGTAGCGTTCCGGTTCCGTGCAGCGCTCGGAGAACAGGTTATCCGTATGGATGTCCGGCAGCTGGCCGCGTTTTTCCAGCAACGCCAGGTAGCCGACGTTCCATGGCGGTTCGAAGTCGGTGACGCTCGGCCCGGCCAGCGTCAGCCCGCGGGCGCGCGTTTCGGTCCAGGCGATGTCCCACAGCGCCAGGAAGCCTTTCAGCGTGTAGCCGGCCCAGCGCTTGCGATTGACCGTCGAGCAGACTTCGACCAGGGCCACCCGCGCACCGTAGCGATCGAGCGTCGTGACGACAAACTCCCGCCAGGCGCCGACGGCCGGCAGCGACGGCATCTGGCGCGCCGCCACCAGCGGTTGCAGCAGATGCAGCACGACACGAAAGCCTTCGGCCAATAAGGTTTCCAGCAGGCGGCCGGCCGGTCCGTTGGCATCGCCATAGGTGAAATCCAGACGCACGTTGCGGATGCCGTATTCGCGCAGGCAGGCAATGATCCAGGCGTCGACTGCCGGATCGTCGCTGGCAGCGACGCCGACGCCGGCAAAGTCCGCGGGCACGACATGGCCGCTCGGCGGCAAATGCCCTCCCGGCCGGGAGAAGCCGCCGCGCAGCGAGTAGCCGGCAAGGGCTCCGGCCATCTGCAGCGCCGGATTGCCGGCGGGCTTTGGTGAACTCACCGTCATGCTCCGGCGCCAGGCGCCCGGCCGGCGACGATCGCCGGCAGATCGACCCAGTCGGCTTCTGCGGCGATGCCGAGCATGCGCCGCATGTTGCGCGCCCGCAGGTATTTGCCCAGCGACCAGGGATAGATGCGCAGGTCGGAGAAGTCGATCAGGCCGAAACGCCCGTCCGGCGTGACAACCACGTTGCCGATATGGAGCGAGCGAAAGTAGATGCCCTTGTTGTGCAGATTCACGATGAAGCGCGTCAGTTCATCGCGCCGCTGGCGCTTGTCCTCCGGCGTCAGCCCGGCGCGGACAAGTTCGCGCAGCGTAATGCCGGCCAGCGGGGCATAGTGCACCAGGTCGCGCGCCAGTTCCGACAGCCGCCACACGGCGATGACCGTCGGTACCGGGATGTCGGCCTTGGCCAGCGCCGCGGCATTGCGGGCGAAGCGTTGGGCATAGGGAAACAAGGCAGCCGAGGTCAGCAGGCGTTTGCGCCGGAACAGCTTGAGCATGGTCCCGTCGGCGAGCCGCAGCACCTTGTCGCCGAAGCGGTCGAATTCCAGGACGGTGGCCCCTTCGCGCATGGCGAGATAGTCCTGCTGCGTCAGAGTTTTCAAAGCCTGGGCCACGGTCAAAAGCGCGGATTTTACCGCCTTGCGCCCCAAGAAGCACCGGGAAATCGCCATGCTAAACTCTCGCCTCCCGATTCACGGCCCGCCCGCCGCACCCGAAAGTCCCCCATGCAGCAAGAAGCAAGCACCTCGCAGGATTCGTCGCTGAAAATCTACCTCCGGCTGCTGCGCTATCTGCGCCCCTTCATCGGCTTGTTCGCCATCAGCCTGCTCGGCTATGTGATCTTCGCTTCGGCCCAGCCGATGATGGCGGTCATTCTCAAGTATTTCGTCGATGGCCTGACCGCTCCGGCCAGCATCACCCAGCACGCGTTCCCGCTGATCGGCAACATCGAACTGATGTATGGCGTGCCGATCCTGCTGGTGATGATCATCACCTGGCAGGGCATCGGCTCCTTCTTCGGCAATTACTATCTGGCGCGCGTTTCGCTCGGCCTGATCCACGACTTGCGGCGGGCCCTGTTCGACAGCCTGTTGAAGCTACCCAACCGCTATTTCGACCAGAACAATTCCGGCCACCTGATCTCGCGCATCACCTACAACGTCACCATGGTCACCGGCGCCGCCACCGATGCCATCAAGGTGGTCATCCGCGAGGGGCTGACGGTGACCTTCCTGTTCGGCTACCTGCTGTGGATGAACTGGAAGCTGACCCTGGTCATCGTCGGCGTGCTGCCGATCATCGCCTTCATGGTGAACAGCGCCAGCCGCCGCTTCCGCAAGCAGGCCAAGAAGATCCAGGTGGCGATGGGCGACCTGACGCATATCGCCTCGGAAACCATCCAGGGCTATCGCGTCGTCCGCAGCTTCGGCGGCGAGGACTACGAGTCGGCCCGCTTCCGCCAGGCCAGCGAGGAGAACACCGCCAAGCACCTGCGCCTGGTCAAGACGGCAGCGACCTTCACGCCTTCGCTGCAGTTCGTCACCTTCTCCAGCATGTCGGTGATCCTGTTCCTGGTGTTGTACCTGCGCGGCGATGCTACGGTCGGCGACCTGGTCGCCTACATCACCGCGGCCGGCATGTTGCCGAAACCGATCCGCCAATTGTCGGAAGTCAGCGCCACCATCCAGAAAGGCCTGGCCGGCGCCGAAAGCATCTTCGCCCAGCTCGACGAAGCACCAGAGAGCAACCGCGGTACCGTCGAGCGCGACGCCATCGGCGGCCGCCTGGAAGTGCGCAACCTGAGCTTCACTTACCCGGGTGCCGAGCAGCCGGTGCTGCAGGACATCAACTTCGTCGCCGAGCCGGGGCAGATGATCGCGCTGGTCGGCCGCTCGGGCAGCGGCAAGTCGACGCTGGCCAACCTGATCCCGCGCTTCTACCACCACGAGCAGGGACAGATCCTGCTCGACGGCGTCGACGTCGAGGACTACACGCTGCGCAACCTGCGCCGCCACATCGCTCTGGTCACCCAGCAGGTGTCCTTGTTCAACGACAGCATCGCCAACAACATTGCTTACGGCGACCTCGCCGGCCTGCCGCGCGAGCGTGTCGAACAGGCGGCGCGCGCCGCCAATGCCGCGGAGTTCATCGACCGCCTACCGCAGGGCTACGACACCATGGTCGGCGAAAACGGTGTACTGCTCTCCGGCGGCCAGCGCCAGCGCCTGGCCATCGCCCGCGCCATTCTCAAGGATGCGCCGCTGCTGATCCTCGACGAGGCCACCTCGGCCCTCGACAGCGAATCGGAGCGGCACATCCAGGCAGCGCTGGAAACCGCCACGGTCAACCGGACCACGCTGGTCATCGCCCACCGGCTGTCGACCATCGAGAAGGCCGACCAGATCCTGGTCATGGAACAGGGCCGCATCGTCGAGCGCGGCACGCATGCCGAATTGCTGCCGCAGAACGGTCACTATGCCCGCCTGCATGCGATGCAGTTCAGCGAGCAGGCCGACGCCGCCGGCACGGTCGCGGCGACGCCCGAAGCTGCGCCGTCCGGCACACCCACCTGAGCCCACAGGTCGGCCCCGGCGACGGCTATACTGAACGCTCACCCAAACTGACCGGACAGCCCGCCGACCTGCGATGAAAGCCATCCTGCAACTGCTCCATCTCGCCGGCGTCATCGTCTGGATCGGCGGCATGTTCTTCGCCCACTTCTGCCTGCGCCCGGTTGCCGCGACGCAACTGCCGCCGCCGCAACGCCTGCCGCTGCTGGCTGCGGTGCTCGGGCGTTTTTTTGCGGTCGTGGCGGCCAGCATTCTCCTCATCATCGCGACCGGCCTGAGCATGATGCTGCCGGTCGGCATGGCCCAGGCACCGCTGCACTGGCATCTGATGCTGACGACCGGGCTGCTGATGACAGCCATCTTCTCCGTCATCTACTTGCGCTACTTCCCGCGTCTCCGCAGCGGCGTCGCCACGGCCGACTGGCCTGCCGCCGGCGCCGCCCTGAACATCATCCGCCAGCTGGTGGCAGGCAACCTCGGCCTCGGTGCGGCGACCGTCGCCATCGCCGTGCTCGGCAAATACCTGTAGCGCTGCCGCCATGGATTTCGCCGCCCTGAGCGAATTAGTCGGCGAAAAAACCGCCATTACCCTGACCGGTCTGGCGGTCGGCGTACTCTTCGGCATCTTCGCTCAGCGCTCGCGCTTCTGCCTGCGCTCGGCCGTCGTCGAATTCTGGAATCGCGACGGCACCGCCAAACTGTCGGTCTGGCTGTTCGCCTTTTCCGCCGCCATCGTCGCCACCCAGGCCTTCATCCTGCTCGATTGGCTCGATGTTGGTCAGGCCCGCCAGCTGTCGGCCACCGGCAGCCTCTCCGGCGCACTGGTCGGCGGCCTGCTGTTCGGCATCGGCATGATCCTGGCGCGCGGCTGCTCGAGCCGCATGCTGGTGCTCGCCGCCAACGGCAACCTGCGCGCCCTGCTCACCGGGCTGATCTTCGCCGTAGTCGCCCAGGCCTCGCTGAGCGGCCTGCTCTCCCCGTTGCGGACTTCGATTGCCGCCTGGTGGACCATCGGTGGCGGCACCGGCCGCGACCTGCTGGCCAGCTTCCATCTTGGACACCTCGGCGGCCTGGTATTCGGCCTGATCTGGCTGGCCGCAGCCGTCCATTTCGCCCGCCGCGCCCGCCTCGGCTGGCGCGAAACCCTGGGTGGCAGCGGTGTCGGCCTGACCATCGCTATCGCCTGGCTGCTCACCTTCCAGTTCTCCAGCCAATCCTTCGAGATCGTACCGGTGCAGAGCCTGAGCTTCACCGGCCCTTCGGCCGATGTGCTGATGCTGGTGCTGTCGCCGCCCGGCCAGCCTTGGGACTTCAACATCGGCCTGGTGCCGGGTGTCGTCGCCGGCTCCTTCCTGGCCGCCCTGTGGGGCCGCGAACTGAAACTCGAAGGCTTCAAGGACGGCCACAGCATGCGCCGCTACATCGCCGGCGCCATCTGCATGGGCTTCGGCGGCATGCTCGCCGGCGGCTGCGCCGTCGGTGCCGGCGTCTCCGGCGCCGCCGTCTTTGCCCTTACCGCCTGGCTGGCGCTGCTCGGCATGTGGGTCGGGGCGGGCGTGGCGAATTTTGTAGCTGACCGATCTTCAGTCGGAGCTATATCCGTCGTCGCTGAATCAACAGGTTCCGGCCGCGTACAAAGTCCCTGAGAAAGGCGGGACACCGTGCAGTTTATTCAATTGTCCCGCATGAATTTAGCCCTGGAGCGGAAAAACAAAACCCCCGATTTTCGGGGGCTTTGTTTTAGAACCAGTGCAAGGAACTACCGGCAGCCAGCTTTATACCGACTTTCTGCTCCGGGTGCCCATCAAACCGAGTAGGGCTAGACCGAACAAGGAGAGCATGGCTGGCTCCGGAACCTGGGAGACCCCGAACTCAGCAGAAAACTGCATGTCGCTGACAAAGTAGGAATCCCAAACATTGTCAAGGCTAAGCGGGTCCACACCACCCGAATTCAGATAGCGGAATTCACCACCAAGGCCATCATCATCACTTGATCCGCTGACAGAGACGTCGGAATAAGCATCAACTGGATCCACACCGGCAATTGTCATATAGGCAATATAGTCATTGCCTGCAAGCATGCCCAAATTGATCCCCGAGAAACTTACCGACTGAACTCCGCCTGCATAGCTGAACGAAGAATTGAACAGTTCAGGACCGACTGCCTTCGAACCATCCCAGTCGGCAATTACAAAACGACCGCTGCCGGAATTGCCGCCAGTCAGATAAAACGTCCAGTTCAACAGGTCTCCACCTGGGGCACTGAAGGTTTGGCCATAGCTCGTCGTGTCCGGATAACCCATGGAAAAAATTTGACCATTCGGCGTATTTGCATATGTTGCTGCGTTGGCGCCCGTGATTGACAGCAATGCAACCGCCCCTCCAAAGACCACAGATTTTACGAACTTCATAATTTCCCCCAAAAAAATTGATAAGCGAAGTGCGCCTAACCTGAGCATTAAATATGCCATGTTTGTAACAATATGAATTAATGCATATTCGATATTCGCAATCGGATGTCATGTAAGAAAATCCGACAGTTCAACGCCCATTAACGAATCAATGGCAAAGTTAAACAAAATAGGTCTACTGCATATGCCCTCAGACTATCCGGTGCGGGGCCTCATGCCTTACCCATGAAGCCCCGCGCAGCAATGCGGCGACGCCAATCTCTCGCTACAAGTGAAAACGCCCGATGTGTTTCATCGGGCGTTTTCTTCCGTCACAAGCCAGCCAAGTGGTCAATCGGCTATCAAGTTGCTTGGATGGCGATTCAAGGCTGTTTCAGCCCTTCTTGTGCGTCGCCAGACGGGTCCAGGTATCGACCACGGTGTCCGGATTCAGCGAGATGCTGCTGATCCCCTGATCCATCAGCCATTCGGCCAGATCCGGGTGGTCCGACGGGCCCTGGCCGCAGATGCCGATGTACTTGCCGGCCTTGTTGGCCGACGAGATGGCCATGGCTAGCAGCATCTTGACTGCCGGATCGCGTTCATCGAACAGGTTGGCAACCAGACCGGAGTCGCGATCGAGGCCCAGCGTCAGCTGGGTCAGGTCGTTGGAGCCGATCGAGAAGCCGTCGAAGATCTTCAGGAAGTCGTCGGCCAGCAGTGCGTTGGACGGGATTTCGCACATCATGATCAACTTCAGGTCGTTTTCGCCCTGCTTCAGGCCGTGCTCGGCCAGCAGGTCGACGACGGCCTGGCCTTCGCCGACGGTACGGACGAAGGGCACCATCAGCTGCACGTTGGTCAGACCCATGTCCTCGCGCACCTTCTTCATGGCGCGGCATTCCATCTCGAAGCAGTCCTCGAAGGTCTTGGCGACGTAGCGCGAGGCGCCACGGAAGCCGAGCATCGGGTTTTCTTCTTCCGGCTCGTAGAGATCGCCGCCGAGCAGCTTGCGGTACTCGTTGGACTTGAAGTCGGACAGGCGGACGATCACCGGGTTCGGCCAGAAGGCGGCGGCGATGGTGGCGACACCCTCGACCAGCTTCTCGACGAAGAATTCCTTCGGGCTGGCGTAGCCGCGGGCACGGCGCTTGATTTCCTCGCGCTTCGAGGCCGGCAGGCGCTCGACGTCGAGGATCGCCTTCGGGTGGATGCCGATGACGTTGTTGATGATGAACTCGACGCGGGCCAGACCGACGCCGGCGTTCGGCAGCTGGGCGAATTCGAAGGCCAGTTCC
>PHCU01000131.1 GCA_002842345.1 Betaproteobacteria bacterium HGW-Betaproteobacteria-12 | reverse complement strand
AGGGCGATCTTCAAGGCTGCGGCCGACGCCCAGGGGGCGAAGCCAAGTGAGGCGAAAGTCAGGGCGGCGAGCAGCGACAGATGCCCTTCCCCCCCGAGACCGGACACCGTGGCATCGACTGCGCCAGCGCCGAATATTAACACCGGGATGTACAGCGGCAGCACCAGCAGCGACAGCAGCACGCCGCCGCCGCGCAGGCCCAGGGTCAGCGCCGCGCCGATGGCGCCGATGCCGGACAGTGCCGGCGTGCCGAGCAGGATGGCGCCGGTCAGCACCAGCAGGGCATCGGTGGACAGGTCGAACTGGATGCCGAGGATAGGTGCGATCAGCGCCAGCGGCAGGCCGGAAACCAGCCAGTGAGCGATCACTTTGCCGGTAACGACGATACCCAGCGGGTGTGGCGCCAGCGCCAGTTGTTCCAGCGTGCCGTCGCGATGGTCGTCGGCGAACAGGCGGGGCAGCGACAGCATGGTCGCCAGCAGCGCCGCCACCCACAGCACGCCGGGCGCCATGGTGCGCAGCAGGTCCGGTTCGGGGCCGACGCCGAGCGGGAACAGGCTGACGACGATGATGAAGAAAAAGATTGCCGAGACGATGTCCGCCTGCCGGCGCATGGCCAGTTTGAGATCGCGGGCGATGACCGCCAGGATGATTTTCAGCATGGGTGCCTCGCGCTCAACCGAGCCGTAGTTCGCGTACGGTGCCGGCCGGGATGTTGACCAGCTGGTGGGTGGTCATCACGGCCAGGCCGCCGCGCTGCAGGTGACCGGAAATGATGCCGGCCAGCCAGTCCACGGCGGCGACGTCGAGGGCGACGAAGGGTTCGTCGAGGATCCACAGCGGCCGCCGTTCCTTGACCAGGCGGGCCAGCGCGACGCGGCGCTTCTGGCCCTGCGACAGGTATTTGCAGGCGAGGTCCTCGCGGCCGGCGAGGCCGACCTGTTCCAGGGCGTCGATGGCATCGTCCTCGCTCAGGTCTTCTTCGCCCAGGCGGGCGGCGGCGAGCAGGTTCTCGAGCGGCGTCAGCTCTTCCTTGATGGCGTTCAGGTGGCCCAGATAACAGAGGTCGGCGCGGTAGTCGTCACCCAGCTTGCGGATCGGCTGGCCTTTCCAGCGGATCTCGCCGCTTTCCGGTGGCAGCAGGCCGATCAGCATGCGCAGCAGGCTGGTCTTGCCGGAACCGTTTTTGCCCTGCAGGAAGAGCAGTTCACCTGCGTTCAGCCGAAAGTCGAGACCTGCGAACAGGCGGCGCTCGCCGCGCAGGCATTCCAGATTGTCAGCTTCAAGCATCAGGGGGAAAACCGAAAGGAATCAGCGGCAAATTATGGACGCGCAAGTTTAACGGCAGATTAGCGTGGATCAAACAAATGCAACCAAGAAAAACGGGGGCCGCAGCCCCCGAAAGCTCCCTGATTGGCGGTCTTACTTTTTGTCGAACGGCGTCGGCCGCGGAGTCGTGTCGGTGGACGGCGGCAGGATCGGCAACGCGAAGCTCGGCTGGTCACCGGTCAGGGTCTTCAGGAAGGCGACGACCTGGGTGTTTTCGTCCCTGGTGAACTTCTTGCCCAGTTGCAGGCGGCCCATGATGTCGACGGCCTCGGTCAGGGTGTTGGCGGCACCGTCGTGGAAGTACGGATAGGTCATTTCGACATTACGCAGGGTCGGCACCTTGAAGTTGAAGCGGTCGGCATCCTTGCCGGTGACGTCGGCGCGGCCGGCGGCGGTGGCCTTGGTCTTGTACGGCTCGACGACGCCCATCTTCTGGAAGGAGTTGCCGCCGACTGCCTCGCCGTTGTGGCAGGCGACGCAACCGCTGTCCTTGAACAGCTTGTAGCCGGCCATCTCGTCGCCGTTCAGCGCGTCCTTCTTGCCGAGCAGCCACTGGTCGAAGCGCGAATTCGGCGTGACCAGGGTCTTCTCGAATTCGGCGATGGCCAGCGTCACTTCCTCGATGCTGATCTTGTCCTTGCCGAACACCTGCTTGAATTCGCGGACATAGCCGGGGATCGACTCCAGCACGTTGATCGCCAGCGTGTGCGAGAAGGCCATCTCGCCCGGATTGGCGATCGGCCCACCGGCCTGTGCCTTGAGGTCGGCGGCGCGGCCATCCCAGAACTGGGCAACGTTGAGGCTGGAGTTGAGCACCGTCGGGGCGTTGATCGGACCTTGTTGCCACTTGTCGCCGATCGAGGTCGGGATGTTGTCGGTGCCGCCCATCGACAGGTTGTGGCAGGAGTTGCAGGAGATGAAACCGGACTTGGACAGGCGCGGGTCGAAATACAGCTTCTTGCCCAGTTCGACCATGCCCAGGTTGATGTTGGCCGGCGGCTTGATCGGCTGGATCGGTTCGGCGGCAGCTGCCTGCCCGATGGCGAAGCCGGACAGCAAGGCAATGGCGGCGGAGAGAATGGTGCGTTTCATCGTGTGTACTCCCTTGGTGAAAAAGTTGTCAGGCCATTCTCCCTTCAGACGGTATGGTAATATTGATCCAAGTCAATGATTTTTATGGACTTTGGTTATAGCGGCTATAGGTTTGTCCTATAGCTGAACAATAAGGGTTCCGGGAAAACCGGGCTCATCTTGGAGAGCAGCACATGACATTGACCGAATTCCGTTACATCGTCGCCCTATCCCAGGAGGGCAATTTCAGCCGCGCCGCCGAGCGCTGTTCGGTCAGCCAGCCGACGCTGAGCGTCGCCATCGCCCGCCTCGAGGACGAACTCGGCGTGCAGCTGTTCGAGCGCGGCAAGGGCTTCGTCAGCCCGAGTGCCGTCGGCCTGCGCGTCGTCGAGCAGGCGCAGATCGCGCTGCGCGAGGCCGACAAGGTCAAGCAGCTCGCCCTGTGCGGGCGTGACCAACTGGAAGGCCCGCTGCGCCTGGGGGTGATCCACACCATCGGCCCCTACCTGTTGCCGCAGCTGATTCATGCGCTGAAGGTGGTGGCCCCGGCGATGCCGCTGGCGATCGAGGAAAACATGACCCACAACCTCGACGAGATGCTGCGCGACAACGCCATCGATGTGGCCATCATCGCCCTGCCCTTCGCGGTGCCGGGGGTGCTGACCCGGGCCCTCTACGACGAAGCGTTCAAGGTCATCGTGCCGCGCGGTCATCCCTGGGAAAGCAAGGAATTCATCAATCCCGAGGAAGTGGCCGGCGACGAGGTGCTGTTGCTGAAGGCCGGCAACTGTTTCCGCGATCAGGTGCTCGGCGCCTGCCCGCAGGTCAGCAGTCCGGAAACCGATGTCCGCCTCGGCCATTCAATCGGCACCATCCGCTGCATGGTGGCTTCCGGGCTGGGCGTCTCAGTGCTGCCGGAAGGCGCCCTGCGTCATCCCTACAGCAACGACATGATCAGCGTCATTCCCTTCCGCGCCCCGCCGCCATCGCGCCGCATCGCCCTGGCCTGGCGCACCGGCTTCGTCCGGCCGAAGGCCATCGACGCCCTGCTGGCCGCCGTGCGGGCCCTGAACAACCCGGCCTATCGGCTGGTGGACTGAGCGGCGATCAAGACTTCCGCCTGCACCTGCCGCAGGTGGCCGGCCATCTCGGCGCTGGCGCGTTCCAGTTGCTCGCTCAGCACCTGTCGTTCGGCGGTGGCTAGCTGGCGGCCGCTGTCGATCAGCTGGCGGCCGATGGCATGAACCCGCAGATGGCTCTCCGCCAGTTCGGCGAAACCTTCGATGCCGGCATAGCGCTGGCTGTGCGGACCGTAGTACCAACGGCCGAAGCGGCAGGCGCGGGGATCGACTGTCGGCGCCGGCAGAGCCTCGTCGGTGGACTCGAGCCAGGCGTCGATCGCCCGTTTCCAGCGCTTGTGCTCGACTTCGGCGATCAGCATCGGCAGGTCGTCGCGCGACCAGCGGAAAGAGGCGGCGGAACTCCATAGTTCGTCCGGTCGGAAGTCGTCGATCCACCCCGGTAGCTCGGCGGCCGGCATCGGCCGGGCGATGCCGAAGCCCTGGGCTTCGTCGCAGCCGAGCAGCAGCAGGACCAGGCCGTGCTCGACCGATTCGACGCCTTCGGCGATGACCTGGCGGCGGAAGGCCTGGGTCAGGCCGATGACGCCCTCGACGATGGCCATGTCTTCCGGATCGTCGAGCATGTCGCGGACGAAGGACTGGTCGATCTTCAGCACTTCGGCCGGCAGGCGGCGGAAATAGGTCAGCGAGGAATAGCCGGTGCCGAAGTCGTCGAGGGCGAAGCGCACGCCCAGCTGGCGGCAGGCGGTGAACAGTTCGGCGACGCGGGCGATGTCCTCGAGGGCGGCGGTTTCCAGAATCTCCAGTTCGAGCAGCGCCGGCGCCACCGTCGGATGGGCGGCCAGCTGCCCGGCCAGCCGGTCGACGAAGTCGGGCTGTTGCAGGTGCTCGCCGGCGATGTTGATGCTGACCGGCAGCTGCAGGCCGGCGGCGACCCAGGCGGCCAGCTGGTCGAGCGCGCTGCGCAGCACCCAGTCGCCGAGTTCGCTGGCCAGTTCGGTGCCTTCGATCGCCGGCAGGAACTGGCCCGGCAGCAGCAGGCCGAGTTCCGGGTGCTGCCAGCGGATCAGCGCTTCGGCGCCGATCACGCCGCCTTTGCGCATGTTGACCTTGGGCTGGTAGTGCAGCGTGAATTCGTCGCGCGCCAGGCCCTCGCGAATGCGGGCGATTTCGTCGTGGCGGGCGCGGGCCCGGCGATCGTGCTCGGGATCGAACAGGTGGAAGCGATTGCGCCCGGCCTGCTTGGCCGCATACATCGCCTGGTCGGCATGGCGCAGCAGGGCGTCGGAGTCGGCCCCGTCCTGCGGATAGAGGGTGACGCCGATGCTGGCGGAAATCTGGATGCTGTGGCCGCTGATCTGGAAGGGATGGGTCAGTGTCGAGATGACGCGGGCGATGGCATGATCCGACTCGCGCACCGTGTCGAGGTCGGCGAAAAGCAGCACGAACTCGTCGCCGCCCAGGCGCGAGACGGTGTCGCCAGCCCGCACGCAGGTCTTCAGGCGCTGGGCGACCTCAACCAGCAGGCGATCGCCGACGGCATGGCCGTAGAGGTCGTTGACCGGCTTGAAGCCGTCGAGGTCGAGATAGCAGACGGCCAGCACCTTGCCGCTGCGCTCGCTTTGCGCCATCGCTAGCTGCATGCGGTCGGCCAGCAGCATGCGGTTGGGCAACTGGGTCAGGGCATCGAAATGCGCCAGGTGTTCGAGGCGCTGCTGGTGTTCCTTGATCAGCGTGATGTCGGAGAAGATGCCGACGAAGTGCGAGATCCGGCCGGCGCGGTCGCGGACGGTCGAGATGGTCAGCAGTTCGACGAAAACCTCGCCGGATTTCTTGCGGTTCCAGACTTCGCCGCGCCAGTAGCCCTCGGCGCGGATGGTCTGCCACATGCGCTGGTAGAAGGCGGCGTCGTGGTGGCCGGATTTGAGCAGCCCGGGGCTCTGGCCGATGGCTTCGGCGCGCGAGTAGCCGGTTAGTTCGCTGAAGGTGGCATTGACCTCGACGATATGGCCGGCCGGGTCGGTGATGACGATGCCCTCGTGGGCGTGCTCGAAGACGCTGGCCGCCAGTTTCTGCCGCTCCTCTGCGACCAGCCGTTCGGAAATGTCCTGGGCGATGCCGATCAGTACCGGCTGGCCGTTCCAGTGACCATTGACGATGCGGGCATCGACCATCAGCCGCTGGCCGTCGGCGCCGAGCAGGGGTGCCGGGCCGCTCAGTCCGCCGCTCATGGCGGCGACGGCGCGGGCGGCGACCGGATGATAGGACTTGGTCAGGATCGCCGTCACCGGCTGGCCGACCAACTGCCTGGCCGGGTAACCGAGCATTTCGCCGCCGGCCCGGTTGTGGTGGATGATCCGTCCGGCGCTATCGACGATGAAGATGAGGTCGTTCAGGCTGTCGAACAGGCCGGCCAGGTTCTGCTGTCGCAGTCGCGTCTCCTCCTGTTCCTGCAGGCGCTGCAGGCTCTCGCCGAAGCTGCGGCGCAGGCCGTCGAGGATGGCCAGCGTCGCCGTCGAAATCTGCGTGGACTGGTGGCCGCCGAGCGTCAGGCAGGCGATCGCCCGGCCGTCGACGAGAATCGGCAGCAGGGTCAGGCAGCGCAGCCCTTCGGCGCGGATCGCCGGGTTGTCGAGCAGGCGGCTTTCCGGGCATTTGCCGCAGGCGGCCTGGCAGTTGCACTGCACCTCGCCGCTCGCGACCAACGATGCCTCGGCGCTATCGGCGGCGTAGTGGCTGGCCGATTCGGCAAAACTGGAAGAAAAGCCGGTCTGCTTGAGCAGCCGGTAGCTGCTGTCGGGCTCGCGCCAGTACAGCGCTCCCGCATCGAACTCGTGGAAGCGCAGGCCGGCGCGCAGGATGGCGGCGACGACGGCGGCGCGTTCGCCACCACGGGCCAGCGTACTGGCCAGATCGTGCTCGATTTCCAGACGCAGGCGGGCGTTCTTGCGCTCGGTGATGTCGGTGATGGCGGCGATCAGCACGGCACGGCCGAAATAGCTGCCCGGCTGCAAGCGCACCTCGGCCGGGAAAATCCGGCCAGCGGTACTGCGCAGCCAGTATTCGAAGACCTGCGGCACGCCGCCGAAGGCCTCGGCGATGCGCTGCTCGATGGACTCCTCATCGTTGAGGCCGGGCGTGCCGAACTCGTCGTAACAGTGGCCGAGCACCGCCTCGCGCGGGTAGCCGGAAAGCGCTTCGACGGCGCGATTGGCATCGAGCAATCGCCGATCCTCGCCGAGCACCAGCAGGGCCTCGCCGACGCTGTCGAAAATGCCGCGGAAGGTGTCGCGGCTGTCCTGCAGGCGCTGGGCCGTACGCTGGTGGCCGATGACCAGGGCGGTCAGCTGGCCGACCTGGGAAATCAGCGCCAGCTCGTCGGCCGCCGGCTGGCCGGGCCGCTCGTGATAGGCGACGAAGCTGCCGAGCAGGCTGCCTTCCGCGCCGAGCAGCGGTTCGGCGACGCAGGCGGCGAAGCCGGTCTGGCGCACCAGTTCGCGCAGCACGGGCGGCACCGGCTGGTGGGCGATGTCCTCGGCGATGAAGCGCTGGCGGCGGGCGGCGGCCAAGCAGCAGGGCGTGCCGCCGTCGGCGATGGCCAGGCCGGCGACGGTGGCCGGGTAGGATTCCGGCAGGCTGGGGGCAGCGCCGCAGTTCAAGTGCCGGCCGCTGTCGTCGGCGAGCAGGATGGCGCAACGCCAGCCGGCCAGTTCCGCTTCCAGCGACAGGGCGATCAGTTCGAGCACGCCGCCCGGCGGTTCGCCGCGCGCCAAGCCGGCCAGCGCCGCGTTGCGCAGCAGCATGCCCTCCTCGGCCCCCTTGTGCCGGGAGACGTCGCGGGCAAAGCCGACGGTGCCGAGCAACTGGCCGTCGTCGTCGACGACCGGGGCCTTGTAGGTCTCGTGCCAGACGTTGCGCCGGTTGATCCGGACCGGTTCGACGACCATGCGCGCCTGGCGGCTGGCCATCACTTCACCGTCGATCCGGCGATAGTGCTCGGCCAGCTCGGCCAGCTCGGGCGGCGAGAAATCGAGGTCGCTGCGGCCGATCAGCGCCTCGGCCGAGCTTTCGCCGAGGGCCTCGGCGAGCATCCGGTTGACGGCGAGGAAGCGCGATTCGGTGTCCTTCAGCCAGACCGGGAAGGGGAAGTTGTCGAGCAGGGCGCGCTGGTAGCGCTCGTTGCGCGCCGTCCGCTGTAGCGCCGCGTCATGGGCACGGCTCAGGGCCAGGCGCTGGTCGATCAGCTCGTCGACCAGTTCGAGTTCGAGCGGGCGCAGCAGGGTGTGTTCGGAGAGCAGGCCGCTGGCATTGCCGGCGGCATCGACTACCACCAGGTGGCGGATCTGCCGGGCCGCCATCAGTTCGGCCGCGTCACTCAGGGCGGCATCCTCGGCAATGGTGATTACCGGTTGGTTCATCACCGTGCCGAGCGGCGGATTGTCGCCGGCGGCGAGGAACAGGCGGACCACGTCGCGGGCGGTCAGGATGCCGAGCGGGCGGCGCCCATCGACGACCACCGTACAGGTCGACCGCGATGCCTCCATGGCGCCGAGCGCCTCGTCCAGCCGGGCCTCCGGCGGCAGGCGCGGGAACAGGTGGTCCATGATCGACTCGACGTCGCTCAGGTGGCGGAAGAAATCCGCGCCCAGGTGCTCGCGGATGCTCGATTCGCTGGCGACGCCGAGCGGCCGTCCGTCGGCACCGGTGACGACAATGTGGCGCAGGCCTTGGCGGGTGACGGTGCGGTAGGCCTGGCGAAAATCGGTGTCGGCCGGGACGCTGAGCACCGGCGTGGTCATCATTGCGGCCAGCGGCTGCTGCATGTCCTGGCGCCGACGCAAGGCGTGCAGCAGGTCACCTTCGGTGACGATGCCGGCGGCCAGCCCGTACTCGTCGACGACGATGACCGAGGAGTCGTGGGCATCGATCATCAGCGCCGCTGCCTCGGCGAGGCGCGCGCTGAGGGGCAGCAGGCAGTCGTGGCGGCCGATCAGGTCGGCGATGCGGCGAATATTCATGGGGCGATTGTAGGGCCTGCGGCCTTTTCTGGCATTTGATGAGACTCAATCGGCAGTCCTGGCGATGGGTGCAAGCGAGGCTTCCACTCTGCATGGCAACTGACCATGTGCTGCCGGCGTGGGCTTGCCGGTCTGAGCGCCAAGCCGTCGTAAAACATTTGATTTATATCAATAAATCCCCCGCTTTCCGGCAATGGCATGGCGCTTGCGTTGAGCGTGGCAAACATCGCCACACCACAACAGGGGACCGACCGTGACCGAGACATTCTATGAAGTGCTGCGCCGCCAGGGCATCACCCGGCGCAGCTTCCTGAAGTTCTGCAGCCTGACGGCGACTTCGCTCGGGCTGGGCAGTGCCGCCGCGCCGCGCATCGCCCAGGCGCTGGAAACCAAGGCGCGGACGCCGGTGATCTGGCTGCACGGCCTGGAATGCACCTGCTGCTCCGAATCCTTCATCCGTTCGGCGCATCCGCTGACCAAGGATGTCGTGCTGTCGATGCTGTCGCTCGATTACGACGACACGCTGATGGCCGCCGCCGGTCACCAGGCCGAGGCGATCATCGAAGAGGTCAAGAAGAAGTACAAGGGCAATTACATCGTCGCCGTCGAAGGCAATCCGCCCTTGAACGAAGACGGCATGTTCTGCATCCACGGCGGCCGTCCGTTCGTCGAAGTGCTCAAGGAAACCTGCGCCGATGCCAAGGCCGTGATCAGCTGGGGCGCCTGCGCCTCCTACGGCTGCGTCCAGGCGGCGAAGCCCAACCCGACGCGGGCGACGCCGGTGCACAAGGTGATCACCGGCAAGCCGATCATCAACGTGCCGGGCTGCCCGCCGATCGCCGAAGTGATGACCGGTGTCGTCACCTACATGCTGACCTTCGACCGCATTCCCGAACTCGATCGCCAGGGCCGGCCGAAGATGTTCTATGGCCAGCGCATCCACGACAAGTGCTACCGCCGCGGTCATTTCGACGCCGGCCAGTTCGCCGAAGCCTGGGACGACGAGGGTTCGCGCAAGGGTTACTGCCTGTACAAGATGGGCTGCAAGGGGCCGACCACCTACAACGCCTGCTCGTCGATGCGCTGGAACGGCGGCGTGTCGTGGCCGGTGCAGTCCGGGCACGGCTGTATCGGCTGCTCGGAAGAGGGTTTCTGGGACAAGGGTTCGTTCTACGACCGGGTCACCGACATCAAGGCCTTCGGCGTCGAAGCCAATGCCGACACCATCGGCCAGGCTGCCGCCGGCACCGTCGGCGCGGCGATCGCCGCGCATGCCGCGGTGACCGCGCTGGCCCGTGCCCGCCAGAAGGCCGGCGAGACTGAAGAACAAAAGGGAGAGAAATAAGATGGCTGCCTACGAAACCCAGGGCTTCAAAGTCGACAACTCCGGCAAGCGCGTCGTCGTCGACCCGGTCTGCCGTATCGAGGGCCACCTGCGCGTCGAAGTCAATCTCGACGACGACAACGTCATCCGTAACGCCGTGTCCACCGGCACCATGTGGCGCGGCCTCGAAGTCATTTTGAAGGGCCGCGACCCGCGCGACGCCTGGGCCTTCACCGAGCGCATCTGCGGTGTCTGTACCGGCACCCATGCGCTGACCTCGGTGCGCGCCGTTGAGGACGCGCTGAACATCCAGATTCCGGAAAACGCCAACACCATCCGCAACCTGATGCAGCTGAACCTCTACGTTCACGACCATCTGGTGCATTTCTATCATCTGCACGCACTCGACTGGGTCGATGTCGTATCTGCCCTGAAGGCCGATCCCAAGGCCACCTCGACGCTGGCGCAGAGCATTTCGTCGTGGCCGCTGTCCTCGCCCGGCTACTTCCGCGATATCCAGAACCGCCTGAAGAAGTTCGTCGAATCCGGCCAACTCGGCCCCTTCATGAACGGCTACTGGGGCAACCCGGCCTACAAGCTGCCGCCGGAAGCCAACCTGATGGCCGTGGCTCACTATCTGGAAGCGCTCGATTTCCAGAAGGAAATCGTCAAGATCCACACCATCTTCGGCGGCAAGAACCCGCACCCGAACTGGCTGGTCGGCGGCGTGCCCTGCGCCATCAACATGGAAGGCACCGGGGCGGTCGGCGCCATCAACATGGAGCGGCTGAACCTGGTCGAGAGCATCATCGACCGCTGCACCGAGTTCGTCGAACAGGTGTATATCCCCGACCTGCTGGCCATCGGCTCCTTCTACAAGGGCTGGCTGTACGGCGGCGGCCTGTCGTCGAAGAACCTGATGTCCTACGGCGACATCCCGCAAAAGGCCAACGATTACTCGGCCGGCAACCTGCTGCTGCCGCGCGGCGCCATCATCAACGGCAAGTTGGACGAGATCCATCCGGTCGATCTCAACGACCCGGAGCAGATCCAGGAATTCGTCGCCCACTCCTGGTACAAGTACCCGGACGAAACCAAGGGCCTGCACCCGTTCGACGGCGTCACCGAGCCGAGCTTCGTGCTCGGCCCGAACACCAAGGGCACCAAGACCAACATCAAGGAACTCGACGAAGGCGCCAAGTATTCGTGGATCAAGGCGCCGCGCTGGCGCGGCCACGCCATGGAAGTCGGCTGCCTGCCGCGGATGGTGCTTGGCTACCTGCAACCGAAGCAGTATCCGGAGATCCACGCCCTGGTCGACGGCGCACTGAAGAAGCTCGACGTGCCGGTCACCGCGTTGTTCTCAACCCTTGGCCGCACCGCCGCGCGCGGGCTGGAGACGGCCTACTGCGTCAAGCTGCAGAGCCAGCAGTTCGACAAGCTGATGGCCAACCTGAAGGCCGGCGACCTGAATACGGCCAACATCGCCAAATGGGAACCGTCGACCTGGCCCAAGGAAGCCAAGGGCGCCGGCTTCACCGAAGCCCCGCGCGGCGCGCTCGGTCACTGGATCCGCATCAAGGACACCAAGATCGACAACTACCAGTGCGTCGTGCCGACTACCTGGAACGGCGGTCCGCGCGACCACAAGGGGCAGATCGGCGCCTTCGAGGCCTCGCTGATGGACACCCCGGTGGCCAAGGCCGACGAACCGCTGGAAATCCTGCGCACGCTGCATTCCTTCGATCCCTGCCTGGCCTGCTCGACGCACGTGATGAGCCCGGACGGCCAGGAAATGACGTCGGTCAAGGTCCGCTGAGCGGTCCGGAAA
>PHCU01000304.1 GCA_002842345.1 Betaproteobacteria bacterium HGW-Betaproteobacteria-12 | reverse complement strand
CCCTGGCCGGTGAGGTAGGCCTTTACCGAATCAGCGCGACGCTGCGACAAGTTCATGTTGAAGCTCTCGCTACCGGTGCTGTCGGTATGCCCTTCGATGGCCACGGTGCGATCCGGATACTCGTTGAGGAACGCGGCGAGCTTGTTGAGGTTGCTGGTGGCACCACCCTTGAGTTCGGCGCGACCGGTGGCAAACAACACGTCGCCAAGGGTAACTACCAGCCCACGATCGGTTTCACGCGCATTGAGTTCGGCGATCTGCTGCTTCAACTCGGCATTTTGCATCCGTGCTGCGTCGGCGACCACCAGTGCCTGATTGGCCTGGTCGCGCGCGATGTTGGCATCGACGTGTGCGCGGTCGGCTTCGTTGGTGCGTGCTTGCAGACGCATGCTGTCGCGTTCATCGCTGAGTACCTTGCGGTGATCCACCAACATCCGACTTTGCGCCAGTGCAACAGCGGTATCCACCTTGCGTTCGGCAATGAAGACGTGATGACTGGTCAGTGCTTCGTCTTTGCTGGGCGTTTCAGCGGCGCGCACTGCGGCTTCTGCTTCCTCAATGGCAATCGGCGCGCGGCTGGCCAGTTGCGGGTTGGCCTGCAACTGGGTCAATTTTTGGCGTGCGCCGATTGCAGCTTCCGGTTTGCTTGGGGTGCTGGAACACGCGACCAACAGCAACGATGCGATGGCGGTGGTGAGCAACGGAGTTACGATGTTGGTTCGCGCGTTCATCGGCGGGCTCCCTGGTTACGCTGCATTTCCTGCTGCATGGCGTCGATGCTTTTTTTCATCTCGTCATTGATGGCGCTGGCTTGTACAAAGTCAGCTTTGGCAGATGCCAATTCGGCGTCTGCCAGCGACTGCTCGGCAAGGCGCTTGGCCTGTACCATTTGCTCGTTTCGCGCGGCATTGCGCGCAGCAGTGAGCTTGGCTCTGGCTTCGATCAGTTCGGGTGCGGCAAACTCAGGCGCACGATTCCGCTCGGCGTTGCCGATGGCAATTTCAGCGGCCTGCAGCGCTTGCTCAGGTGCTGGCGGGGTGGTGGCGCAACCGGCGAGCACAAGCAGGCCCGCCATCAGCGCCGCAGTCGGCAGCAGCGAAACTCGCTTGTAGAAATGAAATCGTGGCAATTGGCGGGTCATGGGAATGTCCTGGTTGAAATCGCCGTGACTTTCCGCAATTCGACCCGGCGACGGGAATCGAAAGCGCTGTTGACGCCATGCCTGGAGCACGTGGTTTCGCTTGGCGCCGGGACGCTGGTTTTCGCTCATCACCGCTCAGCAGGCATCCTGAGTTTCGACCTCGGCGCCACTTGCGTCGGTGCGCTGGCGCACCCATGACGCTACAAGCGAGCACGTGTCATCGCATGCTTGTGCGTCGTCGCTGCGGCCCAATCCGACATCTCGGCGTGATCCGATGTATCAGATGCACACGCACAAAAAAACCGCCGCGCAGCCTCATTCCGAGGTTGCGCGGCGGTTTGTTTGAGTAATGTCGGGTCGCCGCGCGTGGAGCGGCAACCGGAAATGCCTCAGTCGTGTTTCTTGAAGAACGCGGAAACCTGTTTGTCGGCTTCGTCGCGGGTGATTGCGTAGCGCTCCTGTACCAGGCCGGTCAGCTTTTGCGCATGGCCTTCGGATTTGAGCAGTTCG
>PHCU01000130.1 GCA_002842345.1 Betaproteobacteria bacterium HGW-Betaproteobacteria-12 | reverse complement strand
AGGATCGGGTCGCGCGGGGCCATTTCCACCGCAGCGAAGATCGAAGAGGACATAGCGACTCCGTGGAATAATAGATGTGAGGTCCAACAATAACGCGCGGAGCAAATTGCGCGCAGACAAAACCCAAAAATTTTATCATGACAGCACCCCCAGCCGCGCGCATCGTTACCTATTCCGACAGTCCCTACAGGCTGCACCAGCCGTTTCCGCCAGCCGGGGATCAGCCGGAGGCGATCGTCAAACTGGTCGAGGGTATCGAGGACGGCCTATCGTTCCAGACGCTGCTCGGCGTCACCGGTTCCGGCAAGACCTACACGATGGCCAATGTCATCGCCCAGACCGGCCGCCCGGCGCTGGTGCTGGCCCCGAACAAGACGCTGGCGGCGCAGTTGTACTCGGAATTCAAGGAGTTCTTTCCGGAGAACGCAGTCGAGTATTTTGTTTCCTACTACGATTATTACCAGCCGGAAGCTTATGTGCCGTCGCGCGATCTGTTCATCGAGAAGGACAGTTCAATCAACGATCACATCGAGCAGATGCGCCTGTCGGCGACCAAGAGCCTGATCGAGCGGCGCGACGTGGTGATCGTCGCCACCGTGTCGTGCATCTACGGTATCGGCGATCGCGACGAATACCACAACATGATTCTGACCATGCGTGTCGGCGACCGCATGGATCAGCGCGACATCGTCAAGCGCCTGAGCGACATGCAGTACGAGCGCAACGAGATGGATTTCCACCGTGGCATTTTCCGCGTGCGCGGCGACGTCATCGATATCTTCCCGGCCGAGCATGCCGAGCACGCCATCCGCGTTTCGCTGTTCGACGACGAGATCGAGAACCTGCAATTCTTCGACCCACTGACTGGCCAACTGCTGCACAAGGCGCTGCGTTTCACGGTGTTCCCGGCATCGCATTACGTGACGCCACGGGCCACGGTGCTGCGCGCCATCGAAGCGATCAAGGACGAGTTGCGCGAACGCATCGATTTCTTCACCAAGAACAACAAGCTGGTCGAAGCCCAGCGGATCGAGCAGCGCACCCGCTTCGACCTCGAGATGCTCGACCAGATCGGTTTCTGCAAGGGGATCGAGAACTACTCCCGGCATCTCTCCGGACGCAAGGCCGGCGAATCACCGCCGACGCTGATTGACTACCTGCCGCGCGATGCGCTGATGTTCATCGATGAATCGCACGTCTCGATCGGCCAGGTCGGCGGTATGTACAAGGGCGACCGCTCGCGCAAGGAAAACCTCGTGGATTACGGTTTTCGCCTGCCGTCGGCATTGGACAACCGGCCGCTGCAGTTCAACGAATTCGAGGCGCACCTGCGGCAAACGGTGTTCGTCTCGGCAACCCCCGCCGATTATGAAAACCAGCACGCCGGCCAGGTCGTCGAGCAGGTCGCCCGGCCGACCGGGTTGATCGACCCGGAAGTCGTCGTGCGGCCGGCCAGTACGCAGGTCGACGACCTGCTGGGCGAGATCGGCAAACGTGTCGCCGTCGGCGAGCGGGTGCTGGTGACCACGCTGACCAAGCGCATGGCCGAAGATCTGACCGATTTCCTGGCCGACAACGGGATCAAGGTGCGCTACCTGCATTCGGACATCGATACCGTCGAGCGCGTCGAGATTATCCGCGACCTGCGTTTGGGCGAGTTCGACGTGCTGGTCGGCATCAACCTGCTGCGCGAAGGCCTGGATATACCGGAGGTTTCGCTAGTCGCCATCCTCGATGCCGACAAGGAGGGCTTCTTGCGCTCCGAGCGCTCGCTGATCCAGACCATGGGCCGGGCGGCGCGTCATATTCATGGCACAGCCATCCTTTACGCTGATAGGATTACGCAATCCATGCAGCGGGCCATCGCCGAAACGGAACGGCGGCGCGAAAAACAGATTGTGTTCAATCAGCAGCATGGGATCACGCCACGGGGTGTCTCGAAGAAAATCAAGGACATCATCGACGGCGTGTACGATGCCGAGTCGGCGCAGACCGAACTGAAGGCAGCGCAACAACGCGCTGCCTACGAGGCAATGGACGAGAAAACCGTCGCCAGGGAGATCAAGCGGCTCGAAAAGCAGATGCTGGAGTGCGCGAAGAATCTGGAATTCGAAAAAGCGGCGGCTGCCCGCGATGAACTGTTCCGGCTCAGGGAGCAGTTTTTCGGCGCGGCGCAGCACGACCCTGATGGAGAAGAGAGGAAATGAGCTACCGCGTGCTGCTGGTCTGCATGGGCAACATCTGCCGTTCCCCTACGGCCGAAGGGGTGCTGAGGAAATACATCAAGCTGAATATGCTGGGCGACAAGGTCGAAGTCGATTCGGCCGGCACGCACGGCTATCACGTCGGCGAGGCGCCGGATTCCCGCACGCAGCGGGCGGCCTCGGCGCGCGGCTACAACCTGTCGCAACTACGGGCCCGCAAGGTGGCGCGACAGGATCTCGATTACTTCGATCTGATCCTGGCCATGGACCGGAACAATCTCGACAACCTGCAGCGCTTGGCGACGCCGGAGCAGCAGAAGCGCATCAGGTTGTTCATGGATTACGCCAGGAACTTCGACGACGACGAGGTGCCCGATCCTTACTATGGCCTCGGTCACGGCTTCGATCTGGTTCTCGACATGGTCGAGGATGCCGCGCAGGGCCTGATTGAGGAGATCAAGAAAGAATTGGGTCGCCCCTGATTCGTCGGCAGCAATAAAGAAGGGCGCCCGCAGGCGCCCTTTTTTTTCGCTTGGCGGAACCTGATTACTTCTGGGTTTCGACCATCATCAGCGGTTCTTCGGTCTGCCCGGTGCTGGCCTTTGCCTTGCGCGGACGACCCAGACGAACCGGAGGTTCGGGTTGAGCCACCGGTGCAGCCGCCGAAGACGTCTGGACCAGGAACAGACCGCTATCGGCCAGTGTCTGTTCCAGATCGACGGCGGGCATGGCGATCGGCGCTACGCTCGGCGCTACGCTCGGCGCTGGTGCCTGAACCGGTTCCGGCGCCAGCGCCGGCAGTGCAGGCTCAGCGACCTCAGCATGGACCGTGGATGCCGGGGCGACGGCGTCAGCAGTCACCTGCGGTTCGGCTTCAACGGCCGGCGCCGGGTTTTCCTGTAGCGCTTCCGCGTCAATTGCCCGGGGAGGCTCGCTTGCTTCGGCTTCGATGGCCGGAGCCGCTTCTTCCTGGGGCGCTTCGATCCTCACGGCCGCTGCGATGATTGGTTCCGGTGCGATCTCGGCGATGGGTTGCGCTTCTGCGGCAAGCGGGATTGCGGCAGCGCCTTCGGCTTCCGCTTCGCTTGCAGTCGTCGATGCCTCAGTTGCAACAGCCGCTACGCTGCCCTCGGTCTCGTTGCGCCGACCTTCGCCGCGGCCGCGGCCACCACGTCGGCCACGCCGACGCGTACCCGCTTCTTCGCCGGCTGCCGGTTCCTGAATCTCAACGCCGGCCGGCAGGGCGCTGATGGCGACGGCTTCGGCAGGCAGGCGGTTTTCTGTGGCGTCCTGAGCCGGACGCTCGGTCTTTTCCCGGCGCTCGCCACGCGGACGACGTTCCTTGCGCTCGCCAGCAGACGGCGCGGCGGCTTCGTCCCGCGGTGCCCGTTCGGCATTGCGTTCGTTACGATTGCCGCGTTCCGGCCGATCGCCACGTTCTTCGTCGCGGCGATTGCCATTGCGGCCGCCGCGGCGACCATCGGCGCGGCCTTCACCGCGTTCGCGCCGCCCCTCGCTGCGGCCTTCCCGAGGTTTGCGGGCAGGCTCGTCGGCTGGCGCCGCTTCCACCGGTTTCGGTGCGCTGCGGAACCAGGAGGCGATCTTGGCGAACAGGCCGGGGGCTTCCTGAGGCGCCGGAGTCGCCGGCGCTTCGGCGGTCTTTTCGGCCATCATGGGGGCCGGCTGGTCCGGCGATATGCCCTTGACCATGGCTTCCTGTCTCGGCTTCGCCGCTTCCTGCTGGCTGGCCTGCTTGACCGCTTCTTCGATCGGAGCGTCGACCATCCGGTAGGAAGGTTCGCGCAGATCGTCGTTGTTCAGGTCGTCGTGCCGCAGACGGGTGATAGTATGGGCGGGCGTTTCGAGATGGATGTTCGGAATCAGCAGGATCGTCACCTTGTGGCGCAGCTCAATGGCCTGGATGTCCGGGCGCTTTTCGTTGAGCAGGAAGGTGGCGACGTCGACCGGCATCTGGACGTGCACCGCACCGGTATTTTCCTTCATCGCTTCCTCTTCCAGAATACGCAGGATGTGTAGCGCAGCGGATTCGGTGGAGCGGATGTGGCCGGTGCCGGTACAGCGCGGGCAGGGGATGTAGCTGGTCTCGGCCAAGGCCGGGCGCAGGCGTTGGCGGGACAGTTCCATCAGGCCGAAGCGACTGATCTTGCCCATCTGGACACGAGCCCGGTCAAAACGCAGACCGTCGCGCAAGCGGTTTTCGACCTCGCGCTGGTTCTTGCTGTTCTCCATGTCGATGAAGTCGATCACGATCAGGCCGCCCAAGTCGCGTAGGCGCAGCTGGCGGGCCAGCTCTTCGGCCGCTTCCAGATTGGTCTTGAAGGCGGTTTCCTCGATGTCGGAGCCTTTGGTGGCGCGGCCCGAGTTGACGTCAACGGCGACCAGTGCTTCGGTGTGGTCGATGACGATGGCACCGCCGGACGGTAGGTTGACCTGGCGGCCGAAGGCTGTCTCGATCTGATGCTCGATCTGGAAGCGGGAGAACAGCGGCACGTCGTCGCGATAGCGCTTGACGCGATTGATGTTACCCGGCATCACCGTGCCCATGAAGGCGCGGGCCTGCTCATAGACTTCGTCGGTGTCGATCAGAATTTCGCCGATATCCGGCTGGAAGTAGTCGCGGATGGCGCGGATGACCAGACTGCCTTCCAGATAGATCAGGAAGGCGCCATTTTGCTGCTTGGCCGCCCCTTCGATGGCACTCCACAGTTGCAGCAGGTAGTTCAGATCCCACTGCAGTTCCTCGGCCTGGCGGCCGATGGCGGCGGTGCGAGCGATCAGGCTCATGCCGTTGGGGACTTCGAGCTGGTCCATGACATCGCGCAATTCAGCCCGTTCGTCACCATCGACGCGACGGGAAACGCCGCCGCCACGCGGATTGTTCGGCATTAGTACCAGATAACGGCCGGCCAGCGAGACGTAGGTGGTCAACGCAGCGCCCTTGTTGCCGCGTTCGTCCTTGTCAACCTGGACAATCAGTTCTTGACCTTCCTTCAGCGCTTCGTTGATCTTGGCGCGACCAGCCTCAACACCAGGCTGGAAAAAAGCACGGGAAACTTCCTTGAAGGGCAGGAAGCCGTGTCGATCTGCACCGTAGTCGACGAAGCAGGCTTCGAGCGACGGTTCGATGCGGGTGATGACACCCTTGTAAATGTTGCTTTTGCGTTGTTCTTTCGCGGCCGATTCAATGTCGAGATCGATCAGTTTCTGACCATCAACAATGGCGACACGGAGTTCCTCGGCCTGTGTCGCATTGAAAAGCATGCGTTTCATTGTATTCGTGCTCCAGCGCACCTTGGCACGCCGCAACGAAACGCCCTTGCAGGCAGCGACAGTTTCAGTTCTCGGTTTGCGTCATGAAGGGAGGCATAGGCGATGGTGAATGTGCTGATCTAGACGTAGCCGCGGGACATTTATGGTGCAATGCGCGGCCTGAAAATTCCTGCAACGGGCAATCCGTGCGTGCTTAAGGCGGGCTAATCCATTAACATCACTACTTTTGGTGAGTGAACTTAACCAGTCGAATTACGTTGGTCTGGCTTGCGCAAGTCGCACAAGTGAGACTTCTGAGCCTGCCGCACGGCGGTCGCGCTAAAGGCGCGAGGGCGGACGGTCTGACGGTTCGGAATCTCTTGCAAACCGAGACGTAAAACGAGGGCAGTATATTAGAAAATGAACGGCGCCGGTAACAATTCCGTCACCCGTCTGATCATCGGCGAAGAAGAGCAGGGCCAGCGTCTCGACAACTTCCTCATCCGGCGTTTCAAGGGCGTCCCCAAGAGCCATCTGTACCGTATCCTGCGCAGCGGCGAAGTCCGTGTGAATAGCGGGCGGGTCGATGCGACTTATCGTCTGTGCGTCGGTGACAGTATCCGCGTGCCGCCGATTCGCGTCGCCGAGCGGCCGCAGAACGAGGTCGATGAAGCCGCCAAGCAGCGGGTGGATCTGCCGATCCTCTACGAGGATGAGGCGATGCTGGTTATCGACAAGCCCGAAGGCATCGCGGTCCATGGTGGCAGCGGTGTCAGTTTCGGGGTCATCGAGGCGTTGCGCCGGCAGCGGCCGCAGGCCAAATTTCTCGAGCTGGCACACCGTCTCGATCGTGAGACCTCGGGCATCCTGCTGGTTGGCAAGAAAAGGCTGGCGCTGACTGCGCTGCACGACATGTTCCGCGAGCACGGGGCCGGGGCTGACAAGCGTTATCTGGTGCTGGTCAAGGGCCGTTGGATGAACGCCACGCAGCATGTCAAGGCACCCTTGTTCAAGTACTTGACCGAAAGCGGCGAACGCCGGGTGAGCGTCAATCCCGAAGGTAAGGCGGCGCATACGGTATTTCGCCTGCTCGCCCGCTGGCCGGAAATGAGCCTGCTCGAGGCGCAACTGAAAACCGGGCGGACGCACCAAATTCGTGTGCATCTGGCGCATCTCGGCTTCCCCATTCTTGGCGACGAGAAGTACGGCGATTTTGCGCTGAACCGCAAACTTAAACCGGAGGGGCTGAAGCGCATGGCCTTGCACGCCTGGCGCATGGCCTTTCGTCATCCGCTGACCGCCGTGCCGCTCGAATGTGTGGCACCACTGCCGGACAATATCCGCTCCTGGATCGCTGTTGCCGATGCCCGGGGAGCGCGTGAATTCACCGCTGACAACCTTGAACAGATTCTCGCCAGCCAATGAAATATGAACTGATCGTCTTCGACTGGGATGGCACCCTGCTCGATTCCGCTGCGGCCATCGTTCAGGCCATTCAGGCGGCCTGTCGCGACCTCGATTTGCCGGTGCCCGAGGATGCGCAGGCGCGACACGTGATCGGCCTCGGACTTGGCGATGCCATGCGCCACGCGGTACCCGATCTCAAGCCGCAAGATTATCAGGCGATGGTTGATCGCTATCGTTTCCACTATCTGTCCGGCGATCATAATCTGACCTTGTTCGCCGGCGTGCCTGAGATGCTGCAGCGTCTGCAGGCGGCCGGCCATACGCTGGCCATTGCCACCGGCAAAAGTCGCCTTGGCCTCGAGCGGGCTCTCGATCATTCGGGCTTGCGTCCGTATTTCATGGCCTCGCGCTGTGCCGACGAATGCCATTCCAAGCCGCATCCGCAGATGCTGGAGGAACTAATGGCTGAATTTGTCGTTGCCGCAGCAGCGACGGTCATGATCGGTGATACCTCGCACGATCTGTTGATGGCCAGGAACGCCGGTGTCGATGCGCTGGCCGTAACCTATGGGGCGCATCCGCATGCCCATTTGCTCGAGCATGCCCCATTGGCGGCACTGAATAGCATCCCGGAGCTTGATCATTGGCTGAAGACCTACGCCTGATCTGTGCTGGTGACGATGTTGTCGAGGCTGGCCATGGCTTTCGCTTTACGGTCAGTGTTCGTGGTCGCGCGCTGCCGGCCTTCGTCATTCGCTATCGCGGCATGATCCATGGCTACTTGAACGAATGTGGTCATGTGCCGGCGGAACTCGATTGGCAACCCGGCGAGTTCTTCGACAGTTCCAAGCTATACTTGATCTGCTCGATTCATGGCGCACTTTATGCTCCGGAATCGGGTAGATGTCTCGGCGGCCGTTGCCAGGGAAAGGGCCTGAAGCCTCTGGTGCTCCGCGAGATTGAAGGCAACATCTATCTGGATCGGCAATACGGCTATGGATAACCCCCAATCATCGAACCAAACTCCCGGCTGGGAGCGCCAGACACTTGAGAAGCTGGCATTCGCCTCACTGCAGGAGCAACGCGCCCGCCGGCGCTGGGGGATTTTCTTCAAGTTTCTCGGCTTTGCCTATCTGGCCTTCATCCTGGTGGCCGTCGTCGATTGGGGAACCGATGTCGAGCAGCAGCAGCGGCATACCGCGCTGATCAACTTGAACGGGGTCATTCAGGCCAAGGGCGAAGCCAATGGCGAGAAACTGGTAGCGGCGCTGAACAGTGCCTTCGAGGCCGAGCATGCAGTCGGCGTGATCCTGCGCATCAACAGCCCGGGCGGCAGCCCGGTGCAGGCCGGGATCGTCTATGACGAAATCCGGCGCCTGCGCGGCAAATATCCGGACAAGCCGCTCTACGCGGTGGTCGAAGATATCTGCGCGTCCGGCGGTTACTACGTTGCCGCGGCGGCGGACAAGATTTATGTCGACAAGGCCAGCATCGTTGGCTCGATCGGCGTCCTGATGGATGGATTCGGCTTTACCGGGACCATGGACAAGCTGGGCGTCGAGCGCCGCTTGCTGACCGCCGGAGACAGCAAGGGCTTTCTCGATCCGTTCTCGCCGCAGGCGTCGCAGCACAAGGAGCATGCCCAGTTACTGCTGAATGACATCCATCAACAGTTCATCGATGTCGTCAAAACGGGGCGGGGCGATCGACTGAAGGATGCACCGGATACGTTTTCCGGGTTGATGTGGACCGGCAGGCAAAGCATCGAACGCGGGCTGGCGGATGATTTTGGCAATGTCGATTCGGTGGCGCGCGACGTGATCCAGGCTGACAAGGTGCTTGATTATTCGGTCACGGACAATATCGCTGAGCGTTTTGCCAAGCGGCTCGGTGCCAGCACTTTCTCCAGCTTCTGGAATGCCTTTATCGAATCGACAGGCGATATGCGCCTGCGCTAAACGGTGGTTGCGTTCAGTTGCCGCCGGGCCGCTCACCCATCGCCTCGCCCATGCGGACTGCGGCGGCCGGTTGCCAGGCCGGGTTGAAGCTCAGCGCGTTCTTCGGAAAGAGCATGACGACGGTCGAGCCGAGCAGGAAACGGCCCATTTCGTCGCCCTTCTTCAGCACGATGTTCTGCTCCTCGTAACGCCATTCGCGGACGACGCCGGCGCGCGGCGGATTGACCACGCCGTGCCAGACGGTGGCCATGCTGCCGACGATGGTGGCACCGACCAGGGTCAGCACGAAGGGGCCGGTGGCCGTCTCGAAGACGCAGACGACGCGTTCGTTGCGGGCGAACAGGTCGGGCACGCCGCGGGCCGTGGTCGGATTGACGGAGAACAGCGCGCCGGGCACGTAGATCATGCGCAGTAGCTTGCCGTCGCAGGGCATGTGGATGCGGTGATAGTCGCGCGGGCTCAGATAGAGCGTGGCGAAGCTGCCGTTCTCGAACTGCGCGGCCAGCTTGCGGTCGCCGCCGACCAGCGCGGTGGTCGAGTAGCTGTGGCCCTTGGCCTGGAAAATCTGGTCGCGTTCGATGGTGCCGAACTGGCTGATCGCGCCATCCACCGGGCAGAGGAAATCGGCCTCGGCGAAGGGCCGGGCACCTTCCTGCAGCGGCCGCGTGAAGAATTCGTTGAAACTGGCGTAGCTGGCGATGTCCGGGTTGGCCGCCTCGGCCATGTTGACGCCGTAACGGCCGACGAACCAGCGGATGACGCGGGTGGTCAGGCCGCCCGCCTGGGCGCCGGCGAGCTTGCCGGCAAGAACGGTCAGCGCCTGTTTGGGCAGCAGGTATTGCGGGAGGACGGCGAGGCGATCGGACACGGCGGGACCTGAAATTTTGCGGGAGCCGAATTATACCGGCGGACTCGGGCACGGTACTTCCCAAACTGCATGCCGGCGATTTCCCCGGACCGCCGCGGCGCCGTTACGGGTTGAACGGCGTCGGCGCGTCGCTCGGCACGGTCGGAGCCGCTTCCGCCCAGTGCGCCTTGCGCCATTTTTCGCGGTCGCCGTTGCCGGTGAAGGTCCAGGCGACGAAGCGGCTCTGCTTCTGGCCCTGGGCCATCGGGATGATGCGCGAGTCGACGACCTTGGCCTTCTTCAGCGCCGCCTCGATGTGCACCAGGTTGTCGGCCTGCGAGACCAGGCTGGTGAACCACATCACCCGCTTCGGGATGGCGGCGCTTTGCTCGATCATGTTCTTGACGAAGGCGCGTTCGCCGCCGTTGCACCACAGCTCGGTGCCGCCGCCGCCGAAGTTGAGGCGCGGCCCGGCGCCCTTGCTGGCGCCCGGCTTGTTCAGGTTGTTCCACTTGCGCTGGCTGACGGCGATGACGTCGTCCGGCGAATTGTGGAATGGCGGGTTGCAGATGCTCAGTTCGAAGTTCTCGCCGGAGCGCAGCAGGCCGGTGAAGATGTTGTCCCACACCGGCTGGTGGCGCAGTTCGACGACGGCTTCCGCCTCCGGGTTCTTGCCGAGGATCATCCGGGCGTTGGCCAGCGCCGCCTCGTCGATCTCGACACCGAGAAAGCGCCAGCCGTATTCGGCAAAGCCGATCAGCGGATAGACGCAGTTGGCGCCGACGCCGATGTCGATCACCCGCACGTTGGCGCCGGTCGGGATGACCTTTTTGTTGCACGAGGCGAGCAGGTCGGCGACGTGATGGATGTAATCGGCGCGGCCGGGAATCGGTGGGCAGAGGTAGCCGGCCGGAATCTCCCAGCCGCGCACGCCGTAGTGCAGGGCCAGCAGCGCCCGGTTGAAGGCCTTGACGGCGGCCGGGTTGGCGAAGTCGATGCTCGGCGTGCCGGCCTTGGTGGTGATCACATGCTTGACCAGGCCGGGGGCGACCGCCGTCAGGGCGGCGAAGTCGTAGCCGCCGGCATTCTTGTTACGCGGGTGCAGTCCGGGTTTCTGGGCAGGGGCCGTCATCTGTTTTCCGATCTTGAGCGAGGGGGCGGAGTATCCCACGGATTGATTGTCGCAAGCGCGACAAGCCGGGGTTTGCCGCAAGTCATTGTATCGACGCAGCTTTGTCGGAATTTTCGCTCGGCATGGAATTCGCTGGTTGTCCGTCGGGCCAATCAACCGGGGGCAACATGAAACTGCAGATCGAACGCGCGCACATCGAAGCCATGCTGGCCATCTTTCCGCGCCTGGACTTCGTCCGCGAGCAACTACGCTTCGGCAACCGGGTCGAGCTGTCACTGGAACAGCTGGTCGATGCCGAGCTGGATTTCCTGCACGAGCGCTACCAGGCCGGCGACGGCGAACTGCGCGCCCGCGCCGCCCAACTGGCGACCTTGCGCCAGGCGCTGCGCAGCGGCGGCAAACGCTTCGAACCGGAAGAACTGGAAATGGCGGTGCCGGCCATCGCCCGCTATCTGGCCGAGGATGCGTCGCGCGGCTGGGTTTTTTCCGCGGCGATCACCGGCAAGCCGCTGGCCTGGGTGGTGACGCGCCTCGACTACACGCCGCCGTCGGAAGAGGAGAGCGGAAAGATCTATCTTGAGCTAAAGGCCAATTCGCGGGCCAAGCTGGCGACGCACACGCTGCGTATTTCCGGCCCCGACATCGCCGGCCGGACCATTGCCGAAATCCTCGCTGCCAAGGGCTACGTCCGCGAAACGCCGGAACTGCTGGCCAGCTACGACGAAGCGGCGGTGCGCTATTTCGATTGGCGGGCGCAGTACGGCGCCCAGTTCTCCGGCAGCGGCACCGGCTGGTTCGCCGAGAACCCGACGGCGACGCACCGCGACACCGATTATTCGCGCAAGGACCAGATCATCCTGTCGTCGACCGGCAGCCCGGCGCGCCTGGT
>PHCU01000303.1 GCA_002842345.1 Betaproteobacteria bacterium HGW-Betaproteobacteria-12 | reverse complement strand
AAGAAGAAAGCGAAATCGGAATTTCCGTTCCGCTCTGGCTACCCGGTCAAAAATCAGCCCGGATAGCCGTTGCCGAGGCCGATAGCGACGAAAGTCAGCGGAGCATTGCCGCCACGCGGCTGGCCGTCGCCGGCGAATTACGGACGGCCCTGTGGACGCTCTATCTGGCGCAAAGCGAAGCGGCGGTTGCCGTTGAACGTCTCGATGCCGCGGCCAAGTTGGAAGCCGATGTGGCCAGGCGGGTCAAGGTCGGTGAAATGGCCCGTTCCGACCTACTTCTCGTCAAGCAGGAAACGAGCAGCGCCCGGGCCGCAGTGGCCGAGGCGAAAGCCCTCGTCGTGCGCAATTCGCAACGCTACCGGGTGCTGACTGGCAGCGACCGCTTGCCGGACAATCCGCAAGAGTCGGTCATGGTGGCAGCCGCTGAAGATATTCATCCCCGCCTGGCGGCCGGACAGGCCATTGCGGAGCGCGCCCGTGCTGGCATGAAGTTGGCCCAAGAGTCGCGCCGCGAAGCACCCAGCATCGGCGTGCAATATCGCCGGGAGCGCGATGCCTCGGGTGCCACCCCACGCGACAGCGTTGGCTTCGCCATCACCATTCCCTTCGCTGGCGAGGTGCGCAATGCGCCCTTGATTGCCAGCGCCAACACGGCGCTGATCCAGGCCGATGCCCAGTATCAGCGGTTGCTGGCCGACGTTGAAGCCGAAATCAGAGAGGCTGAGGCGCAACTCGATTCGGCCCGTATCGGTGCCGAACTGGCGGTCGAACGCGAGCAAGCCGCCGCCGAGCGGCTGACCCTGATGCGCCGTTCTTTCGAACTGGGTGAAACGGCGCTCGTCGAGTTACTGCGCGCCCAGACCCAGGCGACCGAAGCCCGCATTGAATTGGGCCGCAGCCGCGCCCGCCTGTCGGCCGCTCAGGCCAATCTGAATCAAGCCCGAGGAATTACACCGTGATCGACAAGCCATTCATCCTGAGCTGGGCAGCCCTAAAAGCCTTTATTGCAGCCATCCTGCTAGCGCTGTCCATGCCGCTCCTCGCCCATGAAGGCCATGACCACGGAGCCCCCGCCAAGCCGGCCGATGTCAACTTGGCACCCCGTTTCGAGCTGCGCAGCGAAGACCTTGAACTGGTCGGTGTGCTCGCTGGCAAGGACCTGATCATTTATCTCGACCGCGCCGCCGACAACGCACCCATTCCCGGGGCACAAATCGAAATCGAGGGCCAGGGGATCAAAGGACTGGCCACCGAGATGGCGGGAGGCGTCTACCAGTTATCCGCTCCGTCCCTGATGCAAGCCGGCAAGTACCCGCTGACCATCACCGTCCAGGCGGGTGAAATTGTCGATCTGCTTTCCGCCAACCTGGAGGTGGGCGAAGCAGCGGCTGCCGTGCCCGAAGCCGGGCATCCCACTCGCAATTGGTGGCTCTACGCCAGCACGCCGCTGTTGTTGCTGGCCGGCGGCCTGATCGTACGTCGCCTGCGTCGCCAACCGAAACATGGAATTCATGCAGCATGACCGATATCAAGAACCTTACCCGCTACGCACTGGCTCTGCTCGTGGGCAGCACCCTGGCTGTTCAGGTCTCCGCCCATGGCGGCGAGGACCATGGCGATGAGCAAAAAGCTCCAGTTGCACCGGCACCGGTCGCTGCAGTC
>PHCU01000129.1 GCA_002842345.1 Betaproteobacteria bacterium HGW-Betaproteobacteria-12 | reverse complement strand
GGATGCCGAGCCGCCGGAACGCCTCCGGATGCTTCAGCGGCAATTCGATGCCCTCGATCATCTTGTCGCGCGCGGCGTCCAGCCCGCCGATGTCGCTCCAGCGCGTCTTGGGCGCCTGCACCATCACTTCGCGCATCGCGGAGGGCTGGACGCGCTTCAGCGCGCCGAGGAAGTCGTCGCGCGTGACGCGCACGTCGTCGAGCACTTCGGGCGGAATCGTCCCTTCCTCAAGGTTGATCTTCGGCATGATGCGCCGCACCGCCTCGATCGCCGCCTCGCGCGTCAGCGCCGCCATGTCGGCGCCGACGAAGCCGAAGGTCGTGCGCGCGAGTTCGTCGAGATCGACATCCTCGCCCAGCGGCATGCCGCGCGTGTGGATGCCCAAAATCTCGCGCCGCCCCTTCTCGTCGGGGACGCCGATGACGATCTCGCGGTCGAAGCGGCCGGGGCGACGCAGCGCCTCGTCGATCGCGTCGGGGCGGTTCGTCGCGGCGATGACGACCAGATTGGTGCGCGGCTCCAGCCCGTCCATCAGCGTCAGCAGCTGCGCGACGATGCGCTTCTCCGCCTCGCCCGTCACCTGCCCGCGCTTGGGCGCGATCGAATCGATCTCGTCGATGAACAGGATCGACGGCGCCGCCTTGGTCGCCGCCTCGAAAATCTCGCGCAGCCGTTTTTCGGATTCGCCATAGGCGCTGCCCATGATCTCCGGCCCATTGATCAGGAAGAATTGCGCATCGCTTTCGTTGGCGACGGCGCGCGCAAGCCGCGTCTTGCCGGTCCCCGGCGGCCCATGCAGCAGCACCCCGCGCGGCGGATCGACGCCCAGGCGGCGGAACAGTTCGGGATAGCGCAGCGGCAGTTCGACCATCTCGCGAAGCTGGTCGATCGTCTCGCCCAGCCCACCCAGATCGTCATAAGTGACGTCGGTGCGCCGCGCGTCGTGCGGCTCCTGATATTCGGGCAGCAGCTCGACTTCGGTATTCTCGTCGATGAAGACCACGCCCTTCGGACTGGCGGACACCACCAGCAGCCGCACTTCGGCGAGCGCATAGGCGGGGGCGTTAAGCATCTGGCGAAGCTGCGGCGGCATGTCGCCCGACGGCAGGCGCTGCTGCCCCGCGGTCGCGACGGTGTCGCCCGCAACCAGCGGCCGCCCGAAAAAGCTGCGCTTCAGCGCATTGGCCGATCCCTGAAGGCGCAGATTCTCCTGCGCAGGGGCAAAGACGACGCGCGTCGCGGGGCGCGTCTCGACCCGGCTCAGCACCACCATGTCGCCCGCCCCGGCGCCCGCGTTGGCGCGTTGCAGGCCGTCGAGGCGAATGACCTCCAGTCCCTCATCCTCAGCATAGGGGGCGACGATGCGCGAGGCGGTCTGCCGCTTGCCGCTGATCTGGACGACGTCGCCTTCGGCAAGGCCGAGTTCCGCCATCGCCGAGCGCGGGATGCGCGCGATGCCGCCGCCGCTTTCCTCGGCGCGCGCATTCGCGACTTGCAGTTTGACCTGTTTCTCTTTCACCGCTGCATCGGCCAAGGCGTTTCTCCCGCAAAAAGACCAGAACGGCGAAGATAGGATGGACGTTCCCGATTTTCGAGGCCTTCCGTTGCCAATCCGACCAGCTTCCTTTTTTCGCACCGCACAATATTCTGGCATAAAGACCGACGACATGCCATCAACGCCGCCGAGACGAACATGCCACGCCTTCCTCCCATCAGCAGCATGGAAGCCTTTATCGAGGTTGCCCGCCACGGGACCGTGAAGGCGGCCGCCAGCGAACTCGGGCTGTCGATGCCCGCGCTGTCGCGGCGCATCCAGACGCTGGAACATGCCGTCGGCCGCCCGCTTTTCGACCGGCATCATCATGGGCTGCGGCTGACCGAGTCCGGCCGCGAGTTGCAGGCGCAGCTTGTGCCGGTCCTCGACGAGCTGCGCGCCGTCATCGCGCGCGCGGGCAGCCCCGACGCCTCGATGCGCCTGCACCTCAACGTCCTGCCGCTGTTCGCGCAGCAGCGGCTGTTCCCGCGCCTGCCCGAACTGCGCCGCGAGCATCCCGAGCTTCACATCGACATCGACACCATGTCCCATGCGGAGGCGCGGCTGGGCGACGGGATCGACGCGGCGATCGCGCTCGCCCGCTCGATCGATCCCGTGCTCTACGCGGCCCGGCTCGACCAGGACAAGATATTCCCGATCGCATCGCGCGCACTGACCGACGATGGGCGCGCCATCACGGTTCCGGAGCAGTTGCAGCGCCTGACGATCCTGCTGCACCGCGAGATGCCGGCCACGTTCGACGAGTGGAAGAAAGCAGTCGGGATGCCCTATCTGGAACCCGCCGGGATCGATTTCTTCGATTCCGGGCCGCTGATGCTCGAAGCGGCGGCGCAGGGGATCGGCGTCGCCTTCATGCACGGCCATCACCTGGACGCGGCGCATGATTCGCGCCTTGTCCGCCTGTTCGACCTGGATGTCGACAGCCCCTACAGCTATTGGTTCGTATGCCGCCCCCGCGCGCTGCGTCAGCCCGCCGTCAAGCTGTTCCACGACTGGCTGCTGTCCGCGAAGATCTGACGCCGGGGCACGGACAGGGATGGAATGGTGCTGCTGGAGAGGATTGAACTCTCGACCTCACCCTTACCAAGGGTGCGCTCTACCACTGAGCTACAGCAGCATCCGGGCCGCCGCGCGAACGGCGGTTCGCGGGGACAGGCGCGGCCTATGGCGGGGCGCCTTTCGCCTGTCAAGGCGCGAGGCTTGACGCCGGCCAGATTTCCCCGCATCCCCCGCGCGTGACCAGGCCGCCCCCTTCCCCCGCCGATCTGGAACGCGAACGCCGCCTCGCGGAGGCGCTGCGCGCCAATCTGCGCAAGCGCAAGGCGAAAGCGCGCGAGGCGAAGGCGGAAAAGCCGCCGGAGGATTGACGGGCGCGCGCCGCTCTGGCGCGGATGATACGCATGGACCGCCCTCGCCTGCCATCCGACTTGCGCAAGCGGCGTCAAGCGACTAGGGCGCACCTCCAAGGCAATGCGGAGCGGTGGCCGAGTGGTCGAAGGCGCTCGCCTGGAAAGTGAGTATACGGCAAAACCGTATCGAGGGTTCGAATCCCTCCCGCTCCGCCATTTCTCTCAATATCTACCTGATTTTATTGGATAAAATTGAGGGATTAGATTTCTGGCCAACATACCGGCCACCATAAGGATGGCCGCTTTCATTCGGCCCGCCCCTTTCTCTTGGCGATTTGCCGGTGTGCCGGTAGGTTTCGGGTTAGGGGGATTGAATGGCGAACATAGGCAGAAATTGGAACGGTCGCGTTTACGGGACCAACACCGGGAACGTGGCGGTCACGCTAGAGGGCGAGGACGAGGCACTTACCGGGGTGATCCGGTTGAGCGACAATCAGCATGGCTTGGCCGTATATGATGTGACCGGCCAATTTGAGGCGGGCAAGCTCGCCCTCGCCGGAACGCCACAAGGGCAAGCGCCGGAAGGTGTTGAACTTGGCCAGCTTACGGTTGGGGGTGCGCTCACACCCGAGGGCCGCATAGATGGTGAATGGTCCACCACGATTGGAACGGGTGGCACATTCCAGCTTTGGCCTCATAGTTATCAAGTGCGGCCGACAAATCTCGGAGCGGTCGCGGAGCAATTGAACACATCCGCACGGTCGCTTGGCGCGGTTCGCCTATATGCCGACGATGTGCGAAGCCTGATCGCCCAATTAGTCAAGGATTTCTCGCAAAAGCGAGCCGTAGTTACATACCATGACAAGGGTGTTGAGAAGAACATATATTCTGACGAGTTTGAGCAAATCTTAGATGACTTGCCTGAATTGCGATACATCAAGGTTTCCGTCCAAGAACCGGAAATGTATGGCCTCAATCGGAACGCGATGATTGAACTCGCCGCATGGGGGGAAAACATTATCCGGGTTCAAAGCGTTCAAGAGGCATGGGCCATGGGAAAGGCCGAAGCTCTTTCCCAACATGTCCACGGGTTTCAACGAAAGCTCGCCACCCAATTTCGCAAGTTCGGTTTGACGGTCAATGTAGCTATTACCGTTGCGGCATTAGCCGCTTTACCGGGATTGCCCACATTCTGGCAGCGGCTGGCGTTTGCGGCCAGCGCGTTCGGCATTCAATCCCTAATTACCTATTTTCATCAAAGGTATGTGCCGAACTTTCTTCTGTATCCCGCCAAGAAAGAACCTAGCCTTATTGGCCGACTTGGGCCGGGTGTAGTGTCTTGGGGTGGAACGATAATCGGCGGCCTCATTGTTGCTATCATATACGGGATATTGAAAGGGGAACTGGATGGCACACCACTTGCCCGCTTTATATCAGGATTATTGCAGTAACTAAGCGGGTTTGCGGTGCTTCCGCGCCCCATGTTTGGCGCGAAACTGCCCGGTCAACCGATTGAGCGCGGTTGCCTCGCTGGTATCAGGCGACGGGTTCACAACCCGAATTGCGTCCATAATCGCGGCATAGTCGGACATGCCCCCTGCAACCCGGCGTTCGGCATGGGCAATGGCCTCGGCATCGCGGGGATACTTTGATGCCCGCCGTCGCACCGGCAATGGCACGTTGGTATCAAACCCGCCAAAGGACATAAGACCTCCCCACATTCGGAAAAGCCCCCCGGCTGGTCGGCCCTTTTGACCGGCCGGGGGTAGGTGCCGCCGTGACGATGGCGCTATGGAAAGGTGCCACGGCGGGAGGTTGTCAGATTTCAACCCGGCGATTGCCTTGGTCGGCAAGTTCGCGGTTGTAGGTGTAAACCGGGAGCATCTTGGCGAACTTGGCATACTTGCCCGCCAGCGCCGTCAACTCTTGGCCCTGCCGGATTTTGGCCAGCCCTTCCGGGGCGAACCGCTGCAACCCGTCCTCCACAATGTTTTCACGGGTGCTTGCAGAGAGTGCGGAGATATAGCCGGGCGATAGGGACAAGAGGGCGACAAACTCGCTATTGTCCTTGGCGGCCTCCCGGATTTGCTTGATGCCGTCCGGCTTCCCGGCTTGCACCTCAATCCAATCAAGAATCCTGTTGTGGAACAGGTTGCGGCTCGGGTCCAAAACGAGGACGCTATTGATTAGCCCGCTGCCCTCTTTGGTGAACGCCCGGCCTTCCGCCTCAAGACCGGCTTGGGCTTGGGTAATGACCGCGTAAATCCCGTTCGCAACGTGCCGGGCGGCATGGTGCTGGTCCACCAAGGTCCGGGTAGGGTCTTGGGCGAGCGCGGCAATCTTGGGTATGCCCTCGGCAACCGCATTGTGGGCTGAACTGATATGATTGAAAGCGGCCGTGCCCTGAAACTTGGCCTTGTCCCCGAGCGCAACCTTGCGGCGGGTTTCGGAACCCATGCCAACCATGAAATCGGCGGCTTCCGGTGAATTGACGAGATACATTTCTTTAATCCTTGGTGATTGTCGGGTGGTTCTTGTTGAGTTCTTCAAGAGCTATTTCGATCATCCGTTTCCTTTTCGCTTGTTCGATAAACTCGTTGACTTCCTCCCAACTTTCAAAGTCCGGCAATGTCTCTTGTTGGGCTATGAGTTGGCGGGGAATTAGGTTGATGGCCATTTGCAGGTATGCGGCCGGGTCTTTCTCCCGGAGCTTGGCAACCGCGTCGGCCCCATATTCGTCAAAGTCGGCCGCAAGCGTGGATAGGACCATGCTGGTAAGCCGGTTCCGGGAACCCTTTGGGCGGCCGCCATTCCCGCTATTTCCCGGTAAAAAGCGGCCCTTATCGTCCCGTTGGGAGGTGCCCACGGGTGCGGGAGGGCGGCCCCAATCGTCCTGGGCGATTTTTGCCGGGGGGAGTGCGGCACCCGATGGCCCCGATTGGTCGATTTCCGGGCCGCTAGACACGATTGGAGGGCTGGCGGTCACATCAGCCCCTTCCGAGGGCGACGGGGCGGCCTTGGCGGGCCATTGCGGCGCGGACGGCTGACCCCAACCACTATCCCGATACCGGCGATCAACCATGTTGACCTCCCGGCATGAACAGCAACCCGGCAAAGTTCGTGTTTCGGTGCCCGCGATGTGAGGTGGCACTTTTGAACAGCGGCGGGACCGGCCTGTCCCCGTTGAACGCCTCAAACACCGCGAACAGGAACCTATCGGGCAACAATTCCTCAAAATGCTGCCAAGCCGGTTGGTCCCGGATAATCGCCTTGAACGCTATGAGCCGGACGACAAGCCCGCGCATTTCGGGCATGAGTTCGTCTAGGCTGTTCTCAAGGTGGCCAATATCCGTCCAACTGGCTTGAATACGGGCAGACCGGAAAAGCAGGTTGAGAACTATGCCCAATTCTTCCGCGTCAAACAGGACGCAACCGGCGTAGCAATCCCGCAACAGGAACAGGAAGGCTTGGGCGAAAGCACCTTGCTTGTCCTCGGTGTTATCGGACAGGTGCGAGGCGAACTCGGTTTGAAGCTCGTTGAACTTGATAATGGCCTTGCTCTTGCCCACACTTTGCCGGGGTGGGCGCGGAGCCGGATTTGCGGCCGGTCCCTTTCTGGTCTTTCGTCTGGTCATTTTCTCGGTCCTTCAACCTTTATGTTGGCCGGTATGTTGGCCAAACCCGGCGACATGTTTTGAAAGCTTTGGAAATCCGCTAAGTGTTGGCGGAACCTATCTCTGCCATTGCTCTCAAAAGAGATTTCAAAGGGAATGGCGGCCATCGCCTCCCGGACAACCGGACACACCTAAAGGTGTGTGTCCGTGTCCGTCCGCTACCGAGGGTAGGGCGACAGTGGACATGTCCGGTCATTGTCCGCCCCCTGTCCGCTGTCCGGCAAGGATAGAAGCGATGACGGCATGGGTTGCGGAGGCGTTCAAACCGGCAAATCGGTAAATGTCGTTATCGACTTCAATATGCCCATCGGCCGCCAAATCTTCGCGGGCACGGGCAAAAGCCTTGCGCTTGGCTTCCTTATTGTCGGCCGTCGAAATCCTGAAAAACTCGGCATACCAGTCGGCAAACGTCACACCGACGAACTCGCCACGCTCATTCAAGATGCCGCTGGCGCGGGCAGCATTTTCCAGTGCGGTGAAAGCAAGCTGGCGATTACCCTTCAACGGCCGGGCAAATTGTCGGGTAGCCCCGCTATCCGGCTCAATGACGCATGACGAAACCGTGTCGCCATCGGCATCGGTTCCGAGTTCAACTACCGTCAAACGGAACCCGTGTTCCTCCCCGTCCTTCCCATCTTTGGCCTTGTCCAGCTTCCAACGTCTGGCCCCGCCGTCACCCCGGCTAACGAGGATGGCGGCATCCAATGCGGCGAACAGGCTTGAGTGCCCGCGCAACCCTCGGGTGGAGTCCTTGCCACTGTGGGCAACGAGGATCACAAGCCCGGCGATTTTCCGTTGAAGGGTTTTCGCCCCGTCAATGACCCGGCCCATGTCCTTGGAGCTATTCTCGTCCAAACCGGGGGCGGCACGGTTGAGCGTGTCGATAATGACGGCACACCCCGGCGGACATATCTCGGCAAGGTCGGCAACGTCTTGGGCGTCGGTAAGCTGGAATGGCTCAAGCGAGAACCGGACATTATCCGGCATAGGGCGGCCGTGATGGCGCTCCCATGCCAACACCCGGCCGCGAACCCCGGCCTCACCCTCAAGCCCGACATACAAGACCGGAGCGGGTGTGGCCGCATAACCAAAGAATGACGAACCCTCCCCGATTGCAGCGGCGGCCGCTATGGACAGGAAGGATTTGGCCGAACCCGAGGGTCCATAGATGACGAGCAACCCTTGGGCGGGCGCAACGCCCTTGATAAGGTATTGCATCGGTGTGGGGTCCAGTTCGGCGGCGGTTTGCGGTTTGAACCGGGCTTTCCGGGTTGAGGCCAGCAAGTGGCGCTCCAACACCTCGGTCATTGCATCGGGATCAGCCGGGACTTTTGCCCACAATCCCTTGGCCTTGAAGCGGCCGTAGGGTTGCGCCCAATCCAGATACACCTTTTCAAACTTGGTTCCGGCCGACTTGAGGGCGGCGGCAACCATCTTCACATCTTCCGGGTTCTTGGCCGGAATGACCGCAAGCATTTTGGCCATGCTGGCCTGTTCCTCAACCAAGGCGGCAAGCTGGTCGGCGGATGTTGGCGGGTCAAAGAAATGGACGGGTGCGGTTGCCATCGGGATTACGCGGCCCGTTCGGCTCGTTCGCGTTCCAGCCGGGCAACAAGCTCCCGGATTTCATCATCCGACTTGCCCGCAATCCGGGCGGCATTGATGGCGGCAACCTCGTTCTCGGGCCAAGCGGCCATACGGGAACCGAGTTTGACGGGGCGCGGGAATAGCCCCTGTTTGGCCCGGAGATAGACGGTCGGGCGAGCAAGCCCGGTTCGTTCCATGACGGCCGGGAGGCGTAATAGGTTGTTCATGGAGCTTTCCTTGCACGTTGGTGGACGTGCCAAGGAAAAGCATGAGACGACTTCAACGACTAACGGGGTTATTGAACCCCGCAAACTCGCTTATTATTCTAATAACTTCCTAGCCTCTGCAATTTTATCTCGCATTTCTTTAACCCGAGATAGAGCGGTATTGAAGCTGATACCATGTTTGCGCTTGATCTCATTGGCAACTTGGTAGTCACTCAATTCATTTCCATAGACTGCCAGTGGTAAGGCTAAATCTTTGGGAATCTCTTTCCGCTGCCCGCCCGCTTCGCGGGTGAACCCAAGCGCCTTGGCGAGAACTCGGACCCGTTCATGTTCAACCGGCTTTCCCTCTGTTCCCGGTTTCACGCCCGCCGCCGCCTCAAATGCAACCGCGAGATAATCGGCCAGCACATCGGGTAACGGTTCCCGAGATTGCAGAAAACCGGCGGCGATCCGCAACAGTTCGGCCGCTGCACCGGGTTCACTATCAACACGGCGCACCAAATCAGCAATGTCGTCACGTTGGATCATGCCGCCGAACCCTCCCGGATACCGACAACATTCCCGCCGGGTTTCTGGACAGTCCCGGCGTATGCCGCCCAATCGGCCATGAGCTTAACCCGTTTCGGCAACAGGCTTCCCCGCTGGTATGCGGCTTCCGCCTTGTCGGCCAGACTGTGGGCAAGAGCATGTTCAATGACCTCACGCGGGTATGCGGTCGCCTCGCCAGCCCATTCCCGGAAGGTGGACCGGAACCCGTGTTGCGTGAGGCCGGTGCGGTCCATGCGCTTGAGGACGGCCGTAAGCGCCATATCGGACATGGCACCGCCACGAGGGGCCGGGAATACATATTCGCTACCCGCGACCCTCGGTAGCGCCTTGAGTAAGGCAACGGCCGCGTCGGACAGGGGGACACGGTGTTCCTTGCCAGCTTTCATGCGCTCCGCCGGGATTACCCACATTTTGCCGTCTAGGTCGATTTCCGCCCATGTCGCGTTGCGGACCTCACCCGAACGGGCGACGGTGAGAATAGCGAACTCAAGGGCACGGGCCGAAATGCCATCGCGCTTGCGAAGGTCCACCATGAACGAACCGAGTTCGGGATAGGGCAATGCCGCGTGATGGCCGCGTGTCAAACGCTGGCGCTTGGCGAGGGAGTGTTCAAGGTTGCCCTTCCATGCCGCCGGGTTCTCGCCACCGCGATAGCCATTGACCTTCGCCCAATTCAGGACGGTTTCAATCCGGCCGCGAAGGCGGGAAGCGGTTTCGCTCTTGCTCGTCCAGATTGGCCGGAGAACGTCCAACACCAAACCCCGGTCAATATCCGACACCGCCAGCTTGCCGAGTTTCGGATAGGCATAGGTTTCAAGCGTGGCACTCCATTGCTTGCTATGCTTGTCGTTCTTCCATTCCCCGGACTTGTCCGCGATGCACAATTCCGCACATTCCTTGAAGGTCTTGGACTTCGCGGTTTCCAGCCGGGCAGCTTGGGCTTGCGCCTGTTTCTCCGCGAACGGGTCAACACCGCGCTTGATTTGCGCCCGGATTTCGCGGGCTTTGTCCCGAGCTTCCGCCAAGGAAAGACCTTCCTCCCGAACGGATTGCTCAAGGGTTAGACCGATTTTGCCGTTATACCGACCAAGGCCAATGTCGCGGCGCTTGTCCCCGATCTTAACCCGGAGTGCCCACACTTTGGACCCGCCTTCAAGCCGGAGGTGAAACCGTCGCACCGATCACCGCCAACCATTACCCGGCGGTTGGTCTTGCCGTCCGCCTTCAACCTCTCAACCGCTGGTGCGGTAAGCGCCTTTGCCACCTTGGGCATAACCTGATCCTCTTGGCCAACAATCCGGCCAACATAAAATGGCATATGTGGGTAGCTGTCAATAGACCTTGTGAGCCGATTATTTCCATTAACTATCGCTTTTTATGTGCCTATTTTGAACGTCTCTAGACGCCAATAGATTGTCATAGGGCGGACTCCCGCTCCGCCACGGACCATTGATTTAATTGATATTTTTTCAAGATCGTGCGCCGGTTCCCATAACCGTTCCCCGATGGGCCCAACGCTTGAGGCGAACGCGAGCGGCTGGATTCGCTCAATCGGCGCGCACCTCAACATTTCTCAACAGGTGCGGGGCAATCGTCCGCAATGCCATTCGGGCAGCCATGCCGGTGCCAGCCGTGGAAGCTGGAAACAACTACACACCGTACGCGACAAATCGCGGCTGAAAATGACGGAATTATGCGGGTTTCGGGAGGTGGCAGCTTCTCAATCAAAAATGACTGGCCATTCGGATTTGATTAAATGCGCGGGTTTCTGCGGTTTTCCGGCCAATCATTTCCGGGTCATTTGTGTTCGTGGGCCGTCCTAACTCTGGCAGCTCCAATGCCTTGCAACGCCGCTTGCCAAAGCAACGGACCCATAATATTTATGGGTTATGATCGATCCGGTTCCCATGCGGATGAACGACGCAACAGCACTCAAAGTCCTTCGCGAGATTGCTCAGGACAGTGCTCAGGTGATCTTCACGCATCATGCCCGGAAGCGAATGCGGCAACGCAAGGTTTCCCCGGTGCAGGTTTTGACCTGTCTGCAACGCGGGATCGTAAGCGAGCCGGTGGCGCTGGACATGCATGGGAATTGGAAACTGACCGTGACGCACCGCGTTGCGGGCAAGGATTTGGACGTGGCAGTGGCGATTGACGTTCCCAAGCGGGCAATCGTCATCACCGTTTTCTAGGAGGCGAGCATGTATCATTATCGGGAGTGCGGCCTTCGCAACGTCTGGTTGGCGAACGGCTATGATGAGCACGACACCCCCTATGGACCGGGCATTGCAATCCATGATGTGGAGGGCCTGCATCGCGCCATTGCGCATGGAATCGTCAACAAGGGCGGGAAGCTGACCGGGACCGAATTGCGCTTCCTGCGGCAAGAGATGGGCCTGAGCCAAGCAAAGCTAGCATCCATGCTGGGCAATGAGGCTCAAACGGTCGCGCTATGGGAAAAGCGGAGCAGCCAGCCCAAGATTGCTGATCGGTTCATTCGTGCGATCTATCGGGAATTGAACGAGGGCAACGCCCATATCCGCGACATGATCGAGCGACTGGTAGATTCCGACCTTGAGGAAACCGACGCCCGCATTACGCTTGAGCAAGATAGCGGCGGCTGGAAGGTTGCTGCCTAGACGTATTGCAGGGGAAGTCGGGAATGGGCCAAGTTGAACAGCGAACGCGTTTGGCCCGGCTCTTAGTTGCCCCACCTCCCGTTGTTTACGAGGAACTCAAATCTTACAGCGCAGACTGAGGATCAGCGTGCAATAGGCACCCCCTTCGTGGGGTGATCGGCGTGTAAAAAGGACCCCTTCATCCCGGGGATTTAGTCGGCCGACTGGTTTTGAT
>PHCU01000302.1 GCA_002842345.1 Betaproteobacteria bacterium HGW-Betaproteobacteria-12 | reverse complement strand
GCGGTACTGGGATCGAACCAGTGACCCCTGCCGTGTGAAGGCAGTGCTCTACCGCTGAGCTAACCGCCCATTCGAGAGGCGCGCATTTAAACACAAGACAGGCAGTCGGTCAAACCACCGTCGGCTAGAATAGCGGCCTTTGTTTCCGCCTGGATTCCGTAGCCAATGAAGCCCGTTCGCACCCGTTTCGCCCCCAGCCCCACCGGTTACCTGCATATCGGCGGCGCCCGCACCGCCCTCTTCTCCTGGGCCTATGCCCGCCGCCACGGCGGCCAGTTCATCCTGCGCATCGAGGATACCGATGTCGCCCGTTCGACCCCGGAAGCCGTGCAGGCGATCATCGACGGCATGAACTGGCTGGAGCTGACGCACGACGAAGGCCCGTTCTACCAGATGCAGCGCATGGACCGCTACAAGGAAGTGATCCAGCAGATGCTGGCCGACGGCAGCGCTTACTACTGCTACACGACGCGCGAGGAACTCGATGCGCTGCGCGCCGAGCAGGAAGCGAAGAAGGAAAAGCCGCGCTATGACGGTCGCTGGCGCCCGGAAGCCGGCAAGACGCTGGCGACCCCGCCGGCCGACGTGCCGCCGGTGGTCCGCTTCAAGAACCCGCAGGATGGAGTCGTCGCCTGGGACGACCAGGTCAAGGGCCGGATCGAGATCGCCAATGGCGAACTCGACGACCTGATCATCGCCCGCGCCGACGGCACGCCGACCTACAATTTCTGCGTCTGCGTCGACGACTGGGACATGGGCATCACCCACGTCATCCGCGGCGACGACCACGTCAACAACACGCCACGCCAGATCAACATCCTCGCCGCCCTCGGCGCCGAGATGCCGCTCTACGCGCACCTGTCGATGATTCTCGGCGACGACGGCGCCAAGTTGTCGAAGCGCCACGGCGCCGTGTCGGTGATGCAGTACGACGAGGATGGGTTCCTGGCGGAAGCCGTCATCAACTACCTGGCCCGACTCGGCTGGTCGCATGGCGACGATGAGGTGTTCTCGCGCCAGCAGTTCGTCGAGTGGTTCGATCTTGACCACATCACCGCTTCGGCCGCCCAGTTCAATACCGAAAAGCTGCTGTGGCTGAACCAGCACTACATGAAGCAGCTGCCGCCGGCCGATCTGGCGGCCCGGGTCAAGACCCGGCTTGAGGCGCGGGGCGTTGACACCGCCGCCGGCCCCGATCTGGCCAAGGCCGTCGCCCTCTATGTCGATCGCTGCAACACACTGAACGTCCTGGCCGATGCCGTCGAAGTCTTCTACACCAGCGTCGCGGTCAGCCCGGAGCTGCTCGCCCAGCACCTGTCGCCGGAAGCCGTGCCGGCGCTGGCCGATTTCGTTGCCGGCCTGGCCTCGGTCGCCTGGGAGACGCCGGCGATCAGCGCGCTGATCAAGGAAGCCATCGGCAAGCACGGCCTGAAAATGCCCAAGCTGGCGATGCCGCTGCGCGTCATCCTGACCGGCCAGGCACAGGCACCTTCGGTCGATGCGCTGGTCGAGATGATCGGCCGCGAACGCGTTGTCATGGCATTGCAGAAACATCTCTGAAAATCGCCGAAGACCCTTTACAAGGACCAGGTCGATCCCTATAATGCGGCCTTCTTTCGCGGCGGGGGTATAGCTCAGCTGGGAGAGCGCTTGCATGGCATGCAAGAGGTCAGCGGTTCGATCCCGCTT
>PHCU01000301.1 GCA_002842345.1 Betaproteobacteria bacterium HGW-Betaproteobacteria-12 | reverse complement strand
TCGGCCGGTGGCAATCCGCTACCACTCACCGAAGCCGGCGCCGCTGAGATATTCAGGGCGGCGAGTGTGGGCGTGGTTTGAACGCGCGACCGTGGCAGAATCACAGGTTGCTTTGTTGGAAACGGACAGGCGCTTGAGCGAGATCGTCATCGAAACCGTGCGCTTGTGGGTTCAGCGCCTGGTAGTGGACCTGAATCTGTGCCCGTTCGCGAAACGCGAACTGGTGAAGAATCGCGTTCGCTTCGTGGTCAGCGATGCGCAGAGCGAAGAACAGCTTCTCTTGGCGCTGCAAACCGAGCTGGAACGGCTTGAGCGCGACGCTTCAATTGAAACCACATTGCTGATTCATCCGCACGTGCTCCAACACTTTTACGATTACAACCAGTTTCTCGATTCTGCCGACCGGTTGCTGGTGCAGATGCAACTGGACGGGGTGTACCAGATCGCCAGCTTTCATCCGCAGTATCAGTTTGCCGGCACCGCGCCGGACGATGCAGAGAACTACAGCAATCGCTCGCCGCATCCGCTGCTGCATCTGCTGCGCGAGGACAGCCTGGAACGCGCCATCGCCGGTTATCCCGATGTCGAACAGATTCCGATCCGCAACATCGCACTGATGAATGCGACCGGCAAGCAAGCTATGCAAATCTTGTTGGAATCGTGTTTAATCGACGCAAAGATTCCCGCCGGTCCTGACGCAACGCCGGCTCGCACCGAGTGCCCACGGGCCATCACCGACCACAATACCGGCGCCAATCAATGAAACCGATGATCTACAAAAAAGTGGCCGCAAGCGTAGTGGTCATGCTGGGTTTTGCTGCGCACACGGCAGTCGCCGGACCCTACTCTGATGATCTGGCCAGGTGCCTCGTCGGGAAAACCACAAACGACGACAAGACCACCTTGATGACCTGGATTTTTTCGGCGATCTCGCTCAACCCTGCCATTTCACAGATGGCGGCAATCTCGCCAGCACAGCGAAAACAAATCGATTCCAACATGGCAGCGCTGGTTGAGCACCTGATGACTGAGACGTGCCGATCAGAAGCACGTACGGCAGTGCAATATGAAGGAAGCAGCGCCATTGAGCATGGCTTTGGGGTGCTCGGTGAGGTGGCGGGGCGCGAACTGTTCGCAAGCCCGGAGGTGGCTAAAGGCCTGGCCAACCTCGACAAGTACGTTGACCCGGAAAAAATCAAGGCGGTGTTCAGCACTGGCGATTGAACAGCGGCACCGCACTACCGATCACGATTTCCGCGGCGCTAGGGAACCTCTGAACAAGCCACATCTGGCGTCATTGCGAGCGCAGCGAAGCAATCCAGCATCTTGATTTTCCATACATTTCTGGATTGCCGCGTCGCTTCGCTCCTCGCAATGACAACTTATTCAGACCATCCCTAGGCGGACAACTTACTCGGGATCGACTTGCGGATTCGACTTGGGGTGACGGATATCACGTCCCTCGACCAGATAGAACACGTATTGGGAGATGTTCTTGGCGTGATCGCCAATGCGTTCCAACGCCTTCATTGCAAACATCACCTGGATCACCTGTCCCACTGAATCCGGGTGGCGATTGGCAAAATCCTTGATGCTGGCGATGATCGCCTTATAACCGTCGTCAAGGGTGTCATCGGCGGCCTTTACCTGCGCGGCACGTTCCAGATCCAGGCGAACCAGGGCATCGAG
>PHCU01000300.1 GCA_002842345.1 Betaproteobacteria bacterium HGW-Betaproteobacteria-12 | reverse complement strand
TCCTTAGACCTTTTCCAGACCGGCGGGCGGCCAGTTCTCCAGTTTCATGCCGAGCGTCAGGCCGCGGGCGGCCAGCACTTCCTTGATCTCGTTCAGCGATTTGCGACCCAGATTCGGGGTCTTCAGCAGTTCGTTCTCGGTACGCTGAATCAGATCGCCGATGTAGTAGATGTTCTCAGCCTTCAGACAATTCGCCGAGCGAACCGTCAGTTCGAGATCATCGACCGGACGCAGCAGGACCGGGTCGACCTGGGCCGGCTTGGAAGCCTCGGCGACCGGCGCCGTGCCTTCCAGATCGGCGAAGACCGAGAGTTGCTCCATCAGCACGCGGGCAGCGTAGCGGATGGCCTCTTCCGGTTCGACGACACCGTTGGTCTCGATATCGACGATCAGCTTATCGAGGTCGGTACGCTGTTCGACACGGGCGCTCTCGACGGCGTAGGCCACGCGGCGGATCGGGCTGAACGAGGCGTCCAGCACGAGCTTGCCGATGGTCTTGGCATCGCCGAGGTTACGCACGTTGCCCGGCACGTAGCCGCGACCCTTCTCGACCTTGATCTCCATGGCCAGCTTGCCGCCAGGAGAGAGGTGAGCGATCACGTGCTCCGGGTTGATGATTTCGACGTCGTGCGGCAATTCGATATCGCCGGCACGGACGATGCCGTCACCTTCCTTGGCCAGGTTGAGCGTCACGGAATCGCGGCCGTGCAGCTTGAAGACAACGCCCTTCAGATTGAGAAGGATATCGACCACATCTTCCTGCACGCCATCCACGGTGGAGTACTCGTGGAGCACGCCGTCGATGCCGACTTCGGTCGGCGCGTAACCCGGCATCGAGGACAGCAGGATGCGACGCAGTGCGTTGCCCAGGGTATGTCCGTAGCCGCGTTCGAACGGCTCCATGACCACCTTGGCCTGCACGGGCGAAACGCTCTGCACGTCGATGATGCGGGGTTTGAGAAGTCCACTGCTTTGCATGGGCTGGTTTCCTCTGCTCAGTGCTTACTTCGAGTAAAGTTCGATGACGAGACCTTCATTCAGGGTCGCCGGCAATTCGGAGCGCTGCGGCATGGCCTTGAACGTGCCCTTGCCTTCCTTGATGTCCACCGAAATCCATTCCGGGAATCCACGGGACTCGGCAGCCTCGAGAGCCGCCTTGCAACGCAGAGACGCACGGGAGCGATCGGTCAGTTGTACGACGTCGCCCGGCTTGACAATGAAGGACGGAATATTGACGCGCTTGCCGTTGACCAGAACGCCGTTGTGACGAACGATCTGGCGGGATTCGGTGCGCGAGGCGCCGAAACCCATGCGGTAGGCAACGGAATCCAGGCGGGCTTCCAGCAGTTGCAGCAGGTTTTCGCCGGTCTGGCCCTTGCGGCGCTCAGCTTCGGCAAAAGTGCGGCGGAACTGGCCTTCGAGCACGCCGTAGACACGACGGATCTTCTGCTTGGCACGCAGGTGGACGCCATAGTCGGACAGACGGGCACCGGACTTCTGGCCATGCTGGCCAGGAGCGTAGGAACGGCGCTCAATGGCGCACTTGTCGGTAAAACACTTTTCGCCCTTCAGGAACAGCTTTTCGCCTTCACGGCGGCACTGACGGCATTTCGGATCGAGATTACGAGCCACTTGTCTTTCTCCTTAGATGCGGCGCTTCTTGGGCGGACGGCAGCCGTTGTGCGGCACC
>PHCU01000009.1 GCA_002842345.1 Betaproteobacteria bacterium HGW-Betaproteobacteria-12 | reverse complement strand
GCGCGGCACCTGGGTGAACAACATGATCTACAACGTGCACCTGCTGGTCGGCAAGATTTCCGAACCCGGCAACAGCCCGTTCTCGCTGACCGGCCAGCCGTCGGCCTGCGGTACCGCGCGCGAGGTCGGCACCTTCGCCCACCGCCTGCCGGCCGACATGGTGGTGATGAATCCGAAGCACCGCGAACTCTCGGAAAAGCTGTGGAAGCTGCCGGCCGGCACCATTCCCGACTGGGTCGGGCTGCATGCCGTGGCCCAGTCGCGGGCGCTGAAGGACGGCAAGCTCGGCTTCTTCTGGTCGACCACGACCAACAACATGCAGGCCGGGCCGAACATCAACGAGGAAATCTACCCGGGCTGGCGCAATCCCAAGGCCTTCGTCGTCCATTCCGATGTCTATCCGACCGTTTCGGCGATGTCGGCCGACCTGATCCTGCCGTCGGCGATGTGGATGGAGAAGGAAGGCGCCTATGGCAATGCCGAACGCCGCGGCCAGTTTTGGCGACAGCAGGTCAAGGCGCCGGGCGAGGCCAAGTCCGATCTGTGGCAGTACATCGAGTTCGCCAAGCGCTTCAAGACCGACGAGGTGTGGCCGGCCGAACTGCTCGACAAGGCGCCGGAATACAAGGGCAAGACCCTGTACGACGTGCTCTACGCCAACCCGGACACCACCCGCTGGGGCCTCGACGAGGTAGCCAAGGTCAACGCCCATGCCATCAAGGGCTACATGAACGACGAGTCGAAGGCTTTCGGCTTCTACGTGCAGAAGGGCTTGTTCGAGGAATACGCCAGCTTCGGCCGCGGTCACGCCCATGACCTGGCCAACTTCGACGTCTATCACAAGGCGCGTGGCCTGCGCTGGCCGGTGATCGACGGCAAGGAAACGCTGTGGCGCTTCCGCGAGGGTTACGACAGCTACGTGCCGAAGGGCGAGGGCGTGCGTTTCTACGGCTTCCCGGACGGCAAGGCGGTGGTCTTCGCGCTGCCCTACCAGCCGGCCGCCGAAGCGCCGGACGCCGACTACGACCTGTGGCTGTGTACTGGCCGCGTGCTCGAACACTGGCATACCGGCTCGATGACCCGGCGCGTACCGGAACTGTACAAGGCGATGCCCGACGCGGTGGTCTACATGCATCCGCAGGATGCCAAGAGCCGTGGCCTGGCCCGCAATGACGTGGTCAAGCTGGCCACCCGGCGCGGCGAGATCCAATTGCGGGTGGAAACCCGCGGTCGCAACAAGCCGCCGGCCGGCCTTGTCTTCGTGCCCTTCTTCGACGAGCATCGGCTGGTAAACAAGCTGACGCTGGACGCCACCTGCCCGCTGTCGAAAGAAACGGACTTCAAGAAATGCGCCTGCAAGGTGGTCAAGGCCTGATGATTTGACGCGGCAATCAGGGAGAGCCGGCGCGGGCGGGTGAGGGGCCCGTCCGCGACCGGCTGAACTGGACCATGAGCGATATGAAAGAAACTACCCCCAAAAGCAACGCCGCCCGCCGGCAATTTCTCTTCGACTCGGCCCGCATGGCCTGTGGCGTAGGCATGCTCGGCCTCGGGCTCGGCCTTTACGCCAAGCAGTCGAAGGCGCTGCCGGCGCTCGCCCTGCGCCCGCCCGGTGCGCTGCCGGAAGACGATTTCCTCGGCGCCTGCATTCGCTGCGGCCTGTGCGTCCGCGACTGTCCCTACGACACGCTGTCGCTGGCCAAGCCGGAAACGCCGGTGGCCACCGGCACGCCGTACTTCACGGCGCGCAAGATTCCCTGCGAGATGTGCGAGGACATCCCTTGCATCAAGGCCTGCCCGACCGGCGCCCTCGATCACCAACTGACCGACATCAACAAGGCCAAGATGGGCGTCGCCGTGCTGATCGACCACGAGACCTGCCTCAATTTCCTCGGCCTGCGCTGTGACGTCTGCTATCGCGTCTGCCCGGTCATCGACAAGGCGATCACGCTGGATATCCAGAGTAACCAGCGCACCGGCCGGCACGCCATGTTCCTGCCGACCGTGCATTCCGAACACTGCACCGGCTGCGGCAAGTGCGAGCAGTCCTGCGTGCTGCAGGAAGCGGCCATCCGCGTGCTGCCGCCGGCCCTGGCCAAGGGCGAACTGGGCAGCCACTACCGGCTCGGCTGGGAAGAGCAGAAGAAGGCCGGCCACTCGCTGATCGACGAATCGAAAATGCTTGATCTGCCCGACCGGATGCCGGAAGGCACCAAGCTGCCCGGCCACTACGATCCGGCCTCGGGTATGACCGCGCCGGCGCGCGACCTGCCGGCCAACGAGACGCTGGCCATTCCGAGCCTGCCGCCGGGTCTGGGAGGCAAGCCATGAGTGGCCAACGTCCCGGCGCTGAGGCGGTGGCTGACAAGGGCTGGCTGCGCGCCCACCGCTGGCTGCTGCTGCGTCGCCTGACGCAGCTCGGCATCCTCGCCCTGTTTCTGCTCGGCCCGCTGGCCGGCATCTGGATCGTCAAGGGCAACCTCAACTACAGCTACACGCTCGATTTCCTGCCGCTGACCGATCCCTATGTCGCACTGCAGTCGGCGCTGACCGGGCATCTGCCGGAAACCCTTGGGCTAGCCGGCGTGGCCATCGTCGTCGTCTTCTATCTGCTGCTCGGCGGCCGTATCTATTGCAGCTGGGTCTGCCCGGTGAATATGGTCACCGATGCCGCCGGCTGGCTGCGCGGCCGGCTCGGCATCAAGGGCAGCGCCCACATTTCGCGCGCCACCCGCTACTGGATGCTGGGCATGACACTGCTCGGTTCGGCGCTGACCGGCGTCGTGCTGTGGGAACTGATCAACCCGATCTCGATGCTGCACCGCGGCCTGATCTTCGGCCTCGGCACCGCCTGGATGGTGGTCCTGGCGGTGTTCCTGTTCGACCTGCTGGTGATGAGCCGCGGCTGGTGCGGCCACCTCTGTCCGGTCGGCGCCTTCTACAGCCTGCTCGGTCGCTGGTCGCCCGTGCGCGTTGCCGCCCCGGCCCGCCAGGCCTGCAACGACTGCATGGACTGCTTCGCCGTCTGTCCCGAGCCGCAGGTCATCCGGCCGGCGCTGAAGGGTGAGGCGCAGGGCGTCGGGCCGGTGATCCTGGCCGCCAACTGCACCAACTGCGGCCGCTGCATCGATGTCTGCTCGAAGGAAGTATTCACCTTCAGCCTGCGTTTCAATAACCCGGTTTCGACGGTGCCGCCGGCACCGCACGAAGCCGACCGATCTGCGAGTATTTGAGGAGGAGCGCCAACATGAAACAGACCGTGAAGACGACATTTGCCGTACTGGCTGCTGCCGCATGCTGGGCGCTCGCCGCCCCGACGCTGGCCCAGCAGGCGCCGGCCCCGATGCGTGGCGCCGACGTGGCAGCCGTCGACCAGGCCCCGGACGCCAAGAAATACCTCGGCGGCAAGCCGGGCGGCCAGGAGAAGGTGGCCCGCACCTTCCGTGACCAGCCGCCGGTGATCCCGCATGCGGTGGAGAACTTCGACGAGATCACGCTGGAGGAGAACCAGTGCCTGAGCTGCCACGGCGCCGACACCTACCAGAAGAAAAAGGCGCCCAAGGTCGGCGACAGCCACTTCCGCGATCGTGACGGCAAGCTCTTGCCGAACGCCGCCGCCGCCCGCCACAACTGCACCCAGTGCCACGTGCCACAGGTCGATGCGCCGCCGCTGGTGGATAACGAATTCAAGGGCGACGTCGCCGCCGGCAAGGCCGGCAAGAAGAACTGATGGGGGCGGGGTAAACGAGAAAGGGAGCCGGCGGCTCCCTTTTTCGTTGGTGCCCGGCGCGACTCAGGCCGGGACCAGTACGCCGCGCATTTTCTGCAGCGCCTTGACCTCGATCTGGCGGATGCGCTCGGCCGAGACGGCGAACTCGGCGGCCAGTTCGTGCAGCGTCGCCGCCTCGCCATCGTGCAGCCAGCGCGTCTCGATGATCCGCCGGCTGCGCGGGTCGAGGGCGGCCAGCGCTTGCTGCAGGCCTTCGTCCTGCAGGCGGGCGACGGCCTTGCTTTCGATGACGCGGGTCGGTTCGTAACGCGAGTCGGCCAGGTAGTCGATCGGCGCGAAAGCGTCGTCGCTGTCGTCCGGATTGCCTTCCAGCGCCAGGTCGCGGCCGGAGAGGCGGGTTTCCATCTCGACCACTTCGTCGCGTTTGACGCCGAGCCGCGTCGCAACTTCCGCTGCCTGGGTGCCGGACAGCGTATCGACACCTTCGTAATCGTTCTTCAGGCTGCGCAGGTTGAAGAACAGCTTGCGTTGCGCCTTGGTCGTGGCGACCTTGACCAGCCGCCAGTTCTTCAGGATGTACTCGTGGATCTCGGCCTTGATCCAGTGCATGGCGAACGACACCAGGCGCACGCCGCGCGCCGGATCGAAGCGCTTCACCGCCTTCATCAGGCCGATGTTGCCTTCCTGGATCAGGTCGGCGTGCGGCAGGCCGTAGCCGAGGTAGCCGCGGGCGATGGAAATGACCAGACGCAGGTGGGAGAGCACGAGCTGACGCGCCGCTTCCACATCGCCATCGTTGTGGAAACGCTCGGCCAGCCGGGTCTCTTCCGCCTCGGAAAGCATCGGATAGCGATTCGCTGCCTGGATGTAGGCATCGATGTTACCGACCGCAGAGGGAATGGGATGAGCCAGGGCATAGGTCATAGCGTGTGTCCTCCAGAAAGTTTCGTCATCATTTTAGCACTCGCTGCCTGAGAGTGCTAAGGGGCGAAAAAGTTTCTCGGGCCGCGTTCTTGGGCCAAAGCCAAGTCTGGCCAGGCTCCGTAATACTTAATTATTGCACTATAATGAATGGCTTACGATTAGGTGATTTTGTGCTGGTTTTGTGCGTCTGGGCGGCTCGTACGGCGCGCTGAATTTCTTATCGGTGGCGCGCAGTAGATGCTTCACCAGATGGGGTTTGCAGCCAGTTTTTTGCTATTGCTGCCTGCAAGAAAACCAACAACCAGGTGGACTTGCAGTAAGGAGGAGATAGATGAATTCGAGCAACGTGCGAGACTTGTTTTCGCGGCCAGAAGACGACAGCCGAATTCGGGAGTCTTGGGAAAGCTTCCTGGTTCACGGTGGTGCTTCGCCAGATTCTCTGCGCTGCTTGGTTGAGGATTCCTGGAAGCGCTGCGTCGGCGCCAACGTTGATCCCTCTATCGATCAAGCCGCCAGTCCCTTGCCGGCGCGTGACGTTTCCCTATTGAAACATCAGCTGCGGGATTTGCTCGAGGCCAGCAAACCGGTGATGGTTCTGGCGCGGGATTTCCTGTCTGAAACGGGAACCGTCATGGTCCTCACCGACCAGGAGGGAGTCGTACTCGAAGTCGAAGGCGATAGCTCGGCCATCGGGCCGGCCGAGAAGATTCATCTGCTGCCTGGCGCTAGCTGGAATGAGGTGCAATGTGGAACCAATGCGATCGGCACTGCCATTTCCTTGGGGCAACCGGTCCAAATACATTCGGAAGAACACTTTTGCGAGGGTATCAAGCGCTGGACCTGTTCTGCCGCGGTAATCCGCGATCCGGTACACGGACAACTGCTCGGGGTCATCGACGTCTCCGGCTTGAGTCGCAACTATTCCCGCCATAGCCTCTCCCTGGTCGTGGCAACGGCCACGCGGATCGAGTCGTTTCTGGCCAAGAAGGAATTGCAGTTCCGCATTCGCTTGATGGAGCGTTCCATCGCGCAATTGGCTGCAGCCGACGGATCTGGCGCGATTCTGGTCGATCGCCATGGTTTTCCGATCAAGGTCAATGAAAATACACCGGCATTGCTGTCGTCGTTAGGCTGCCGGATCGATCTGAACAACCCGGACCGGATCGATGGAATTTCCGCTGGCAGCGAGCCCGTCACCAACGTTGATGTCCTGCCCGCCTGGCTCAGGGCTGAATGGGTCGAGCCGATTTTCGACAACGGAGAACGCGTCGGCAGTGTGGTGCGCGTACCCAGTCGCGCATCGAGTTCCCGTGTCGCTCACGCCTCGGTTTTCCCGCGCCGGCCAACGGAAGCAAAGTCCGCGTTCCCAGGGGCCAAGGGCAGCAGTCCGGAACTACAGCAAGCGATCGACAAGGCGACCCAGCTGGCCAAGTCACGCGTGCCGATTTTATTGCTGGGTGAAACCGGTGTTGGCAAGGAAGTCTTTGCGCAAGGCATACATGCATTGAGCAAGAATTGCGATGGCCCTTTTATCGCCTTGAATTGTGGTGGCCTCAGCCGCGAACTGTTGGCCAGCGAACTGTTTGGCCACGTCGAAGGCGCCTTCACCGGTTCGCGTCGCGGCGGGGTCGCCGGCAAGATCGAGGCCGCCGACGGCGGCACCTTGTTCCTCGACGAACTCGGTGAGATGCCACTGGATTTGCAGCCCCACTTTTTGCGGGTCCTGGAGGACGGGCAAATTTACCGCTTGGGCGATACCAAGCCCAGGCAAGTCAAATTCCGCCTGATCGCCGCGACCAACCGTGATTTACGGCAGGAAGTAGCGGAAGGGCGCTTCCGTATCGATCTGTTCTATCGCGTTTCGGTGACCAGCATCAGGATTCCGGCACTGAGAGACCGGCAGGGGGATATCAGGGAGCTGGCCAAATCTTTTATCCAGCAACTGTGCGAATTGCATGAAGTCGAGGAGAAGATTTTCGATCCCATGGCGCTGATGAGGTTGGAGCAATATCCCTGGCCGGGCAATGTCAGGGAACTGCGCAATACCATTGAAGGCCTGGTACTGACGGTCCACAGCGATGTGGTGGGCCAAGACGACTTGCCGCCGGAGCTGCTGGCGGAAGCCAACGAGATCGACGATTCGCGTGAAGATATTTCGGTGGCCAATCTGAGCGGACTGGCCAAAAGCGAGTTTGATCAGATTTGCAAGGTTCTCCGCGAGACGTCGGGCAATGCCACGCTCGCCGCCAAGCAATTGGGCATCGCCAAAAGTACGCTGTATCTGAAACTGAAGAAATACTCGCTCGACGAATCCATGGATTCCTGGCGCGCAATCAACGCGGATAAACCATTGCCTACAAATGGTTAGCTGTGAGCGGCGGATACTGGCTTAGCTGCCGATAGGTGTCGTCGAGCCAATCCGACAAGTGCAGAAACGAAAGGTGGCGTGGCGTGCCGGTATCCGCTTCTTCGTCCAGGCGGCGTTGGAGTTGCAGCAGGAGACTTGCATTGCCCGACGCGCGAATTGTCGTCTTGATCAGTGCCGAGCGTAACTCCTCAAAGGCAGCTGGATCGTTGTTGGCCAATGCTGACAGTTCATCGAAACTGAAATCGGAGAAATCCGAGGGCAATGTATTGTTCACGCGTCGCTCCAGAAACGCCTCAGCCAGACCTACGAGGTAAATCCGGCTGAGGAAAGTCGCCAATTAGTACCTGGATTCCTACCCCCGGCCCTGCTCGAGATCCGGGTGAATCGAGAAACTGGCTTCGGTATTGGCCAGGATGTCGTCCACCGTGACCTCCGGCGCAAGCTCCGTCAGCAGCAGACCGTCCGGTCCCACTTCGAATACGCAGAGGTCAGTGATGATCAAGCTGACGACTTCCGTGCCGGTCAGCGGCAGCGAACATTGCTTGACGATCTTTGGCTCGCCCCGCGATGAATGTTCCATCAGCACGACGACCTCCGGCACTCCCGCGACGAGGTCCATCGCTCCACCGATGCCCTTGACCATCTTGCCGGGGACGGCCCAATTGGCCAGATCCCCCTTCTCGGAAACCTGCAGGGCGCCGAGGATGGACAGCTGAATATGGCCGCCGCGAATGATCGCGAATGAAGTCGCGCTATCGAAAAAGCTGGTCGTCGGCAGGGTGGTGATGGTCTGTTTTCCGGCATTGATCAAGTCGGGGTCTTCTTCCCCCTCGAAGGGAAACGGTCCCATGCCCAGCATGCCGTTTTCGCTCTGCAACTGCGTCGAAATGCCTGCCGGGATGTGATTGGCGACCAACGTCGGAATGCCGATGCCAAGATTGACGTAGTAACCATCGCGAACTTCTTTGGCTGCCCGTGCAGCCATCTGGTCTCGAGTCCAGGCCATTTTTCTACTCCCTGCAAGCCGTTGGGCGAGCGCGTACGGTACGTTGCTCGATGCGCTTATCCAGTTGCTCCAACTGGACGATTCGCTGGACAAAAATGCCCGGAGTGACGATATGGTCGGGATCGATTGCCCCCGGTTCGACCAGCTCCTCGACTTCGGCAACGGTGACTTCGGCGGCGGTGGCCATGACCGGATTGAAGTTCCGCGCGGTCATGCGGTACTGCAGGTTGCCTTCGGGATCGCCGCGCCAGGCATGAACGATCGCCAGATCAGCATGAAGGCTTTTTTCCATCAGGTACTTGATGCCGTCGAACTCGCGAACATCCTTGCCTTCGGCGATCACGGTACCTACTCCGGTGCGGGTGAAAAAGGCCGGAATGCCAGCGCCGCCGGCACGAATGCGCTCGGCAAGCGTGCCTTGCGGATTGAACTCGACCTCGATTTCGCCACCCAGATACTGTTTGGCAAAGCGCGCATTTTCCCCAATGTACGAGCCGATCATCTTGCGGATCTGGCCTTGGGGCAGCAGCAAACCCAGGCCGAAATCGTCAATGCCGGGATTGTTGGAAATGATCGTCAGATCCTTGACGCCGGAATCGCGGATAGCCTCGATCAGCGATGAAGGAATGCCGCAAACGCCGAAACCGCCTGACATGATGGTCATGCCATCGCGCAATAAACCAGCAAGTGCGCTACTTGCATTTGGATAAACCTTGGTGACTGCCACCTGTTGCCTCCTGATAGCCTTCCTTACGACGGACTCGCCTGACGCGTGGTCGTTAACCTGCTGTCAGAGGCGATCGCCCGGGTGAATGGTGAGAAATGAAAGTTTCCAGCGTTGCTGTGATGAGATGACTCGATTGCTCAACGTCTAGCCTCCCTCATTTCTCTGCTCCTCTACAGCAACATGAATGCCAGCCGTCGATGCATGAAGGCGAAAGCGGGCAATTGGAGCGGTCAGTTCGATCCCTGAGCGGCCGCTTTAACCCGGCAGGGGGAAAAAACAAAAATAGAAACAAGGGTCTGTGGCGTAGTGCTCCGCGGTCTGGGCAGGCGGGCGAGTCCTGCCGCGCGAAAACTGGTGGTCGCTCCGGGAAAATGCCGAACGGCGACGCCGGGCTTGCCGCCGTCCTATCGTCGTACGGCGACCAGACACTTGTGTCCGAATTCCGGGCATCCCGTGGGCTGACCGAGTTCCGCCTGGCGCTTGCTTGGCATTGCCGTGTGCCACAAGGAAAAGCGCTCGCTGCGAGCAGCCGCTTGCTGTTGCAGGCGGTTTGCCAATTTCAGACCTGCCTCGGCGCGCTGCATGACAGGCGCGTGCACGGTTTTTGCAACAGCTTCTGCCGGACAAAGTTCGTATCCAGGGAGGATGCATGAATCTGGTGAATCTGCTTCTCCGCACCGCCAGGGTTTTTCCCGACCGGCCGGCCATTGCCCATGGCGAGCGCGATCTGTATAGCTATCGCGATCTGGCGGCCAGGGTGCTGTCCTTGTCCGGCAGCTTGCGCGGCTATTTCGGGCTGCGTCGCGGCGAGCGTGTCGCTTTGTTCATGCAGAACAGCCCGCACTACCTCGAGCTACTTTTTGCCATCTGGCATGCCGGCCTGATCGCCGTACCGATCAACAACAAGCTGCAGGCGAAGGAAGTCGATTTCATCCTTGGCGATTCCGGGGCAACGCTGGTGTTTGTCAGCGGTGGCATGGGCAGTGGCATCGGCGCGTCGGGCGGCGCCATCCTGCTGCAGGTCATCGACACCGAGTCGAAGGAATACGCGGCCTTGGTGCACGGTTGCGAAGCCTCCATTGCCTGCACCGATCCGAGCGATCTGGCGTGGCTGTTCTATACCTCGGGTACCACCGGCAAGCCGAAAGGCGTCATGTTGACCCACGCCAATCTGCTGGCGATGACCTTGTGCTATTTCGCCGACGTCGATACCCCGCACATGGATGACAGCATTCTGTACGCAGCGCCCATGTCGCATGGGGCCGGACTGTACAGCTTTGCCCATGTCGCGGTCGGCGCCCGCCATCTCGTGCCGGAATCGGCCGGGTTCGTTCCGGCGGAGATATTCGAGTTGTCGCGGAAGTTTTGCAATGTCTCGATGTTCGCCGCACCGACCATGGTCAGACATCTGGTCGAGCACTGCGCCAACGCTGCCAGCGATCCTTCCGGGATCAAGACGGTGGTTTACGGCGGCGGCCCGATGTACCTGGAAGACATCCGCCGGGCGCTCGAGGTGGTGGGCAATCGTTTCGTCCAGATCTACGGCCAAGGCGAGACGCCCATGACCATTACCGCCTTGTCGCGGTTCCACCTCGGCAATTCCGCGCATCCGCGCTATCAGGAGCGCCTGGCATCGGTCGGCGTCGCGCAGGCGGCGGTGGAAATACGGGTCGTCGACCTCAACGGTCAGGTACTTCCTGCCGGCGAAAGCGGCGAGATCATCGTCCGCGGCGATACCGTGATGAGCGGTTACTGGGGGAACCCGAGCGCCACCTTGAACACCATCCGCGACGGCTGGCTGTACACCGGGGATGTCGGGGTCTTCGACCAGGACGGCTTCTTGACCCTGAAAGACCGTGCCAAGGACATCATCATCAGCGGGGGCTCCAATATCTACCCGCGGGAAGTCGAGGAGATCCTGCTCCGGCACCCGGGCGTGGCCGAAGTCTCGGTGGTCGGCCGGCAGAGCCACGAGTGGGGTGAGGAGGTGATCGCCTTCATCGTTTGCGAGCCGGGAAAAACGGTGGATTCGGCCGAACTGGATGTTCTGTGCCGTGAGCATATAGCCCGCTTCAAGCGCCCGAAAGAGTACCGGGTGCTGCCCAATCTGCCCAAAAACAATCATGGCAAGGTGCTCAAAACGGAACTCAGGCGTGCCTTGGGCGCCAAGGGCTAAGGCAGCTCGAACGCGAAATTCAACAACAGCAAAAGGAGACAGCAGTGTGGGTCAGGCGTAAAAGCATAGTGCGCGAACTGGAAGCGGCGGCGCAAGCCTTGTCGCGGGAGGCAGCAATTTCCTGGACGATGGGTGGCAAGGATTTCACTCGGTTGTCGCACCTGTTGCGCGAGGCATCCGGCGGGCTCGCCGGGCAATTGCAAACCAACCGGGAGTCGGTGGAGGAGGCGAAGGCGGTGAACGCCGCCCTGGCGGAGCGGCTGGCCGCCGTGCAAGCGGAAGTCGATGGCTTGCGCAGCCGCTTTGACCTCATTTGCCAGGCTACCAGCGATGGTTTGTGGGATATGCGGATTGCCGATCAAGCGGTCGGCGTCAAGCATGAGATCTGGTGGTCGGAACAGTTCCGCACTTTGCTGGGCTTCCTGGATGAAGCCGATTTTCCCAATGTTCTGGAAAGTTGGATCGACCGCTTGCATCCGGAGGACAAAGAGCGCGTGCTGGCAGCGTTCAATGCCCACCTGAATGATCGCTCCGGGCGAACCCCCTATGACGTCACCTATCGGCTGGCCGACAAGAATGGCGAATACCGCTGGTTCAGGGCGCGCGGCGAAACGCTCCGCGATGCCAGCGGCAAAGCCTTGCGGGTGGCCGGGTCGATGACTGCGATCGGCAGCGAACTCGCCCGCCAGAAGCAGCTGGATACCGCGGTAACGCGCTTCGAACTGTCGCTGGAAATGCTCAATGACGGCCTCTGGGACATGGAGGTCGTGGCCGGCGATCCGGTCAACCCGATGAACGCCTTCTGGTGGTCCAATCAGCTACGCCGCCTGCTCGGCTACGCGACCGTCGAGGAGTTTCCCGACGTGCTCGACAGTTGGCTAGCGAAAGTTCACCCGGAGGACCAGGCGCGGGTGGTGGATGCCTTTACCCGGCATCTGACCGACCGCAGCGGGCGGACCCCTTACGACATCGAATACCGGCTGCGCTGCAAGGACGGTGAATTCCGCTGGTTCAGGGCCAAGGGGCAAACCCGGCGGGCCGCCGATGGCACGCCACTGCGCGTCGTCGGCGCCTTGACCGACATCCAGTCGGCGAAACACGAGGCCGAGCTGCAGCGCAGCGAGACGCAGCAGCGCCAGCAATTGGAGAGCCACCTGGCGAAGGTCTCGGAGATCATGCTGACGATCAAGGAGATCGCCAATCAAACCAATCTGCTGGCTCTCAATGCCGCCATCGAAGCGGCCCGGGCCGGTGAGTTCGGCCGCGGCTTCGCTGTCGTCGCCGACGAGGTGCGCAAGCTGGCGGAACGGACCCGCGTCGCCACCGAGTATGTCGCCAACATGGGGACGCCGAAGTGAGCCACGCGGCAGGCTGATCAGCGGGCAGGGCCGGTCGCGCCAAGGGTGCGGCCTGGTCGGTGCATTCCCTGCCCGGCGTTGTCGGGCAGGGGGCATCCCGCCGGGCGCCCCCTGCCGCGCGCGGTGCCGATCAGGCCGCCGGCGCCGAGCGCCATGAGCCGAGGGATTCGTCGAGGGAGTATTTCTTGAGTTTCAGGTACAGCGTGCTCTTGGCGATGCCCAGTTGCCTGGCCGCCAGCGTGGCATTGCCCGAGGTCTCGCGCAGCACCTTGCAGATCTGCTCGAACTCGTTCCTGGCCAGGCCACTCAGCCGCACCAGCGCGTTGTCGTCCCGCGCATCGTTGCCGGCATCGGCCGCCGCCAGAATTTCCGGTGGCAAATCCTGCTCGCCGATCACCTCGCCGGGCACCGTCAGCACCAGGCCTTCGATCAGATTGCGCAGCTCGCGGACGTTACCCGGCCAGGCATAGCGCGCCATCTTGTTCAGCGCCTCGGGGTGGAAGACTTTCTCGTCGACCTCGTGCCGTTGGCAAAGCTCGCGGACGAAGGATCGTGCCAACTCCCGGATGTCGCCCTTGCGGTCGCGCAGCGCGGGAATCCTGATGCTGGTGACCGAGATACGGTAGAAGAGGTCGGCGCGGAAGCGGCCTTCGGCCACCTCCTGGCGCAAGTCACGGTTGGTCGCGGCGATCAGCCGGAAGCGCACCTGCCGCGGTTTGGTGTCGCCCAGCCGATAGATCTGGCCATCTTCGAGCACCCGCAGCAGGTGCGGCTGCAGATCCAGTGGCATCTCGCCCAACTCGTCGAGGAGCAGGGTGCCGCCGTCCGCCGCTTCGATCTTGCCGGCGACCCCGCCGCGCCGCGCCCCGGTGAATGCCCCTTCGACGTGACCGAACAACTCGCTGGCCAGCAATTCGCGGCTCAGGCCGCCGCAATTCAGGGCGACGAAGGGGCCATCGCAATTCCGGCTCAAGGCGTGGATGCCTTGCGCGAAGACTTCCTTGCCGACACCGGTTTCGCCGAGCAGGAGCACCGGGACGCGCGACTTGGCGAGCTGCGTTGCCTTGTCGATCGCCTGCTGCAGTTCCGGGCTGCTCCCCTTGGCGCCGAGGAAGGCATGATGGCTTTCGGCTTTTGGCCGGGAAGCGGGCCCCGCCTGGCCGGCAAAGACGCGAACGACGCTGGCCGGCTCCTTGTCGCTATCAAGCATCGGCGCCAGCGCCTCGGCGCCGCGCCGCTCGTGGGCTGGAACCGGCACGGCGGAACGGCAGCTTTCGCCTACCCCGGCATGGTAGCCGCTACGCAGGTACTGGTTTCTCGACTCAGGCGCCAGGTTAATGTCCTGGCCTCTGGCAAACTCGACCATGTGTCCCATCTCTTGTCTCCTTTATAGTTTTGTGTCCCGGTGGCTCATTGAGCAAGCACTTTACGAATGTGCAACTCATGGATACACATTAGGAGCTTGTGGGCCGGGCGTCACCGCCCAAGCGGGTAGGCGTCGCGACTGTTTCGGGTAGTGGGCGGTGGTGCGGGGCGGGGAGCGGGATAGTCGCTGGCCGCCGGCGACCTAGGCGATCAAGCCAAGACGCCGTGCCTCACCGATGGCCTGCGTTCGGCGACTGACGCCGAGCTTGCCGTAGATGGCTTTCAGATACCATTTGACGGTATCGATGCCAATGCCGAGATAGCGGGCGATTTCCTTGTTCGACTTGCCTTCGCCGACCAGCCTCAGGACTTCGATTTCGCGCACCTTCAACGGGTCCAGCAGGGTGGTTTCGGCGTGCGCCGCACCCTCCGGCGCAAGCGTTTGCCCTGGCGCCGCCGTTCGCGCAGGGGCTTGTTGGCGGGCGGTCACGAGGATGCGCTCGATCTGCGTCTGGACGGGCCGGGTCGGAGCGCCGGTCAGTTGCCGCCGGTAGCGCTCGTGCACCCGCTCGAGGATGCTCACCACCCGTGGCCCTTCGTCGAGAAACGGGCGGATGGCGCGCGGCGCGTTGCAGGCCTCCAGGGCGCCGATCATCGCCTCTTCCGCGGCGCGCGGGTCGCTGTTCAGATCGTGGGCGAGCGCCCGCAGGATGAGCGCCGTACGGGTCAGACAATGTTGCCCCTTCAGCGTCGTGTAGTCGAACAATGGATCGAGCAGGGCGTGGGCGTCCCGCGGTTTGCCTTGGGCCAGGGCCAGGCGGACCGCGGTGATTCGCTCGGCTTCCCAGACCTCGGCCATGATCCCGTTCGCGTAGTTCGGAAAAGTCGTCTTCGCCAGCGGAGCGGCGGCGTCAGCGGTCGTTGGCGGCAGGTTTCCCGTGCTGGCGTGCAGGCGGGCACGCTCGGCGGCGATGCAGGCAGTCAGTCGTTCCAGGCATAACAGCCGGGCAGTCTGTTCGCCTTCGTCGAGGATCTGCAGCGCCCGGTCTTCATCGCCGCGCAGGGCGATCAGGCGCGCGTAAGGAATGTAGCTGGCCAGCGAGAAATCGACGACGCCGCCCTCGACGCCCAAAGCAATGCTGTCTTCCAGCAGGGACTCGGCTTCGGCGATCTGGTTGTACTCGTAGTAGATCTTGCCCAGCATGGCACCGGCCAGGCGCGCCGCATGCGAGTGATCCCCGGCGCGTCGTTGGGCGAGATACAGCGCATCCTTGAAGCTGGCTTCCGCCTCGCTGTAGTGCCCCCGCTCATATTCGGCCATGCCGGCGAAACAGTGGCCGTAAATCTGGCTGAACGGTCCGCTGGTTTTCTCGTGATAGGGCTTGGTCCAGCGTTGCAGCTCGATCGCTTCGCTGTACTGGTGACTGTGCATCAGCCCGTAGGTCAGGATGTTGGCGGCGACCGAGACGACCCAGGTGTGCTGGCTGTCGGCCTTGGCCAGGACCGGGCGGACGAGCTCCTCGAGGCCGTCGATCCGGTCGGCATAGATCTCGATGCAGGCGCGAATGACCTTCGTTTCCAGGGCGAGTTCGTCGTCATCGCCGGTGCGATCGTGCGCCACCAGGTAAGTCTCGATATGGCGCACGGCGCCGAGTGCCTGCTCGGGGTGATGGATCAGGCAATGACTCCAGGCGATGGCGGCCTGCAGCACCGGGCGATCGGCGAGTTCCTCCGGCGGCAGCTTGCCGACCAGTCCGAGCAGGGTGGCCATGTAACTGCGCTCGACGAACCACATGGCCGAATCTTCAACGATGTTGATGGCGCGGGCATTGTCGCCGGCCGCCAGGGCGTGGGTGACCGCTTCCTCGGCCAAACCCTGGGCGGCGAACCAGTCGGCGGCGGTCAGATGCAGCGAGCGGATGCGCTCCGGATGGTCGCGCTCAAGGCGTCTTTGCAGATAGCTGGCAAACAGATGGTGGTAACGGAACCACTCGCGTTCATCGTCGAGCGGAATGATGAAAAGCTGCAGATGTTCGGCCCGCTCGAGGATCGCCATGCCGTTCGCTTCGCCGGTGACGGCGCTGCACAACGGGCCGCAGAAGCGTCCGAGAATCGACGTGTTCAAGAGAAAATGCAGCAAGTCCTCGGGCAGACTGTTGAGGACGTTTTCCGTCAGGTAGTCGCCGACGGCGTGGTGTTTGCCCGAGATCCAGCGAAACAAACCCTCGCGGTCGCCTGTCGAGCGCAGGGAAATCATCGCCAGCTGCAGCGCGGCGACCCAACCTTCCGTCTTCGCCAGCAAGGTCTGCAGATCGGCTTCGGTGATCGCCAGGTCGCGGAAAAAATACTCCGACTCCTGCAGGTCGAATCGCAGGTCCGCGCCGTGGATTTCCGTCACTTCGTTCTGCAGCATCAGCTTGAGCATGGGGAAGCTGGGCCGGCTCCGGCTGGTGATCACCAGATGCAGATTGGCCGGCGCGTGCTCGAGCAGAAAGACGATCGCTTCTTCGCTTTTCTTGTCCTTGACCAGATGCCAGTCGTCGAGGAAAAGGTAGAAGTCCTCGCCATAGTCGTGCAGCTGATTGACCAGTTCGGTCAGCAGAAAACCGGCGATCTGGTCGCTCTGCGATTCGAGCAGCGAGACAAGGTCGGCGCCCAGGCTCGGTTCGGCGGAGCGGATGGCTTCGATCAGGTAGGCGAGAAAGCGCAGCGGATCGTTGTCATCCTTGTCCATGCTCAGCCAGGCGACCGGCTTGCCTTCCTCGAGCAGCCGGGATCGCCACTGGACGGCGAGCGTCGTCTTGCCAAAACCGGCCGGGCCATGGATCACCGTCAGGCGGCGCCCGGCGCCTTCGACCAGGGCGTCGAGCAAGCGCGGTCGGGGCGTGCAACGCTCGGATGTCGATGGAGCGCTCAGACGAGTGGCAATCAGGGGACTGCGCCTCGTCGACGGGACGAAGCCGTTCGTCACGTATCGATCTCGCTTGATTGCCTGGAATCTGCCTTGGGGGAGGGTTTGTGCAATTTCCCAATGCCGGCTGTGCGGTATGTTTTACTTGGCCCCATGAGACTCACGAAATTCTGCTGCTGGTTTCTGCCGATCCGGCGACAAATCCTTTGGTTTCGCTCGCAACCCGAACTGTGCGGTGGCGCTGAAATCGCACTATGACAGGGCTTGAACGGAATATCACTTCTACTACAAAAGCAATAGGAGGGCAAACCAGGCCGGATGCCATCCGCCGCTAACGTATCAGCTGGCAGATAAGCCCTGACGCATCCTGCATTTCGGAAGGGGCGCGCCGAACGCTCCCGGCAGTCAGCAGCTTTTCAAATGCTTCCGTGCTCAGTGGCCGATGGAAGTAATAGCCCTGACCGATCTCGCAATGCTTGTCTTTGAGGATCTGCAATTGCGCCCCGGTTTCGATCCCCTCGGCCAACACGGTCATGCCCAGGGCGTGCGCCATGTCGATGATGGCCGTGGTGATCGAGCGGTTGCCGGCTTCCTCGGCGATGGTGCGGACGAAGCTCTGGTCGACCTTCAGTTCCTGTATCGGCAAACGACTGAGATAAGACAGCGATGAATAACCGGTACCGAAATCATCGATGCTGACCGAGATGCCGTGCTCGGTGATGCTGGTCAGCATCTGACTGGTCTTGTCCAGATCGGCCATCAAGGTCCCTTCCGTCAGTTCGATGCAGATCGCCTCCGGCGGAACGCCGTAGTTTGCCAACAGTTCGCAAAGATGCTCGACAAAGCAGGGCGCCCGCATTTGCTGGGCGGCAACGTTGATCGAGATTCTGGGCAGGGCCAGACCTTGGCGTCGCCATAGGGCAATTTGCGCCAGCACCTTGGCGAAGACGATTTCGCCGATCTCGATGATCAGTCCCGCTTCTTCCGCGACCGGAATGAAGCGGGCGGGCGACACCTCGCCCAAACTTTGGTCAGACCAGCGGATCAGGGCTTCGGCGCCAACGAGCGTGCCCGTCACCAGGTCGTCCTGCGGTTGGTAGACGATACGGAAGCGATCGTGCTCGATGGCGTTGCGCAGCCCCGTTTCGAGGGACATCCGCTCGTCCAGGCGGGCATTCATTTCCTGGGCGAAGAACTGATAGCCATTGCGCCCCGCCTTTTTGGCGGCGTGCATCGCCATCTCGGCATTCTTGAGCAGGCCGGCGGCGCTGTCGGTGTCTGCCGGGAAGTGACTGATCCCGATGCTGGTCGTAACAAAAATATCCTTGTTGCCGAGGTGGAACGGAGCGGCAAGGTAATCGAGGATATTGGCGGCGCAATGGCGGATTTCTTCGGCTGTCGCGCCGCGCAACAGCACGGCAAATTCATCGCCGCCCTGGCTGGCGATGGTATGGGCGTCGCACATGCAGCGGCGGAGCCGTTCGGCGACCTGGATCAACAGCTGATCGCCCAGCTCGCGGCCGAGCGCGTCGTTGATATCCCTGAAGCGGTCGAGGCCGATCAGCATCACCGCCAGCTGGTTCGCTGGTGCGCCCGCCTCGTCGACGCAGGCCTGCAGGCGCTCGCTCAACAGCGCGCGGTTGGGCAGACCGGTCAGCAACTCGTGCGTCCGCAGGAATTCGGCATGCTGCCGGGAGGCGCTGACGGCACTGTTGTCGCCAAAGATCGCGATGAAGTTCTGGACTGCCCCATCGTGGCCCTTGATCGCGTAAATCGTCAGCCATTCCGGGAAAGTCTCGCCGTTCTTGCGCCGGTTCTGGATTTCTCCTTGCCAACGCCCCTGTTCGAGGAGGCAGCGCCACATGCGTGCATAGAACTCGGTCGAGTGCAGGCCGGACTTGAGCACCGCTGGCGACTTGCCCGTCACCTCGTCGATGCCATAGCCGGTAATCTGCGAGAAGGCCGCGTTAACCGTGACGATTCGCCCCTGCGCGTCGGTGATCATCACCCCTTCGCTGGCGGCCGGGCTGGTCGATTCCGTTGTCAGCGCTGTTCCTCGGCCGGGGGCTGAGCGGGATATTTCATTGGCCTGGGTGCACAGTGACTTGATCGCCCCGCGGCTGTCGAGTATCGGGAAACGCACGACCGCCAGCCGCATGCTTCGGCCGTCGATATTGATTTCATCGATCGATTCGCTGCTGCCCATTTTGCCGAAGGCATCGATATCGTGCCGGCGCAGCCGCTGGGCAAGCTCCGGGCTGAAGATCTCGCTATCGGTCCGGCCGAGAACGTCCTGCGCCTTGACCCCGAAGATTTCTTCAAAACGCCGATTGACGAACTCGTAACGCCCGGCAAGATCCTTGAGCGAAACCAGCGAGTTCGACTGGTCGAGCATTGTCGATAGCAAGGTCTCCCGGAGTTCGAAAGGCTGCTCGGCGCGGCTTGGCCTTGCCAGCTCGAGGATCGTCGCCGAGCCATGGGCGGCTCGACTTGCGGCCAGCGGAAGCGACAGGACATAGCCGAGCAGGGTGCCGCCGCTGAAGATCGGTTCGATCCGATTGGCCAGCAGCGCTTCCGGCAGCTTATCAAGCTGCGGGGCGGGCGCCATGGTGGCTCCGGGAAGCCGGCCATGGGTCTCGACGGGGAGGGGGATGTTCCAGGCGGACAGGGCGCCGGCAGCTTTTTCGTTGGCTTTGAGCAGATTGCCCTGACGATCGAAGACCAGCACGCCATCGCCCGAGGCCAGCCGCGGCAAGCTTGCTTCCAGCAGCCTGAACTGTTGCGCCTTTTCCTGTTCGGCCAGGCGGTTCTCGATGCGCTCGGCGGTCATGGCCACGAGCGGCAGGCTGTACTGGTTGTAGGCGCAACTGAAACCCGAGATGTCGAGCACGCCGATGATCGACGCGCTGAGCGGGTCGCGAATGACGGCAGCCGAACAGCTCCACTTTTGAATGCCCTCGCAAAAGTGCTCGGAGCCATGAACCTGGATCGGCTGGCCCAGGGTCAATGCCGTGCCGATCGCATTGGTCCCGCTGGCGGATTCGCTCCAGCTGGCACCGGGAATCAGCTGGATGCGCGCTATCTGCTCGCGCAGGCGCGGGTCGCCTTCGACATCGAGAATCGTCCCATCGGGATCCGCCAGGATCATGACCGTTCCCGTTTCGGCGAGATAACTGGAGGACTGGATCATGAACGGCGCACTCGCCGAAATCAGGCGGGTGTGGCGCTGGCGCAGCGCTTCCAGCGCATTTTCGTCGATCAGGAACTGTGCCTGATGGCGCCCAGGGTCAACCCGGTTGACCAGGCATCGCCGCCACGATGCATCGATCGTCGGGCGCAGCCCGGCGCTGGATGAGTATTCCTCTCCACTGAGAAATTTCTCCCACGCACCTTTGATTTGCTTGTTGTTTTTCGGGTGGGACAGCCAGCTCCTCTGCAGCGCACTTTTCACCGTGTCACCCTTGCTGCCTGAAACTCCGGGCACCTTATCTATCCTTTATAGACCATCGTCTGTGCCTTGGCCGGGCAATCCGGGTCAGCGCTTGCGCAGGCCTTTGATCTGCACGTTCCATCCCTCGGCCTGAATGGCGGAGGCCGCATTCCCGGCGCCGCTGGCGGGAATGTTATGGCTCAGCCAGCACAGGGTGGGCGTCGGGCAGCTGGCCATCCGCGACGGCGTAGCCGTTTCCGAGGACAGCCTGGACAGCGCTGACTGGATGGAGGCCGCCTCGTCAGCCGGCAGGTCGCGGACGATGAAGACCAGGCGGCCGCGATGATCCTCGAACGGACTTTGCGCCGGCCATTGGGCGAGATTGAGCGGCGGGTAGGCGACGTCCTGGACACAGTGGATGACCCGCGGCAGGGGATCGCCGACGATATTCATCAGGCCTTTCACCCGGAGCAGGCGGGGGCCATAGGTTTCCAGTATTTGGCCCATGGCCACGGCAAAGCCATGCCAGGGGACAGCGCTAGGGAACTCGACGACAAAACTGCTGACCGAGCCGTCATGTCGTCCGGCGCTGTGGCCATTCGTGTGCGCTTTACGGCCCCGGCGCCAGGCGACCGGGGCATTGGCCTCGGCGGCGCGCGACTGGCGGCTGCGCACCTGCTCTTCGCCGAGCCAGGCCGCGACGTCCGGCAGCTTGCCGGTCGCCGTGTAGATGCCGCAGCCAAACAAGGCATCGGGATCGATCCGGCCGTGCCGGACTTCGATGCGGATGGCGCTGGGGTTGAGGCTGTCCAGCTTGCTGTCCAGCGCCGCCCGGGTGCTCGCGTCGGCCAGGTCGCATTTGGTAATCAGCAGGCGATCGGCCATCGCCACCTGGCGCACGGCTTCCTGATGGACCTCCAGTTGCTGTCCGGCGTGCGTCGCATCGACCGCCGTGATCACGCCGTCGCAGCGATAGCGCGCCGCGACAAACCATTCCTGCATCAGCGTATAGATCACCGGGACCGGGTCGGCCAGCCCGGTCGTTTCGATCAGCACACGCGAGACCGGCGGGATTTCCCGCTTCGAGCTGCGGTCGGCGAGATTTCGCAAGGCCTTGAGCAGATCGCCCTGGACGCTGCAGCACAGGCAACCCGAGTCGAGGATCATCAGTGTCTCGTCCACCCGATCGACCAGATGGTGGTCGATGCCGACTTCGCCGAATTCATTGATCAGCACAGCTGCCCCAGCCATCTCCGGCCGATGCACCAGATGGTTGAGCAGCGTCGTTTTGCCGGCGCCGAGGAAGCCGGTCAGCAAGGTCACGGGAATCCGTTTGTCGGCGGACTGGAGCTGGGTAGCAGTGGTTGTTTCGCTATTCATGGTTGCCTTCGATCTCGAACCGGCTTGTTCCGGACAGGAGAAAAAAGAGCCGGGGCATAGCCCCGGCTTAACTGCCACCGACCCCGCCGAGGGATGGGGGGGGCGCCAGAGGAGACAAGTGCAATGAGGGCGTCAGACGCTGGCTCACGACGCTCACTGCACTGCAAAAGCCGTGCCGGTCGGCCGCCAAGTCATTGTTTTATGCGCAGGTGATTGAATATCCGGATGAATTTCCGTTCGCCAGGCAACGGGCAGAATTTTTCAAGCGTCCGGAGGCGTAGTGCTTCCGGACAGCGCCGTACGCAGGCGACCAGTTATCAGTCACATCAGGGCTCGCCATCGATCGCCGCGAAGCCGCTGCCAGTCACCGAATCCGCCATCCAACAATCGGACGCGCATCCGGAAATCGGACGCCGCTGGTTTTGAATTGCGACCGGCGTTGAAATAAAAACATATTCAATTTCAATGTGTTACGCGCATTTCGCGGCGTGGCATGGCCTTTGCGAAAGAGTCGCTGAGCCAACCGGCAGCTTGATTGGATGGCCAGGAACTCACCCCGGAGATTTTCAGCACTCACCTGATCCATCTCTTGGCGTGGCTGAAACGGGCAAGGAAACAAATTCGCAAATCTTGTTAGGAGGAAATGCAGGATGGGATTGCAAATCAACATAGATAACGGCGGGACGCTCACCGATATCTGCATCATCCAGGACGGGGCGGTCAGCAAGACCAAAGTGCTGACCACGCCCTATGACTTGAGCAAGTGCTTCTTCGACGGTCTGCAGAAGGCTTCAGGCGTCATCTATGGCGAGCAGAATGTGGCTCGCCTGCTCGAAGAAGTCGACCTGATCCGCTATTCGACGACGCAGGGCACCAACGCCATCTGCGAGCGCAAGGGATCGCGGCTCGGCCTGATCTACTGCGGCTCGGCCAATGACCTGGCGGTCCGTCTGGCCGAGCAGGACGAAGAGCTCTATGCCGCCCTGGTCGGCGACCGCGTCGTGCATCTGGCGGCCGACGCCATGCAGCGCGAGGATGCGCAAATGGTGGCGGTCAAGGCGATCAATGCGCTGACCGCGGCGGGGGCGAACCGGCTGGTGGTCAGTTTCGACGGCAAGTCCTTCGTCGATGGCGAAAACCTGTTCAAGAAGATCGCCCTGCGCAAGTACCCGCGCCATCTGCTGGGCGCCGTGCCGATTCTCTACGGCAGCGATCTCGGCACTGACAGCGACGTGGTGCGCCGGACGTGGACGGCGCTGATCAATTCCTTCCTGCATCCGGCCATGGAAGCCTTCCTGTTCAATGCTGAGAATCGTCTGCGGGCCTACCGGACGAAGAACCCGCTGCTCATTTTCCGCAATGACGGCGATTCTTCCCGCGTCGCCAAGACGGTGGCCATCAAGACCTACAGTTCCGGTCCGCGCGGCGGCATGGAGGGCATGAAGTCCTTCTCCAAGCTGTACGGTTTCTCCGACGTGGTGGCGATCGACATCGGCGGCACGACGACCGATATCGGCCAGTACGTGAACGGCACGGTGGCCGAGCAGCGCCGCGGTCATGTCGAAGGCATCTCCGTCTCCTTCCCGCTGTGCGAAGTGATCAGCGCCGGGGTCGGCGGCAGTTCCATCTTCAAGGCGCATGAGGGACGCATCGTGATCGGGCCGGAAAGTGTCGGCGCCGTTCCCGGTCCGGCTTCCTTCGGCCGTGGTGGCAAGGAAGCGACGATTACCGATGCCAGCCTGCTGTGCGGCATTCTCGATCCGCGCTCCTATTTCGGTGGCGACCTGGCGCTCGACCTTGATCGGGCGGCGACGGCGGTGCATCTGAATATCGCCACGCCGCTCGGCCTGGGCCTGGATGACGCCTTGCTGCAGATGGAGCACGCCTATGAGGAAAAGGTCGCGGTCGAACTGCATCGCTTCACCAAAATCTCCAAGGACACCCGGCTCCTCGCCTTCGGCGGCGCCGGTCCGCTGAACGCCTGCGGCGTCGCCGAAAAGGCCGGCATCGACAACGTCGCCGTGCCGCGCATGGCGGCGGTGTTCAGCGCCTACGGCATCGGTGAATGCGACATCTCGCACCACTACGCGACGACGCTGCACGACTGCAATGACGCGCTGCTGCAGCAGGCGGTCGCGGCGCTGAAGACCAAGGCCGCGCGTGACATGTTTGCCGAAGGCTTTGCCGAGGGCAGCTACGACATCCGGGCGCGCCTGGTGGCGATTGAAGGCGGCCGCGAGGTCAGCTGCGACCTCGGCGATTCATATGTCGTGCCGGCGGCCTTCAAGGCGATCGGGCAACTGGAACTGGAACTGAGCGCGGTCAAGGTGCTGCGCCGCGAGAGCCAGCAGCGGGCCACCTTCGCCGCCGGCGGCAAAGCCCGGGCGGATGGCCAGCGGACCCTGCTGATCAAGGGCCAGGGGCGCGTCGATGTGCCGGTCTACAAGCTGGCCAACATGCAGACCGGCGACTGCGGCACCGGTCCGGCAATTATCGAAGAAGACTTCTTTACCTGTCGTGTGCTCGATGGCTGGAGTTTCGTCATCAGCGACGCCGGGGACATCCTGCTGAATAGGAAAGGCTGAAAAAAATGAAAGTACTGATGACCGAATATCTCCGTATCGATCTGGAGAAGGAGCAGTGGGAGTGCCGGGTGTGCAATCACGAGGTCGGCCCGGCCACGCGCAGCTACAAGGAAGGCTTGCTGGTCTACAACCGTGATCCCCGGGACATCCATCCGCCGATCATCGATCCGGAAAAGTACCGCTTCACCTTCAGCCCGGACCCGGAGTGGGTGCGCATTCTCGAGTACTACTGCCCGTGTTGCGGAACCATGGTCGAGAACGAATACGCCATTCCCGGCCATCCGCCCCTGTACGACATGGAAGTCGACCTGCCGGCGCTGAAAGCCCAATGGGCCAATCGCGACGAGGTCCCCGAGCCGGTGGTCGGGCCCGAGGTCGTGCGCGGCGCCGGACATGGCAGCCACTAATACTGAACCGGCCGCCGGCCGCCCCGAGAGCGGGGCAGGCCAGGCCTGGAGCGAGGAATCAAGGAGATAATATGAGGCGAGTTTCTGTTGATATCGGTGGCACCTTCACCGATTGTTTCGTGGTTTGGGACGGCAAGTACATCGAGGCCAAGGCCCTGACCACCCACCACAATCTGGCGCTGGGCTTCAACGAAGCGCTGAGCAAGGCGTATCACGTTCTCGGGCTGGAGCTCGAGGAAATCCTGGCCGAGGTGGATTCCGTCCGCTACGCCACGACCCTGGGCACCAATGCGCTGATCGAGCACAAGGGGCCGAAGATCGGCATGCTGGTGACCGCCGGTTTCGAGGCGACGGTGCCGCTCAGCCGGGCCCGCGGCTACGGTGAAGGTCTCGACGGCCTCGGCCAGTCGGACATGCCCAACGCCAGCCGTCCCGACCCGCTGGTCGAGGCACACATGATCCGCGGCGTCCGCGAACGCTTCGATTTCCAGGGCAAGCTGGTCATGGCGCTGGATGAGGACGATGTCCGCGTGCAGATCCGCACGCTGGTCGACAAGGGCGCCCAGATCATCGTCGTCGCGCTGGTCAATAGCGTGGTCAACCCGACCCACGAACAGCGGATCGAGGAAATCCTGCTCGAGGAATATCCCTCGCACCTGCTCGGCGCCATTCCGGTCATCCTGTCGCACCAGGTGGCGGGACGGAAGGGCGAATACGTCCGGGCCACCTCGGCGATCGTCGACGGCTACCTGCACTCGACGATGTATCACGCGCTGTCGGCCCTCGAACAGAACCTGCGCGCCCATCGCTACGAAAAGCCGATGCTGGTCATCCACAACTCCGGCGGCATGGCCCAGCTGAACTCCACCGACGCGCTGCAGACCATCCACTCCGGCCCGGTCTCCGGCATTGCCGCGTCCGAGCACCTGGCCATGCAGGCGGCGCTGGGCAACGTCGTGGCGACCGACATGGGCGGCACCAGCTACGACATCGGTATCGTCGTCGATGGCGGTATCAAGCACTACGACTTCAATCCGGTGATCGACCGCTGGCTGGTCTCGGTGCCGATGGTGCACCTGGTCACGCTGGGCGCCGGCGGCGGTTCGATCGCCAGCTACGACCGCATGTACGACACCGTCAAGTGCGGCCCGCAGAGTGCCGGTTCGGACCCCGGCCCGGCCTGTTACGACCGCGGCGGCATGAACCCGACGGTGACCGATGCCGACCTCGTGCTCGGCTACCTCGATGCCAAGAACTACGCCGGCGGCTCGATTCCGCTGAACGCCCGGCGCGCCGCCTCGGCCATCGAGGATGCCCTGTGCGACGATCTCGACTGCTCGGTGATCGAGGCCGCCCAGCTGATCCGCGAGAAGGTGGACGACAACATGGCCAACGGCCTGTTTACCGAACTGCGGGCCCGTGGCTATGACCCGAAGGACTTCACCATGCTGGCCTACGGCGGCAACGGTCCGCTGCACTGCTGCGGCATCGCCCGCAACCTGGGCATCGAGAAGATCCTGGCACCCCCGTTCAGCTCGGTATTCTCCGCCGTCGGCGCCGGCAACATGCACCAGCTGCACATCCACGAACAGTCGCTGTACATGGTGCTGTACGACTCCAATACCCGGCACATCTTCGACGACTACGAGCGCTTCAACAGCATCGTCGCCGAGCTGAAGGAACAAGGCACGCAGGATCTGCTGCGCCAGGGCGTGGCGCGCGAGCAGATCTTCCACAACCTCGAACTCGACTTGCGCTACGGCAACCAGCTGGTGCAGACGACGGCGGTGATCCCGGCGCATGAGGTGCATGGTCCGGCCGACGTGCTGGCGATCATTTCCCAGTTCTCCAACGACTACGGCAAGCGTTTCGGCGAAGGCAGCCAGGCTCCCGAGGCCGGCATCCGGATCAACACCATCCGCGTCGCCGCCTTCGTCCGTCTGGAAACGGTGGAGTTCGAGGACATCAAGCCGATCCCCGCGCTTGAACGCCAGGCTCCGCCGGCCCCGGCATCGACCCGCAAGTGCTACTTCGTCGGCCACAAGGAGCCGTTCCAGGTCCCGGTCTGGGATCGCGCGGCGATCGTGCCGGGCGTCGAGATTCCCGGGCCGGCCATCATCGCCTCGGAAGTGACCACCTACCTGGTCGACCCGGGCTGGAACTTCGTCTCCGCCAAACAGGGCGCCTCCTGGTTCCTGCGCGCCTGAGCGCCGCCGGTTCATGGACCTTAATAATTGCAAGGATAGAAAATGAGCGATATGAAAATGCCGACCGCGGCCAAGACGTTGAGTCCCGAGGACGTCAAGCTGGTCAAGAAATTCCTCAGCGATACGACGCTGTTTCTCGGCCCCGACCCGGAGATCATGCAGAACCATGACCTGATGCCGCGGACCGACATCGAGGACCGGTGCATCAAGAAGGTCAGCGAAACCCACATGATTGCCAAGATCCGCGACCGCATCCAGGCCGGTTGCGACGAAGGCTACGAAATGGTCGAACAGATGGGGGCGGCCCCCGGCGCCAAGTGGGGCGACGTCATCACCGGCGTCTACTCGGCTTCGGGCGACCTGGCCATTGCCAGTGCCGGCGGCGTGCTGATCTTCTCGACGCTGGTGCACCACCCGATCAAGTTCATCATCAAGAACTGGATGAACGACCCGACGGTCGGCGTCCGCGAAGGCGACGGCTTCATCCACAACGACTCGCGCTACGGCAATGTGCACAACACCGACCAGAGCATGATCCTGCCCATTTTCCACAAAGGGGAACTGGTCTGCTGGGTGGCTTCGACCGTGCATGAAGGCGAGAACGGCGCGATCGAGCCGGGCGGCATGCCGTCGATGGCGGAGAGCCCGTGCGACGAAGGCCTGAAGATGAGCCCGTTCCGCGTCGTCGAGAATTACCAGATCAAGCGCGACATCCTGACCTTCCTGCAGAACTCGGTGCGCGAACCGAAGCTGCAGTACGAGGACATGAAGGTCAAGCTCTACGCCTGCCTGCGCATCAAGCAGCGGGTCGAAGAGACGCTCAACACCGACGGCCCGGAAGCGCTGATTTCGACGCTGCGCCTGACCATGGAAAACGTCCGTGCCGAAGTCGTCCGCCGCGTCAGCGAATGGCCGGACATGACGGTGCGCACCTACATCATCCAGGACTCGACCTTGCGCGAGAACTGCGTGGTCAAGATCAACTGCAAGCTGACCAAGACCGGCGACCGGCTGATCTTCGACTTCCGCGGTTCCAGCCCGGAATTCACCAACCGCGCCACCAACACCATCGTCGCCGGCTTGAAGGGCATGCTGGCCCAGGTCTTCCTGTGCTACGTCTGGCCCGACCTGCCGCGCGGCCAGGCTGCTTTTGCACCGATCGAGGTGATCACCGATCCGCATTCGATCGTCAATTGCTCCTACGACGCGCCGAACTCGCAGAGCCTGATGTCGATCTTCACCGGCTTCACCGCCGGCCAGCACGCCGTGGCCAAGTTCCTCTACAGCTGCCCGGAGAAGTACACCAAGGTCCATGCGCCGACCTTCAACATGATCAACACCTTCATCTGGGGTGGGGTCAGCCAGCATGGCGAGACCCTGGGCAACCTCTGTGCCGACTTGAACGGCATGGGCGCCGGCGCCCGCTCCGACATGGACGGCGAACACGCCCTGGCACCGATCTTCGCCACCATGGCGGATATCGGCGAACAGGAGCTGAACGAGGAAGACGTGCCTTTCCTCCAGCTGGTGTCGAAGAAAATGACCATGGATGCCATCGCCCCGGGCAAGTACCGCGGCGGCCAGGGCTACACCATGATGGTGTCGACCAAGGACAGCGAACAGTGGGGCTTCATGACCGTCTGCCAGGGCGCCAAGATTCCGCCGATCCAGGGCCTGTTCGGCGGCTATGCCTGCGGCGCCTACCCGCTGTGCAAGGTCAAGGACGTCAATGTCTATGACGTGCTGCTCAACGAGCCGGAAAAGTTCAAGCACTCGATCGCCGAAATCATGAACGAACAGCCGTTCGACGGGGCCAGCTACACCACCCATCACATGGGCATGGGCTTCGAAATCTCCAAGAAGGGCGAGCTGTTCATGATCTCGCAGGGTGCCGGTGCCGGTTATGGCGACCTGCTCGAACGCGACCCGGCCGGCGTCATCAAGGACCTCGAAGAGGGCCTGATTTCGCAAGGCGTGGCCGAGCGCCTGTACAAGGTGAAGTTCGACCCGGTGACCCTGTCGATCAATGCCGACGCCACCAAGGCGGCGCGGGACGACGAGCGCCAGGCCCGCCGGGCGCGTGGCGTGCCGTTCGCCGAGTTCATCAAGAGCTGGAACCAGCCGAAGCCGCCGGCCTACCTGCAGTACTTCGGCTGCTGGGGCGACGACGTCGATACCCTCTATGTCGGCAGCCCGGACATCACCCGCCCGGCCAACGCCCCGCGGCCGAACTACATGCGCAATCCGAAGGATGTCCGGATCGACGAACTGGAGGCCCGTCTGGCGGCCCTCGGGGTGCACGGAGACGAGAAGAAATGAGCCGCAGTCTCGCCGACCTGCTGCCCGCAGACGGAGGTCCGGTCGGCCTCCGCGTCTGGCTCAAGTCGTCCGCCTACTGCCAGCGCCTGCTGCTCGGGGCGTCCGGCGATCCGTGGGCGAGCGCCAGCCAGTATCTTGCCTATTTCTCTCAGGCCCAGGGCTTGTTGAAGCCGGATGTGGCGGTGCTTGAGGTCGGCGAGTTGTTCGCTTCGTGGCTCGGCCGCAATCCCGGGCTGAAGCCGGAGCTGGTGGGGAAGCGCAAGCTTTCCTTCCCGCTGCGCAAGCTGCTCGAACAGGAGGCGCCACGGCAGTTGCTCGGCGAAATCGTCACCGCCGTGCTCGCCCACTTGCGGGGACAGGTGCCGCTGGTGCTGGCCATGCCATCGCCGCGGCAATGGCTGCACCAGGCCAACAGCCTGGCCGGTCGCGAAGCCATCGAGGTCGATCCGGACAGTGTCGAGGATGCCGCGATGTACATCGCCGACCTGGCCCGGGCCGTCTCCGTCCATGAAGTCGGCGGCCTGCTGCTCGAAGAGGACATCGGGGACGCAACGGCCGGCGCGACCGACCTCGAGTTGTACCGGCCGATCATCAACGTCGCCAAGCATTACCGCTGGCCCCTGGCGGTGCGGCTGGGGGCGGCCGGCGTGCTGGCCAACCCGGCGCTGGCGGAAATCGACGTGCTGATCGGCGGCGGCCACCGGCCGGAGGGCGGCCTGGCCCACGGGCGCGAGGTCAGTGCCGAACTGTGGGGCAAGGGAACGCTGCCGTCTCTGGCGGCGGAGCAGTTCTATTTTGTCGAAGTGCCCAGGGACGAGCAGCCCGAGCATGTCCTCGACTGCCTGGCCCGGCTGCGGGCCTGACGCCTCCCGGCGCGAGTTGACTGCTGCCGGTCGGTGTTCCGTGTCGGGAACACCGACCGGCCAGCAGCGAATCATGAAAACACCTGATCGCATTGTTCCGACCCCGGCCTCCGAGCGGGAGTTGATCCGCCTGGTGACGCAGCTGTGGGATATCGAGTGCGGACGGCTGCTCGGGGTCATCTCGCCGCAGGAATATCGGCACAGCGTTGCCGCCATGCTGCAGGGCGGAGCCGGTGCTGCCACGGCCACCGATGAAGGCGCGTTTCAGCTGAGCTGAGCGCCGCGTCCGAGGTTCGGACGCGGGAACGGACGGCCTCCGCATCCGCCTGTTCCGGCGCCGTCGCGCTGCCGTTTCATCGTCCAGCCCGGCCTGAATTCAAGCCCCTGAACAGTTGCCTCCTGAAACATCCCGGCCTTGCGGTGTTCTGCACCATCCCGCTGGTCGGGCCGCCGGCGCGCGTCGTCACGGTCCTTGCGCCGCCCAGTCGCGCCGCTTTGTCGCCCGCGATGGCTCCGGCGCTACCCCGTCCGGTAATCAAACGTTTCATTTTGGCAGCGTCCGAGTCAGCTCGCGGATGCTGCGACGCACCATGGCCGATTTGCTTCGCGCCGCATTCCGAATGAATTTATAAAAACGCTAATAAACAAGTTGTTACGTTAATACTTAGGGGATTTCCCAGGGGTGGCATCCAGGTTGCTATTGAACAAGCAGCGGCATTCGGTCACCGGCAAGGCTTGCACTCAGCGGCTTGGCCATCGATGCCTATTTCATATCCGGTTTGTGCAGTGCAAATCAGGTTTTTGATGCGACAGGAAGGGGGGTACATGCTACCGAAGTTGGAAAAATTCGAGAGTCAGACGCGGCTCGGGGTAACCATCGCGACATCGCTGATACCGGTCGCCGTGATCGGCGCGTTGTTGTATGCCGCATTTTTCGTCAAGGCGACGGCCGAGATTGCATCCGTCAGGCCGCCGGAAATCGAACGGCGCGACCGCTTTCTCGGCGTGACGATGCCGGCCGAAAACATCATCTGGGCCGCCGGCAGCAATGGCAAGGTGGTTCGTAGCGACGACGCCGGCCGGCACTGGGTTTCGCAGCCGACCCCCACCGTTGAAAACCTGCAGGGCATTGCCGCCTGGGACAGTAATCGGGCGGTCGGCGTCGGCGGTGACGGGGTGCTGATTCAGACCGCTGACGCCGGAAAGACCTGGACGGCGGTCGCGGTGCCGAAATCCGAAGTCGCCAACAAGCTGTTGAGCGTTCGGGCCTATGGCGATGGTGTGGCCTGGGCCGTGGGCGAGTTGGGCGCGGTGTTGAAAACGCTCGATTTCGGCAAGACCTGGGAACGGGCATTGCCGGAGAAGGACCAGGCCTGGAACGACATTTGTTTTGTCGGCAGCCACGGCGTGCTGGTCGGCGAATTCGGGCAGACCATGACGACCGATGACGGCGGCGCCACCTGGCAGCCGGCGGCTAGCGGCATCCAGTCCAGCCTGATGTCCGTTTATCTGCGTGACGCCGCCAACGGTGTCGCCGTGGGCCTGTCGGGCGTGATCCTGGTGACCCGCGATGGTGGTCAGCACTGGACGCCGGTCGAGCGCCAGACCCGGGAGCATCTGAACAACGTGATCTGGGACGGGGTGCAATGGGTCGCGGTCGGCGACAAGGGCGTCATCGTCACCGGCGACCAGGACGGGCGCAGCTGGAAAGCCGCCCGGGTCAGCGAAGGCAACCTGGGCTGGAACACGCAGATTCTGCGCGTCCCAGCCGCCGAGCAGACGGATAACTACGTCCTGGCCGGCGCCAGCCTGGCCCGCCTGAAGGCCGGTCAGCTGACGACCTTCGGCCATTCCGCAGACTGATCGACAGAGAGAATTTCATGAAAAACAAAACTTTCAAGATGGTCGGCGGAGCCATCGAGTGGTTCATCCGTCATCGCATCCTGGTGGTCTCCTTCGTCATGGCGATCACTGTGGTGATGGCCTATCTGGCCGCGCAGATCCAGGTCAAGACGGTGTTCAGCGACCTGTTGCCGCGCAATCACCAGTACATCAAGGTCAACGACCAGTTCAAGCAAACCTTCGGCGGCTCGAACATGATCAGCATCATGCTCGAGGTCGAGGACGGTGACGTCTTCCAGATGAAGGTCCTGGAGCGCGTGCAAACCATCACCAAGTCGCTGCAACAGGTATCGAACGTCGATAGCTATCAGATCGTCTCGTTGGCCTCGAAGAAGATCAAGGAGGTCCGGGCGTCGACCGACGGCATCGAGTCGCGGCCGCTGATGTGGCCGGATCTGCCGCGCGACGACAACGAGCTCCGCATCCTCAAGGAGGCGGTGCTGAACAATCCGCTGGTCTTCGGCGCCTATGTCTCGCTCGACATGAAGGCGACGCTGATCACCGCCGACTTCGTCGATGCCGGCATCGACTATTCGAAGATCTATGAACAGGTCAGCGCCATCACCGATGCCGCCGAAGGCGACGGCATCAAGGTGCGGATCGTCGGCGAGCCGCTGCTTTACGGCATCGTTGGCCATTATCTGACCGAGACGCTGCATCTTTTCCTGATCACCGTGGCGGCGCTGGTGGCCTTGCTGTTCCTCATCACCCGCAGCTGGCATGGCACGCTGCTGCCGCTGTCGGCGGGTGTGCTGAGTGCCATCTGGGCGCTCGGGGCGGCCCGCCTGATGGGCTTCCATCTCGATCCGCTGGTGATCGTCGTGGCCTTCCTGATTACCGCCCAGGCCATCTCGAATTCGGTGCAGCTCGTTTCGCGCTTCGACGACGAAGTGGCCAACGGCATGTCGAGTGCCGCGGCAGCCGCCAAGGCCAGCCTGCAGAACCTGTTCAAACCGGGTCTGCTGGCGGTCGTCGCCGATGCCGGCTGCGTCCTGGTCGTCGCGCTGACGCCGATCCCGATGCTGGAAAAGATTTCCTATATCGGCACCGTCTGGATCTTCTCGATTGTCATCTCGGCCTTGCTGATGACGCCGGTGCTGCTGTCCTGGTTCTCGACCAGCGGTAAAAAGGTTCATCCGGTCAACATTTCGCCGGTCCTCGATGCCGTGCTCGGCGTCTGCATCCACGTCGTCGCCACGCGCTGGCGTTATGTGGTGCTCGGCGCGACCGGCATCGCCTTCGTGCTGACCGGGATCTACGCCTTCAACCTGAAGGTCGGCGATGCCAATCCCGGCTCGCCCATCCTCTGGCCGGACTCGCGCTACAACCAGGATGCCGCGGCGATCAACGGCAAGTTCCAGGGTTCGGACCGGATGTTCGTCGTCGTCGAAGGCAAGACCGAGGGGGCGCTGAAGGAGCCGGAAGTCCTCAAAGGCATGGAGAGCTTCCAGAAGTACATGGAGGCCCAGCCCGAGATCGGCGGCAGCATCTCCCTGGCCGACGTGCTGCCGGCAGTGAAGCGGGTCGTCCGCGAAGGCAACTCGCGTTATCAGGAGCTGGGCAACAGCGCCAACGAGAACGGCGAGCTGGTCTACATGTTCGTCTCCGGCACCGACCCCGGCGACATGGATCGCTTTGCCGATCCGCAGGCGAAGAATGGCGCCATCACGCTGTACTTCCGCGATCACCAGGGCGTCACCATCAGCACGGCGGTGCAGCGCATCAAGGACTACCTGGCGGCCCATCCGATGAAGGATGCCGAAATCCTGCTCGCCGGCGGGCTGGTCGGCGTACTCGCCGCGGTCAATGAAGTGATCCTGTCCGGGCAGATCGAGGCCATCGCGCTGGCCCTGCTGGTGCTGGTCGCCTGCTGCGCCATCACCTATCGCTCCACGGTGGCCGGCATGTTCTTCATGATTCCGGTGCTGTTCTCCAACACCCTGACCTTCAGCTACATGGCCTGGCAGGGGATCGGCATGAACATCAATACCCTGCCGGTGGTCGCCCTCGGCATCGGGCTCGGCGTCGACTACACCTTCTACATCGTCGATGGCATTCGCGAAGAGCTCCACCGTGGCCAGTGCAGCATCGAGCAGGCCATCACCCGCGCCTTGCGCAGCGCCGGTCGCGGCGTCCTGGTAACGGCGATCACGCTGATCACCAGCGTCATCATCTGGAGCTTCTCGTCGCTGCGCCTGCAGGCCGACATGGGGATCCTGATCGCGATCTGGCTGGGTATTTCCGCAGCATCCGCATTGTTTGTCATGCCGGCTCTGGTCTATGTCTTCAGACCGGAGTTCGTTGTCGGCAGCAAGAGGCATCCGGTCGAGATTGCCGAACAGCAAGCTCAACCGGCTTAGCCGACCCGATGGCGCTTTGCGAAGCGCTTGATCGAATGTTCTCAATGAGAAGAGGGGTAAGAAAGATGAGGCAAAAGAGTAGAAGTTTCCACCGTAGCCTGCTGGGCGTGGCGATCTCGCTGGCCCTGGGGTCATGGAGTGTTGCAGCGTCAGCTGACGACGATGGCAACAGTTTCCATCTCGGTGGCTATGTCCGCGGCTGGGCATCGTTCAACATGCAGGACATGCCGGAAACCAAGGCCGACGACAAGTGGAAGCCGTCGATGATCCGCGGCTCGGTCCTGCTGGACATGGATGCCCGGACCGGCCCGCTGAAGTGGAAGGCCGTTGCCCGGGGCGACCGGGAGGTCAAGACCGGTTTTCTCGATGACCTCGAGAAGCTGCGGAGAACCAACGGCACCGCCGTCGGCGGCCAGTCCAGCGACATCATGGACAACTACAACGAAGCGGAAATCCGTGAGTTGTGGACCGAGTTCAATGTCGGCGAGCGCGTCAGTTTCCGCCTGGGCAAACAACAGATCGTCTGGGGCGAAAGCGATTTCTTCCATGCCATGGACGTGGTTCATGGCTATGACATGAGCTGGCGGCTGTTCTTCGAAGGCGAGAACGAGGAGTGGCGCAAGCCGCTGTGGTTGCTGGCCACCAAGATTCAGGTGCCGGAAGCCAAAGGTCTGGTCCATGCCTTCGTCCGTCCGGGCCTCGACCGTTGCAAGGACATCGGCAATACCTACGACATTCGCGGCGGCCGCTGGTTTTTCCAGCCCTACCGTGGCTATGACCTGACGGCGGTGACCGACAACGACTGCGACCATCCGGATGGCGACAAGGACGACGTGACCGGCGGCATCAAGTGGTCGGCCGAACTGGGTCCGGTCAATTACTCGCTGGCCTACATCCGGACCTTCGCCGCCGATCCGGTGGCGAATTCGGCCTTCAAGCCCTATCAGAAGGCACCGACCGGCGCGTTCTTCGACCTGATTCACCCGGTGATCGATGTCTTTGGCGTAACGGTCAGCGGCTATACGCCGGCCATCGATTCCGTTGTCAGCGCCGAGGTGGCCTATACCAAGGACCAGCCGTACAACATCGGCACCGGGCCTTTGGGGGCGCCGAACGTGCCTGGCAATGTCGGGCTTGGCCTGGGCGGGATCAAGAAGAAGGACACCCTGACGATGATGCTGCGGGCCGACAAGAACCTGAACTTCCAGGATCTTCTGGGCACCAGCCGGCCGTCGTTCTCGTCGGTCCAGTTGTTCAACACGATGGTCCTCAACTACAAGGACTCGGACGATCTGGCCCGGCTGTTCGCCTATGGCTCCAGGCTGAAACAAAACAACACGATCCTGACCGCCTTCACCGTCCTCAACTACAAGAGCGACACCATCAATCCGTCCCTGGCCGTCGGTGTGGATCTGACCAATGGCGGCGGCTTCGTCATTCCGGCGGTGGATTTTGTCCTCGGCGACAACTGGCGCCTGAAAGCGGAGGCCGACATTTTCTGGACGCGGAAGTCGAGCAAGAAGCTGTTTGATACCGACGTTCCGGGCACTCAGTTGATGGGTTATTTCGACCAGAACAACCAGCTCGTCGTGCGTTTGACGCGGCAGTTTTAATTAAAGGAGAGGTAAATTGACCACCAGTAAGCAGCATATTCAGCTTGGCTCGGGCGTCCGCTCGGTCGCCATCGTGCTGATCGCCATGGGGCTCTCGACGGGCATCGCCCAGGCGGCGGAACTTGCCGAAGGCACCGTCATCAGCAAGGACAATCTCGACAAGGTCCGCAACGAAACCTTCGAGGGCAAGACCATCGGCAGCATGATCCCGGAAAAACTGGAGTACATGATCAAGAGTGAGGGGCTAACCCTCAAGATCGCCCACTCCAAGAAGATCCAGATGGATCCGAAGTACGTCGAGGCGACCCAGAAGCTCTCGAAGAACGTCAAGTTCAATCCGGCCGACCGGACCATGAGCGGCTGGACGGCCGGCATGCCCTTCCCGCCGGAGTCGATCAAGATGGATGATCCGAATGCCGGCGACAAGGTGATCTGGAATCTGCGGGCCGCGACTTATGGCGCCACCATGGATCTGCGCGACATCTCCTTCACCTTCATTTCCGGTGACAAGGGCGTCGAGCGCGTACAGCGCTGGCAATCGCGGCGTTATTACATGGAAGGACGTCTGGATGGCGGACCGACCACCGTCGGCGATGGCAGCATTGCCCAGAAGACCTACCTGTTCGCCACCAGCCCGCAGGATATCCGCGGTCTCGGCACCTTCTCGATCCGCTACAACCAGCCGGATTCGGCCAAGCCGGACGATACCTGGGCCTATCTGAAATCGGTCCGGCGGACTCGCCGCCTTTCCGGTGGCGCCTGGATGGACCCGATCGGCGGCACCGATCAGCTCTATGACGACTGGGATATCTGGGATGCCTTCCCGACCAAGTATCGCGCCAATAAGCTGGTCGGCAAGCGCTGGGTCTTCGCCATTGCCCACAGCCCGGAAGTCAGCGTCGATCTGTCCAAGAAGGATACGGTGGACGAATTTCCCTCCGTCGGCCTGAAGGATGCTCCGTTCTACTTCCCGGCCAAGCACATCGTCTGGGAGCCGCGCGAAGTCTACGTGGTTGAAGGCACGCCGCCGCCGCAACACCCCTACAGCAAGAAGGTGGTGTACATGGAAGTGGATTTCCCGCGCCCCTATCTGGGAGAAATGTATGACCAGAAGGGCGACTTCTGGAAATTCATGGTTTTCCAGAACCGCCCCGATGTCGGCGAGGATGGCTACAAGGCCGTCATGCCGGTGGTTGGCCATGTCATTGACGTCAAACGCAAGCATTCGACAACCTGGTCGTCAAACATGAAGTCCAATCCGAAGGGCGTCAAGGAAACCGATGTCTCGCTGGAAAAGCTGGAACAAGTAGCCACCGGTGGCAAGTAAGTAAGCCACTGTTTCCCATCTGCCTCGGGGTATAGCCCGAGGCAGATGGGAATTTCACTGTTTAACCTTCTGTCACTGTTTCGCTAGTTGCCAGTGTTCCTGCCCACCGAATGCCGCTACACGGCGCTGCGCCAAGGCGTGCCGGCAAAGCGTTCGACCAGGAAATCGACCATTGCCCGCACCTTGGGTGACAGGTGGCGGCCGCTCGGGTAGGTGGCAAAGAGAGGTACCGGCTCGACGTGGTGCCAGTCGCTGAGGATCGGCACCAATTCGCCGCGCTGGATGGCGTCGCCGACGATGACGTCGGTCAGCCGGGTGATGCCGACCCCGGCCACGGTCAGCTGCAGCACCGTCTCGGCATTGTTGGCGACGACATTGCCGTCGATATGGACGACGCGGATGCCGTCGTCGGTATCGAACGGCCAGCGGCGCAGCACCGGCAGGCTGGTGATCCACAGGCAGTTGTGCTGATGCAGGTCGTCCGGCGTGCGCGGCGTGCCGTGCTTGGCCAGGTAGGACGGCGCGGCGCAGATGACGCGCTCCAGATTGCAGATGCGGCGGGCGACCATCGACGACTCGTCGAGCTGGCCGATGCGGATGGCAAGATCGATGCCTTCCTCGACGGCGGCCGGCGGCAGGTCGTTGATCGTAATGTCGAGGTGCACCCCGGGGTGACGTTCGAGAAAGTGCGGAATGGCCGGCGCCAGCTGGTGCATGCCGAAGGCCGAGCCGCAATGCAGGCGGAGCAGGCCTTGCGGGTGACTGCCTGACTGCAGCACTTCGGCTTCCGCTTCGTCCATCTCGGCCAGGATGCGCCGGGCCCGCAGGTAAAAGGCCTCGCCTTCCGGCGTCAGGTGCAGGCGGCGCGTCGTTCGCTGCAGCAGCCGGGCGCCCAGCCGGTCTTCGAGCCGGGTGACCAGTTTGGAGAGGGCGGACGGGGTCAGGTTCAGTTCCCGTGCTGCGGCAGAGAAGCCGCCGGTATCGACGGAGCGGACGAAGGCGGTCATTTCGGCGGAGCGGCCCATGCGTCGATTATGGACGAAAATTCATAAATGTTGTTCCGGGCTATGTAATTGTTATTGCACAGCCGTGCAATTACAGTTCGAACCGTGCAATGTTGCACCGCAGCAGGAGCAAATCATGACCCCCATCGACATCCCGACCATCGAACGCCAGGCCCGCGCCCTGCGCGCCCAGGAAATGCAGCGTTTGCAAGGCCTGTTCGCCGAACGGCTGCGTCTGTATCTCTTGCTGCTCGGCCATAGCCTCCTGGCCCTGATCGGCGTCGTCGCAGAAAGCCTGCGCCCGGTCTTTTCCTGGAATCCGCAGCAGCCTGCCCAGACGACGCGGCCGTCGCTCGGCATTCGCCTGAACCGTCTGGCGCGTCGCCTGTTTTCCTGGAATCCGCGCTCCCATCGCCATTGCTGAGCATCCGGCCAGCCGCAAGGAAGCTTGCCGGTTGGCGGTCAGCCCGCGGTCTGCCGGCCGCGTGGCAATGGCTCTACCCAATTAGCGGCGATCCTTCTCAAGGAATGAGCGCCGCGCTCCTGTCCGGCTAAGTACTCGGCTGCGGCTGGCGGCTTTGGCAGAAACGGCGCTCGAACCAGTCGCCCAGCATCGCTTTTTCGTAAGGCAGCGTTTCCGTCGAGTTGCGCACCCAGGCGCTGCGCCACAGGTAGTTCATGTCGGAAACCTGTTCGCGCCCCTGCCCCAGGATTTTGCCGCTGGCGGTGCGCCACTGGTAGTCGAAACTGAGGCGCGGCCAGCTGATGTCGCGCATCACCCGGACGTCGTAGCCGGTGCGCTGCCACCACTCCTGCTGCCCCGCCAGGTCGATGTCGAGGACGCGCAGTTCGAGGCTTTCATCGTCCTGCAGGCAGCGTTGACCCAGGGTCTTGAAATGCTTTTCGATGGCCTGCAGGTGACGCTCGCTGTCGTAGCCGTGGCCGACATCGGTATAGCGCTCGGGCGCGATGAACTGCACCGTCACTGCGCCTAGCGCCATTGGGGGCGAGGCCAGGCTGGCGAGCAGTCCGAGGCCGGTAAAGTAGGATCGTCCGTTCATGGCGACGCTCCACGGGTGTGCGATAAAGCTTTGACACGGAGCGTCGGAGAAGGTGCGGGGCGATGGCCTCCTTCGTCCGCTGCCGGTCCGCTGGCGCTCCGAATGCCGGCCGGCGGTCGGCCCCGCAGGCGCTGGCGAAGCCGGGGTGATTGAGTAATACTCGACGCATGTCATGCGTTCGTCGTCGCTCCTTCCTGTCGCTGCTCTGCTGCCTGGTCGTGCTGTTGCCGCTGCCGGCGGCGCAGGCTGCCGAGCCGGCGGTGTTGCGGGTGCTGGCCTGGCCCGGCTATGCCGATCCGGATGTCGTCCGCGGCTTCGAGCAGCGGCACCAGGTGCGCGTCGAGGTGACGCTGATCGATTCCGATACGGCGCTGTGGCAGCGGATGAGCGCCAGCGGTGGCCGGGATTTCGACGTCTTCGCGGTGAATACGGCGGAGTTGCAGCGCTATATCGATGGCGGTCTGGCGCTGCCCATCGATCCCGCGGCCATCGCCAACATCCGCCGGCAGTTGCCGCGCTTCCGGCAGGTCGCGGCGATTCCCGGCCTGGTGCGCGGCGGCCAGGTTTATGGCATTCCCTATACCTATGCCGAGATGGGTCTGATCTATGACCGCCGCCAGTTCCTGCAGCCGCCGGATTCGCTCCGGGCACTGTGGGATCCGGCCTTGCGCGGGCGGGTGCTGGCCTACGACGGCGGCGTGCACAATTTTTCCCTGGCGTTGCTCAGCCTCGGTGCCGAGCAGCCCTTCCGCCTCGCCGCCGAGCAGTGGCGGCCGGCGGTCGAGCGCTTGATCGAGTTGCGGCGCAATGTGCTGGGTTTTTATTCGCAGCCGGAGGAGTCGGTCGAGCTGTTTCGCCGCCATCGCGTCGCGCTGATGCTGGCCAACTACGGGACGCAGCAATTGCAGCTGCTGCGCGCCGCCGGGGCCGACGTCGGTTACGTGATTCCGCGCGAGGGGGCGCTGGCCTGGCTGGATTGCTGGGTGGTGGCGGCCGGCGCGCGCGATCGCCAACTGGTCGAGGCCTGGCTCAACTACATGCTGGAGCCGGAAGTGAGCGGTCTGCTGGTCAGCCGTCAGGGGCTGGGCAGCACCATTGCCGAGTCGCTGGAGAACCGGCCGCAGGACCGCCTGCGCTGGCTCGAAGCGGTCGAGGATGTCGGTCGGCGCGAGCGTCTGTGGGCGCGCGTGATTTCCGGCGACCGCCCGGCCCGGGTGCTGGCGCCATGAAGCGGCCGACCATCCGCCTCGGCCTGGGCGGCCGTTTCACGCTGCTGCTGGCGCTGATCGGCATGCTGGCTTCGGGCTTGACCGGCTATTACGCCTTTTCCACCAGTCGTTCGCTGCTCGTCACGGCGGCCGAACAGCGCCTGCTGACGGCGACCCATGTGCTGGTCCGGCAACTGGTCGTGACCCTGGAAGGGGTGGTGCGCGACGTTCGCCTGCTGGCCGGCCATCCGCTGGCCGCCGAGGCCTTGGCGGCGACGCTGGCGGCGGAGCGGGAGCGGGCCGAGGCCGGGATCGATGCGCTGTTCGCCGGGATGCTGGCGACGCGTCCGGAGTATTTCCAGATACGCCTGATCGCCGCGGCCGACCACGGTCTGGAGCGCGTCCGCATCGACCGCGACGGCAGCGGCCTGGTGCGCGTGGTCGGCGACGAGCGGCAGGAGAAGGGGCACTATCCCTACGTCTATGAAACGCTGCGCCAGCCGACTGACCGGATCTACATTTCGCCGCCGACGATCAATCATGAGGAGGGGGCGCACGCCGGCCTGGGCAAGCCGACCATGCAGATGGCGGTGCCGATCCGCGAGGGCAACCGGGTGCTCGGCCTGGTCGTGATCAGTGTGGACATGAACCGCATCTTCGAGCAGCTGTCGGCCGAACTGCCGGCCAATATCGCCTTCATGCTGACCAATCGGCAGGGCGATTTCCTGGTCCATCCGGATCCCGCCAAGACCTTCGCCTTCGATCGCGGCCAGCGGGTGCAGGTGCAGCACGAGTTTCCGGCGACCGCGGAGCTGCTGGCCGGCGAGCCGGGCGAACTGGTGACGGTTACCGATCAGCCCGGTCAGGGGCGGGCCGTCGCCGCCTTCGTCAAGTATCGCTTCGCCGCCGAATACGATCATCGCTCCTTCATCCTCGGGCTGTCGCAGCCGCTGGCCGACGTGCTGGCCGACAGCGACACCGTCGGCACGGCGACGGCACGCATCGTCCTCGCCTTCAGCCTGGTCTCGATCTTCCTGGCGATCCTGCTGGCGCGGGCGGTGATCCGGCCGCTCAACCAGATGCTGTGCTCGGTCGAACATTTTTCCTCGGGCGAGGCGCGCACGCCGTTGCCGGTTCAAAGGCGCGACGAGATCGGCGTGCTCGCCCGCAGCGTCGATTCCCTGCAGCAACAGGTTGATGGCCAGATGGCGGTGCTGCAGGAGAAGCAGCGCGAGCTCGACCATCTGGCCAGTCACGACAGCCTGACCGGCCTGCCCAACCGCCGCCTGTTCCTCGATCGGCTGGCCCAGGCCCTGGCCCGCTCGCGGCGGACCGGCGAGCCGCTGGCGCTGCTCTTCATCGATCTCGATCACTTCAAGGAAATCAACGACCGCCTCGGTCACGGCGCCGGCGACGTGGTGCTGCGGGCCGTCGCCGAGCGCCTGGTGGCGGAAGTGCGCGAGATCGACACGGTGGCCCGCCTGGGCGGCGACGAGTTCATCATCCTGCTCGACGCCACCGAAGACCGGGCGGTGATCGCCAAGATCGCCGGCACCTTGCTGACCTTGCTCGCCGCGCCGGTCGATGTCGGTGGCGAGTCCGTGGCCATCGGTGGCAGCATCGGCATCAGCTGCTATCCGCGCGATGGCGCCAACGCCACCGAGGTCATCGCCGCCGCCGACAAGGCGATGTACCGCGCCAAGCACGAAGGGCGCAACGGCTTCCGCTTCGCCTCTGAGGTCTGAATGCTGGCCGGCTTGCCTGCCGTGCCGCGCTACCGCGGCCGCTTCGCCCCGTCGCCGACCGGGCCGCTGCATTTCGGTTCGCTGGTCGCCGCCGTCGGCAGCTATCTCGATGCCCGCACGCAAGGCGGCGAGTGGCTGCTGCGCATGGAAGACGTCGACACGCCGCGCAATGTGCCGGGCGCGGCGGAGCAGATCCTGGCGACGCTCGAGGCCTTCGGTTTCGCCTGGGATGGGCCGGTGCTCTGGCAGAGCCAACGCGCGGCGGCCTACGGCGAAGTGCTCGATGCCTTGCGCCGGGCCGGACAGGCCTATCCCTGCGCCTGCTCGCGCAAGGAAATTGCCGATTCGGCGACGCGGCCGGCGGTCGATGGCGGGCTGGCCTATCCCGGCACCTGCCGCGCCGGCCTGCCGCCCGGCCGCGCCGAGCGCGCCTGGCGGCTGCGTGTCGCTGCCGGCGAGACGGCCTTCGTCGATCGCCTGCAGGGAAGGTTGGCCCAGTTGCTCGAGCACGATGTCGGCGATTTCGTCCTGCGCCGGGCCGACGGCCTCTTCGCCTACCAGCTGGCGGTGGTCGTAGACGATGCGGCGCAGGGCATCACCGACATCGTCCGCGGCGCCGATCTGCTCGCCTCGACGCCGCGCCAGATCTGGCTGCAGCAGTGCCTGGGCTACCTGACGCCGCGCTATGCCCACCTGCCGGTGGCGGCCAATGCGGCCGGCGAGAAGCTGTCGAAGCAGACGCTGGCGCCGGCGCTGGCGGCCGGCGAGGCAGCGGCGGAGCTGGTGCGCGCCCTGCGTTTTCTCGGTCAGCCGGTGCCGGCAGAACTCGGCCGCGGGCGGCCGGCGGATGTCTGGGCCTGGGCGGGCGCGCACTGGCAGTTCGCCGCCATTCCGCGCCAGCGGTCTATTTCGCTTCCGGCGTGAGGCCGGGTGTTTCCTCGCCGGCCTGCCAGTGCTTCGGGCCGTAACCGGTGACCCCGACCAGGGCGCGTACGACGCCGTAGCTCAACCAGCGCAGGAAGCGCGAATGCCAGGGCAGGCTGATCAGGTCTTCGCGCCGCGTTTCCCGGGCGCCGTCGCACATGGCCGCCTGGATGCCGGCGCGTAGCTGGCCGGCGAAATCGCGGTCGCGCACGACCAGATTGGCCTCCTTGGCCAGCAGCAGGCTGAACGGGTCGATGTTGGAGGAGCCGACGGTGGCCCATTCGCCGTCGATGACGGCGACCTTGGCGTGCATGAAGCTCTTCTCGTACTCGAAGATGCGCATGCCCTGTTCCAGCGCCAGGCTGTACAGCGCCTGGGTGGCGAAGCGCAGCAGCGGGTGGTCGGTCTTGCCCTGCAGCAGGATGGTGATCCTGACGCCGCGCTTGGCCGCCAGTTGCAGCGCCCGGCCGAAACGGAAGCCGGGCAGGAAATAGGCGTTGGCGATGAGGATTTCCTCGCGCGCCGCCTCGATGGCCTCGATGTAGGCGTGCAGGATGTCGTTGCGGTGGCGGATGTTGTCGCGGATCAGGAAGGTGGCCGCCTGCGTGCCGACCGGTTCGTAACGGGGCGCCTCGCTCGCCGCCAGGCGGAAGCGGCGCTTCAAATTGACCCAGGCGACGATCTCCCACATCCGCCGCACGGCATGGTGCACCTGGCGCACGACCGGCCCCTCGACGAGGACCGCGTAGTCGTAGCGCGGCCGCATCTCTTCCGGGGCGTTGTTGTCGTCGACGATGTTGATGCCGCCGACGAAGGCCAGGCGGGCGTCGATCACCACCAGCTTGCGGTGCAGGCGGCGCAGGCGGTGGCGGCGCAGGCGGAAGCGACTGATTTCCGGCCGGTAGAGCATGGCGCGGACGTTGGCAGCGAGCAGCCTGGGCAGGAAATCGCCGGCGAAATTGCGGCCGCCGAAACCATCGACGATGACATTGACCATGACGCCACGCGCCGCGGCGCGGCAGAGGGCGCCGGTGACCTCGTGGCCGATCTCGTCGTCGGCGTAGATGTAGCTTTCCAGGAAGATTTCGCGGCTGGCGGCTTCGATGGCGGCGAGCAGGGCAGGGAAGTACTCGTTGCCCGAGTCGAGCAGCGTCAGGCGGTTGCCGGCCAGATACTCAGTGGCCATGCCTTGCCAGGTGCGCCGAGAGGGCCGCGTGATCGGAAATCTTCGACCATGGCAGGCCGTGGTGCACCTCCGTGCGATGGACGCTGAAGCCGCGCACGTAGATGCGGTCGAGGCGGAACATCGGCATCGCCGCCGGGAAGCTGCGTACCGGCACATTGTCCTGGTTGCTGAACACTTCCGTCATGCCCAGGCTTTGTTCGAGCAGCTTGCCGGCGCGATTGCTCCAGTCGTTGAAGTCGCCGGCGATGATCAGCGGCGCCGCCGGGTCGTCCATGCCGTTCAGGTAGTCGGCCAGCGCCGCCAGCTGCTTGCGCCGGGAATAGCCGAACAGCGACAGATGGACGCAGACGCAGTGCGCCGGCGGGCCGGCCGGCAGCTCGATGCGGCAGTGCAGCAGGCCGCGCTTCTCGAACTGCAGGTGGGTGACGTCCTGGTTGTGCGCGTGCAGGATGGGGAAGCGCGACAGGATGGCGTTGCCGTGGTGGCCGTGGTCGTAGAGCATGTTGCGGCCATAGGCCGCGGCCTGCCAGAAATCCTCGGCGAGGAACTCGTGCTGCGCTGCATCCGGCCAGTTGTGGTGGTTCTCGGCGTGGCCGAGGTGCAGGCCCTGGACTTCCTGCAGGAAGACGATGTCGGGATTCAGCAGGCGCAGGCGCTCGCGCAGCTCATGCACCATCATCCGCCGGTTGAATTGCGAAAAGCCCTTGTGGATGTTGAAGGTGGTGATGTGCAGCGCGGGCTGGCTCATGGTGGCTCAGGAAATGGCCAGCATGCGGTCGAGCGCCAGCTTGGCCAGTTTCGCCTCGTGCGGCGGCACCGAGATCTGGTTGACCACCTTGCCGTCGACCAGGTTTTCCAGCGTCCATGCCAGGTGCTGCGGGTCGATGCGCTGCATCGTCGAGCACATGCAGATGGTGGTCGCCATGAACTGGACGATCTTGTTCTGCGGCAACACCTCCTTGGCCAGGCGGTCGACCAGGTTCAGTTCGGTGCCGACCAGCCAGCGCGTGCCCTCCGGCGCTTCCTTGATGGTCTTGACGATGTGCTCGGTCGAGCCGACGTAGTCGGCCGCGGCACAGACTTCGAAATTGCACTCCGGGTGGGCGATCACCAGGCCCTCCGGATATTTGGCGCGGAAGGCGTCGATGTGCGACTTCTGGAACATCTGGTGCACCGAGCAGTGGCCCTTCCACAGCAGGATGCGCGCCTTGCGGATCTGCTCCGGCGTCAGGCCGCCCATTTCCAGGTCCGGGTCCCAGACGACCATCTCGTCCATCGGGAAGCCCAGGTTGTGACCGGTCCACCGGCCGAGGTGCTGGTCGGGGAAGAACAGCACTTTGGGCCGGCGTTCGAAGGCCCATTTGGCGATGGTGCCGGCGTTCGACGAGGTGCAGACGATGCCGCCGTGCTCGCCGCAGAAGGCTTTCAGGTCGGCCGCCGAGTTGATGTAGGTGACCGGCGTGACCTCTTCTTCGACATTCAATACTTCGCCCAGCTCGCGCCAGCAGCGCTCGACCTTGGCCAGGTTGGCCATGTCGGCCATCGAGCAGCCGGCGGCGAGGTCGGGCAGGATGGCCTTCTGGTGCGGCGCGGTCATGATGTCGGCGACTTCGGCCATGAAATGCACGCCGCAGAAGATGACGTATTCAGAATCGGTCTGCGAGGCGAGGCGGGAGAGTTTCAGCGAATCGCCGGTCAGATCGGCGTGCTGGTAGATATCGGCGCGCTGGTAGTGGTGGCAGAGGATCACGGCTTTCTTGCCGAGCTTGGCACGGGCAACGCGGATGCGCTCCTGGCAGGCGTCGTCGGAAAGCGAGTTGAACGGATCGAAGGAAATGGTCGCGGTTTGCATGCTGATCTCTGAAGGAGGCGGGCTCTCTGGCCCGGTGTGAACAATTATCCCTGATGCCAGGGCAGGCCGGCCTGGCGCCAGCCACCGATCTTGTTGCGCTGGCCCTGGGCGTCCTTGTCGCCCTCGAAGCCTTCCAGGATGTTGTAGCAGTCGCCATAGCCGGCCTCGGTGGCGGCGCTGGCCGCGGCGATCGAGCGGACGCCGCTGCGGCAGAGGAACATCACCAGGGCCTCGGGATCGACCTGACGCTTCAATTCGGCGACGAAATGCGGATTGCGCACGCCGCCCGGGTACTGGTTCCATTCGATCTCGACCGCCCCGGGAACCCGGCCGACCCAGTCCCACTCGGCGCGTGTGCGGACATCGACGATCCGGGCGCCGGGCGCCAGTTGCAGCAGCTCGTAGGCTTCGCGCGGCGTCAGTTCGCCCTGGTAGGGGCGTTCCAGAGCGCGTCCGCGCGTCTGGGCCAGGGACAGGAGCTTGCTTAGGTTTCCCATAATCGTAGGCTGCTAGAATCGGAGCCCCACAGTATAGGGCAGAAGAAATGGCACGAGCAGACCAGGAGCTGGCGCAGGCGGCAACGGCGGAGCGCGCAGGCGCCGCGCAACGTGCCACCTGGGTCAGTGTCGCCGTCAATCTGGTGATGACCGTCGTGCAGCTGGTGGTCGGTTGGCTGGCCCATTCGCAGTCGCTGATCGCTCACGGCCTGCATTCCTTCTCCGATCTGCTCTCCGATTTTCTCGTCATCTACGCCAGCCGGCAAAGCGCCCATCCGGCCGACCAGGCCCATCCTTACGGCCATGCCCGGGTCGAGACGGCGGCAACGCTGGTGCTCGGCATTTCACTGGTGTTGATCGGCGGCGGCATCCTGTGGGAGTCAGGCTTGCGTCTACAGCATGTCGAAGCCCTGCCGGCTGTCGAAATATCCGCTTTCTGGGTAGCGGTGGCCACCGTGCTGGCGAAGGAAGCCCTCTACCGCTACCTGATCGCCGTCGCCAAGCGCCTGCGCTCGCAACTGCTCATCGCCAATGCCCTGCATACCCGGGCCGACGCGGCCTCGGCCCTGGTCGTCGTGGTCGGTATCGGCGGCGCGCTGCTCGGCTGGAGTTTCCTCGACCTGCTGGCGGCAGCGCTGATGGGTTTCATGATCCTGCGCATGGGCGCGGGTCTGGCCTGGGGGGCGATCAAGGAATTGATCGATACCGGCCTCGAGGAGTCACGGGTGGAAGCGATCCGCCAGAGCCTGCTGGCGACGCCCGGCGTGCTTGACCTGCACGAATTGCGCACCCGGCGCATGGCGCATCAGGCGCTGGTCGACGCGCATGTTCTGGTCGATCCGCGGATCAGCGTCTCGGAAGGCCATCGCATCGCTGAAGCGGCGCGCGCCCGCGTCCTGCGCGAGCAGCCGGAAGTGCTCGATGTGCTGGTGCACATCGATCCCGAAAACGACATGGATATCGACCTGGCGACGGTGGCGCGTCTGCCCGGTCGCGCCGCGCTGCTGGCCGAGCTGAAGCCGCTGCTGGCCGACTTGCCGGAGCCGCAGAAGGTCATCCTGCATTACCTGGGCGGCGGCATCGAGATCGAGGTATTTTTCGGCCATGCCGTCTTCGCCGATGGCGCCGATCTGTTGCAGGCCGAAAAGGCCTTGGCCGAACGCCTGAAGGAACACCCGGTGATCCGCACGGTACGGCTGAATAGCTGTGTCGCACAATAACGGTGCATTCTGTTGATATTTGCACCAACAATGTGCGTATAAATCTTGCACAACCCCGGCATCTCCTTGTGGCAAAATGCAAATCCACCTCGCCGGCCTTTGGCATGTTTTCTGCTAAGTCCCCCGCGTTGCAATTTTTTCATCGTCGCCGGACCAGCCGGCGCCCTGTTTTCTTAGGAGACCCAAGCTCATGGCAACCCCGCAAGACGTGATCAAGCTGATCAAGGAAAACGACGCCAAGTTCGTCGATTTCCGTTTTACCGATACCCGTGGCAAGGAACAGCACGTCACCGTGCCGGTCTCCGCCTTCGACGAAGACAAGTTTGAAAACGGCCATGCCTTCGACGGCTCCTCGATCGCCGGCTGGAAGGGCATCCAGGCTTCCGACATGCAGCTGATGCCGGATCCCGATACCGCCTACGTCGATCCGTTCTTCGACGAAACGACCATCGTCCTGACCTGTGACGTCGTCGATCCCGCCGACGGCCGTGGCTATGATCGCGATCCGCGCTCGATCGCCAAGCGCGCCGAAGCCTACCTGAAGTCCTCGGGCATCGGCGACACCGCCTACTTCGGTCCGGAACCCGAATTCTTCATCTTTGACGGCGTCGAGTGGAATGTCGACATGTCCGGCTGCAACCTGAAGATCCATTCCGCCGAAGCGGCCTGGAATTCCGGTGAGAAGAACGAAGGCAATGGCGCCACCGGTCACCGTCCGGGCGTCAAGGGCGGCTACTTCCCGGTGCCGCCGGTCGACAGCCTGCACGACATCCGTTCGGCCATGGTCCTGACCCTGGAAGCCCTGGGCGTGCCGGTCGAAGTGCATCACCACGAAGTGGCCAACGCCGGCCAGTGCGAAATCGGCACCGTGTTCAACACCCTGGTCAAGCGCGCCGACTGGACCCAGATCCTCAAGTACGTGGTGCACAACGTCTCGCACCAGTACGGCAAGACCGCCACTTTCATGCCGAAGCCGATCGTCGGCGACAACGGCTCGGGCATGCACGTGCACCAGTCGATCTGGAAGGACGGCAAGAACCTGTTCGCCGGTGACGGCTATGCCGGCCTGTCCGATACCGCCCTGTTCTACATCGGCGGCATCATCAAGCACGCCAAGGCCCTGAACGCCATCACCAACCCGGGCACCAACTCTTACAAGCGTCTGGTCCCGCACTACGAAGCTCCGGTCAAGCTGGCCTACTCGGCGAAGAACCGTTCGGCCTCGATCCGCATCCCGCACGTCGCCTCGACCAAGGGCCGCCGTATCGAGACCCGCTTCCCGGATCCGATCGCCAACCCGTACCTGTGCTTCGCCGCGCTGCTGATGGCCGGTCTGGACGGTATCCAGAACAAGTGCCACCCGGGCGATCCGGCC